>NZ_JAUSVA010000002.1:7605692-7921757 GCF_030813695.1 Kitasatospora herbaricolor
GTTTGGCCTTCGCCACCGTGACCGGGCAAGATCGCAGGGTGTCCGAACCCAGCACCGTCACCGACCCCGCCGACCCGCGCCTCGCCGACTACACCGGTCTGACCGACGTGGAGCTGCGCCGCCGCCGCGAGCCCGCCGAGGGCCTCTTCATCGCCGAGGGCGAGAAGGTCATCCGCCGAGCGCTGGCCGCCGGCTACCGGATGCGGTCGATGCTGCTGACCCCGAAGTGGCTGGAGGTGATGGGCGACCTGATCGCCGGCACCGACGCACCCGTGCACGTGGTCGAGGCCGCGCTCGCCGAGCAGGTCACGGGCTACCACGTGCACCGCGGCGCGCTCGCCTCGATGGAGCGCAGGCCGCTGCCGCCGGCCGCCGAGGTGCTGGCCGGGGCCCGCCGGGTCGCCGTGCTGGAGGGCCTGGTCGACCACACCAACCTCGGCGCGATCTTCCGCAGCGCCGCGGCCCTCGGCATGGACGCCGTGCTGCTCTCCCCGGACTGCGCCGACCCGCTCTACCGGCGGGCCGTCAAGGTCTCGATGGGCGCCGTGTTCGCCGTCCCCTACGCCCGGCTCGAACCCTGGCCGGCGGCCCTGCAGAGCGTCCGGCAGGCGGGGTTCCAGCTGCTCGCGCTCACCCCGGCCGAGTCGGCGCTCCCGCTGGCGGACGCCGCGCCGCGCCGGCTGCCCAAGGCCGCCCTGATGCTGGGCGCCGAGGGGGACGGGCTGACCCGCCGGGCCCTGGAGGCGGCCGACCACCAGGTGCGGATCCCGATGGCGCACGGCATCGACTCGCTGAACGTCGGCGCGGCGGCGGCGGTGGCCTTCTACACCGTCACGGCGGGCTGACCCACCGGTCCGTCCGGGGCGGTGCCCGGCCGCTCCGGACGCGGGGTGGTCGCGGGGCGGCTCAGCCGCCCGTACCGCCCGAGACGCCGGCGCCCGGCCAGGACTCCTCCCAGGTGCCGTCACCGCGCACGGTGTAGCGGGTGGACGAGACCGCGCCGGTCTGCGAGACCCGCTCCTCGCGCACCAGCGAGCCGCTGTCGAGCCGCCAGCTCGCCACCGCCTGCGGGTTCGCGGCCGAGGAGCGGGAGGCCAGCGCCACGGGCGCGCCACCGCTGAAACCGAAGAGCTGCACCAGGTCGACCGGCACCGAGCCCTCGGCCCGCCGGAGCACCACCAGCGCCGCCGCCGCGCCCCGGTACTGGGCCGGCAGCACGGCGCTGAGCGCCACCTGCGGGCCCTCGCCGGCCGAGCGGCCGTCGCGCAGCCGGATGCCGCCGCCGCCCGCCGGGTCGGGGAAGCTGCGGTTGGGCCAGTCCACCGCGGGCAGGGCGCCGACGGCCGGGCCGAGCCCGGCGTCGGGGCCCGGCGGGTTGCCGCGTGCCGCCGCGGCCAGCGCCGCGGTGGACTGCGCGGCGGGCGACTGCGCCGCGGCCGGCGGGGGCGCCGGTACGGCGGCGGACGGTGCGCCGCCGGCCGGCTGGGTGGCCGCCACGTCCACCGAGAGCCCGCCCGCGACGGCCGGCGCGGAGGCGGCCGCCGGCACCGCGCCGGGCCGGCCGAGGCTCTGGTCGGCGCGGTTCTCGCAGCCCTGGGCCGCGGCGATGGCCAGCGCCACGCCGACGGTCACCGTGACGAAGACGATCACCCGCTGCCGCAGCAGCCGGCGCCGGGAGCCGCTCGGACGGCCGGGGGCGGGCGTGTGCTGGCGGTCCCGCCGCTCGCCGGCGCGGCCGGGCGGCGGGGTCTGCTGGCGCGGCCTCAAGGGCCGGGTGCGCTGCGCGGCGTCGGCGCGGGGCAGCGGTGAGGTGTCCGGCTGGCCGTAGGGCCGCCGTCCGGGCGCCGGGCGCTCCGCGCCGGCCCGCACCCGCGCCCCGACGGCCGGCCCGGGGGCCCGGCCGGGGGCGGGTACGGCCTGCGGCGGGGGAGCGACCGTGCGGGGGGCCGGCGAGGTGCGGCCGCCGCCGGTCGCGGCGGCGCCCCGGGCGGCCAGCTCGCTGAGCCGCTCGTGCAGCGCGGCGGCGCCGGGCCGCTCGGTGGGCTCCTTGGCCAGGCAGGCCTTCACCAGCGGCGCCAGCTGCGGCGGTACGGCCGAGAGGTCGGGCTCCTCGTGCACGACCCGGTAGAGCATCACCTCGGAGGAGGCGCCGGAGCCGAACGGGGAATCCCCGGTGAGCGCGTAGGCGAGGGTCGCGCCGAAGGCGAAGACGTCGGTGGCGGGCGTGACCGCGGCCCCGCGCACCTGCTCGGGCGCCAGGAAGCCGGGCGATCCGACGGCGGTGCCGACGTGGGTGAGCGTGCTGGCGCCGCGGGACCAGGCGATGCCGAAGTCGATGATGCGCGGGCCCTTGGGGGAGAGCAGGATGTTGGACGGCTTGAGGTCGCGGTGCACCACCCCGGCCTCGTGCACCTTGACCAGCCCGTCCGCCAGCGCGGCGCCGATCCGGGCCGCCTCCGGCCAGCCCAGCGGCCCCTCGTCGCCGACCCGCTTGTACAGCGAGGGCCCGGGGACGTACGCGGTGGCCAGCCAGGGCCGGTCCGCCTCGATGTCCGAGCCCATCACCCGAGCCGTGCAGCCGCCCCGGATCCGGGAGGCCGCCGCGATCTCGCGCGCGAAGCGGGTCCGGAACTCGGCGTCCTCCGCCAGCTCGGCGCGGATCAGCTTGAGCGCGACCCGCTGCCCCCGGCGGTCGGAGCCGAGGAAGACCACGCCCATGCCGCCGGCCCCCAGCCGCCGGTGCAGGCGGTACGGTCCGACGATGCGGGGGTCCTCACGCCTCAGCCGCATCATCGCCATCTTCGTTCCCGTCAGCCCGTGGGTGAGACCCCGTCGGTTGGGGCATCGTCAGATCCTGTCCGGCACAGCTTACGGACTGCCTGCTGCGGTGTGCTGATACGCAACACCCCAACGGCCCGTGGGATTGTCCGATCTTCCCCTGCGAGGGGCCGCCGCACCCGTGCTGACCAGCCGCGGGAGCGATTTCGTGATGATCTCCCGAGCACCTCCCGCGGTCCGCTCCCGGGCCTTCCCGCGCGCTCCCTCGGGGTCGCTCTCAGGGTTCCCTCGGGGATGTGATCCCCGTCATCTCCCCCTTCGGTAGTAGGCCGCCGCGCCGGTCGTCATCCTCCGGGATGCCCGGCGAACCGTACGCGGGCATGACGCGCGGCCACCCCCCTGCGCCATAGCGTTGCCTTTAGCGGTGGGCGCGAGACTCGTCCCCCGAGGTAGACCGTCCACCGCGCCAGCCCGCCGCCCGCACAGGCGGCACGTACGCAGCACCGGGAGCACCCGGAGCCCAGCACCGGCGGCAGGCCGGTCCGTCCGGCCGAGCACAGCACGAACAGCACAGCACGAACAGCACAGCGCGAACAGCACAGCGCGAACAGCACGCACGGCACAGCAGAGACCGACCACCGGAACGGGTAGGAGCAGGGCAGATGGCACCGCAGGTCACCGGACCAACCCGTCGCCGGCCTTCTCCGGCCCGACGCCCGGGCGCCCAGACCAGGCACCCCGCGGTGGCCCTGGCGATGGCGCTGCCCTGCGCGGTGCTGCTGGTCATGCTGTTCGGCGGCTGGGAGCAGATGGCGACCCAGGCCCAGGCCGTCGCCGACCTGATCGGGCACTGATCCCCTGGGGAGGGGAGTCGGTGCCGGCCGAGGCGCCGCGCCCGCGTTGACACGCGGACGGGCGGGAGCGGAGCGCGGAGCGCCTCGGCAGACGGAGTTGCCGCGTACGGACGCCGGTGAGGGCGCCCGTACGCGGCTCTCCCATGTCCGGGGCCCGCTTCTTCCGGGGGTGCCCCTCCTGCTGCGGGAGGCCGGGACACGACGAAGGCCGTGATCCTCACGGACCACGGCCTTCGGCTGAACTGTGCGCGATACTGGGATTGAACCAGTGACCCCTACCGTGTCAAGGTAGTGCTCTCCCGCTGAGCTAATCGCGCCTGGTGAGGCGGTACTACGGCGAACCCCGAGGGGATCGAGTGCGCGATACTGGGATTGAACCAGTGACCCCTACCGTGTCAAGGTAGTGCTCTCCCGCTGAGCTAATCGCGCCTGGTGAGGCGGTACTACGGCGAACCCCGAGAGGTCCGAGTGCGCGATACTGGGATTGAACCAGTGACCCCTACCGTGTCAAGGTAGTGCTCTCCCGCTGAGCTAATCGCGCGGGGAGGGCTCCCGGCGAACCAGGGGCACCTCTTGGAGGTGGAGACGGGATTTGAACCCGTGTAGACGGCTTTGCAGGCCGTTGCCTCGCCTCTCGGCCACTCCACCAGGCAACACTCGAAGGACGATCTTACACTGTCCTTCATCGAGCGGACGACGAGATTCGAACTCGCGACCCTCACCTTGGCAAGGTGATGCTCTACCAACTGAGCCACGTCCGCCTGTCTCCCGGGGGCTTCACCGCTTTTCTTCGGCTGCGCTCCCTGGCGACGTGTTGAACTCTAGCGGATTCCCGGGCCAGCTAAAAATCCGTTCCCGCAGCGTGCCGCGGGGATGCTCCCCAGGTGGTGCTCCGTCAGCCCGCCCGGACCCTCCGGGCCGATGCCCGCGCCCGCTCGCGCCGCAGAGCGCCCGGCGCCCGTCCGCCGGGCGCACCCGCGCCCCGCGCGCCCCCCGACCTACACTTCAGGCACCGCAGACCACCTCTTCGTCGCGCCCCACCACCGCGCGGCACAGCACCGAATCCGCGCAGGAGCACCGTGTCCGGCCCAGCCCTTCCCCCCAGCCCGCTCGCCCGCTTCGGCGGCCGCCTCGCGACCGGGCTGCGTGACGTCACCTCGGACCCGGCCGCACTCGACTCCGCCGGCTTCTGGGCCGTCGCGTACGACTTCGAGGGCCGCCTCACCTGCGCCCGCTTCGAGGACGTCCGCCCGGCCCCCGCCCCGCCCCGCACCGAGGGCTGGCACGGCCCGGGCCCCGACAGCTGGCACAGCTCGCTGGACCGGGACGCCTACACGGCCGGCGTGCGCCGGATCCGCGAGCACATCGCGGCGGGCGAGGTCTACCAGGCCAACCTCTGCCGGGTGCTCTCCGCGCCGCTGCCCGACCCGGGCCGCAGCGACGTCGACGCCCTCACCGGGCTGCTCGCCCACGGCAACCCGGCCCCCTACGCCGGCACCCTGCGGCTGCCCGCCCACGGCGTCGAGATAGCCACCGCCTCGCCGGAGCTCTACCTGCGCCGCGCCGGCCGCACCGTCTCCTCCGGGCCGATCAAGGGCACCGGCCGCACGGAGCACGATCTGCTGGAGAAGGACCACGCCGAGAACGTGATGATCGTGGACCTGGTCCGCAACGACCTCGGCCGGGTCTGCGCGACGGGCACCGTCACCGTCCCCGACCTGTGCGCGGTGGAGAAGCACCCCGGGCTGGTCCACCTGGTGTCCACCGTCGAGGGCAGCCTGCGCGAGGGTGCGGGCTGGCCCGAGCTGTTCGACGCCACCTTCCCGCCCGGGTCGGTCACCGGTGCCCCCAAGTCCAGCGCCCTGCGGATCATCGAAGCCCTGGAACGGGCCCCGCGCGGGCCCTACTGCGGGGCCGTCGGCTGGGTGGACGCGGACCGCGGCGAGGGCGAACTCGCGGTCGGCATCCGCACGTTCTGGATCGACCGGAGCGACCCCGCGGTGCCGGTCCTGCGCTTCGGCACCGGTGCCGGCATCACCTGGGAGTCGGACCCCGCCCGGGAGTGGGCGGAGACCGAGCTCAAGGCCGCCCGACTGGTCGCGATAGCGTCTGGCCAGGGCACTCCCTGATCCCGGCCGGCGGCCGACCCCGGTCGGCTGACCCCGGCCGGACGGGGAGCCCCGCCCGGCGGCGCGCCGCCCCTCGTCCGGGGGTCCACGGAGCGAGCAGTCCCGCCGTAGCAGTCCCGCAGTGAAGTCCCAGTGCGGAAGGTCCCGCAGCGCGACCGTCCCCACCCGTCCTCCCCGAGGAGCAGCCACCGATGATCTGGGTCAACGGCTCACTGGTCGCCAACGACGCCGCCACCGTCTCCGTGCTCGACCACGGCCTCACCGTCGGCGACGGCGTCTTCGAGACCGTCAAGGCCGAAGACGGCCGGCTCTTCGCCCTCACCCGCCACCTGGAGCGCCTCACCCGCTCCGCCCGCGGCCTCGGGCTGCCCGACCCCGACCACGACCTGGTCCGTGAGGCCTGCGAGCAGGTGGTGGCCGCCGACCCGATGCCGCTCGGCCGGCTCCGGATCACCTACACCGGCGGCACCTCCCCGCTCGGCTCGGAGCGCGGCGACCAGGGCACCAGCCTGGTGGTCGCGCTGGGCACCGCCGCCCGCCGCGCCGACACCACCGCCGTGGTCACCGTCCCGTGGCGGCGCAACGAGCACAGCGCCGTGGCCGGCCTGAAGACCACCTCGTACGCCGAGAACGTCGTGGCCCTGGCCGCCGCGCACCGCGCGGGCGCCACCGAGGCGCTGTTCGCCAACACCGCCGGGCAGCTCTGCGAGGGCACCGGCTCCAACGTCTTCGTCGTCCTCGGCGGCCGGCTGCTCACGCCCACCCTCGCCGCCGGCTGCCTGGCGGGCATCACCCGCCGGCTCGTCGTCGAGTGGTGCGACGCGGAGGAGGTGGACCTCCCGCTGTCCGTGCTGGCGCAGGCCGAGGAGGTCTTCCTGACCTCGACCCTGCGCGACGTCCAGGCCGTCACCCGGATCGACGGCCGGGAGCTGCCCGGCCCCGGCCCGGTCACCGCCAAGGCCATGATCAGGTTCGCCGAGCGCAGCGCAGACGACCTCGACCCCTGAGCGCCCCCGGCCGCCGGGTGGGCGCCGCCGGGCCCCGGCCGCGCGCCGTCGGCCCCGGTCCGGCGTTCTCGGCGCGCCGCGCGGGGTAGAACCACCGAACCGCGGGGAAGGGACCTCGGCATGACCACCACGCTGCGTCCGGAGAGCCCCGAAGCCCCGGCCCCGGGGGGCGGCCGCACCCGGCGCTGGCAGATCTGCGCCAACGGCCGGCCGGTCGGTGCCCTGCGCACCACCGCGACCCCGCGCGGAGACCAGCACTGGGGGAACATCTCCGAGCTGGAGGTCCGGGAGGGGCACCGGCGCGGGCGCGCCACCGTCGGCGCGCTCGCGGCCGAGGAGGTGCTCCGCGGCTGGGGCTGCAGCAGGGTCGACGCCGACATCCCGGAGGCGGCAACGGCGGCCCGCCGGCTGGCCGAGGCGCTCGGCTACACCGAGCGGATGCGCAACATGGCCAAGGGCCTGTCCGCCGGGGCCGGGCTCCCGCCGGGCCTCACCGCGCGTCCGGTCGACGCCGCGGGCTACCCGGCCTGGCTGGCCGAGGCCAAGGCCGGGTACCTGCACGACCTGTGCGCCTCCGGGCTCACCGAGGAGCAGGCCCGGGCCAAGTCCGACGCCGATCACGCGTACCTGCTGCCGCAGGGCCACGCGACCCCCGGGGTGGTCCTGCGGCAGCTGTACGACGCCGACGGCGGGCTGCTCGGCAGCCTCTGGGTGGCCCTGCGTCAGCGCGACCTGCCGGACGGCCGGCCGCTGGCCTGGGTGATGACCGTGGAGGTCGACCCGGACCACCGGGGCCGGGGCCACGGGCGCAGCCTGATGCTGCTGGCCGAGCGGGAGTGCCTGGCCGCGGGGGTCCGAGACCTGGGCCTCAACGTCTTCAGCAGCAACGAGGTGGCGGTCGGCCTGTACACCTCGCTCGGCTACGCCGTCACCAACCGGGTGTTCGGCAAGCCGCTCTGCTGACGGCGGGTCAGGAGGCCTGCCGCCGTCCGATGATCTCGACGATCCTGGCACGCAGGCCGTCCTGGCTCGCGCCGCCGTCCAGGCGCTGCCCGGCGATCACGTAGGTCGGGGTGCCGCTCACCCCGATCGCCTTGCCCTCGGCCTGGTCGGCGTCCACGATCAGGGTGTGCCGGCCGTCGATCAGCGCCAGCTCGACCTCCTCGGCGTCCAGGCCGGCCTCGCGGGCCACCTCGACCAGCAGTGCCTCGCCGCGGGTGCCCAGCTCGTCGACCCGGGCGAGCAGGGCCTCCACGTACGGCCAGCCGAGGCCCTGGGCGAACGCCTCCTCGGCGGCCTGGGCGGCGGCGTACGCGTGCTTGTGCTTCTCCAGCGGGAAGTGCCGCAGCTCCACCGGGAGGGCGTCGCCGTACTCGGCGCGCAGGGCGCGGATGTCGTCCAGGGCGGTGCGGCAGTCCGGGCACTGGAGTTCGCACCAGAACTCCAGCCGGGGGAGGGAACCATCGATCATTCCCCCAGTGTTCCACTAGTGGGCGCCCCGCCAGGGAGCGGTGCGCGCCGGGCGACGCCGACGGGAGGCCCGCATGTCCAGGACCGACGAGCGCGCGACCGGGCAGCCGTGCTGACCGCGGCGGTGGCCTTCACGTTGACGGCGGCGGGAGTGGCCGTGGCGGGCCTGACCGCGTACCGGCGCCGGTACCTCGCGGCCACCCGGTGGTTCGCGGTGGCGCTGCTGCCGGCCGGGCTCTACCTGACCGGGCTCTTCCCGGTGGCCCGGACGATCGGCGGCGAGATCGCCGACTGGGCGACGCAGCTGGTCCTCGACCCCCGGGTGTGGATCGGGATCGGGCTGCTCGCCCTCTCCACCGTCCTGTTGATCGGCAGCGGCCGGGTGTCCCACCGCCGGCGCAAGGCGGCCGCCCCCGCGTCCGGCGCGCCGGCGGCGGGCGGCGCACCGTCCCGTCCGGCGGTCTCCGGCTCCCGGGCCCCGGCGGCCGGGAGCGCGAAGGCACCGGGGCGTCCCAAGCAGGCCGCGCCCGCGGACGACGGCCTCGGCGACTTCGCCGACATCGAGGAGATCCTCCGCAAGCGCGGGATCTGAGCGGCCGGCCGGGCCTCGGCGAACGGGAATCCGGCCCCGGTGGCCCCGGGGCGCGTGCGCGGCCGGTGCCGGCTCAGGCGCTGGGCACCGTCTCGGCCGAGCGCTGCCGGGCCCGGTAGGCGGCGACGTGCAGGCGGTTCCCGCAGGTACGGCTGTCGCAGTAGCGGCGCGAGCGGTTGCGGGAGAGGTCGACGAAGACCCGCGCGCAGTCCGGCGCCTCGCAGTTGCGCAGCCGCTCCCGCTCGCCGGCCATCACGATGAACGCGAGGGCCATCCCGAGCTCGGCCGCCAGGTGGTCGCCCAGGGCGGCGTGCGGCGCGAAGTAGTGGATGTGCCAGCCGTGGTGGTCGTGGTTGGTCAGCCGGGGCGTCGTCCCCGCGGCCGCGACCACGGCGTTCACCAGCTCGGCGGCCTCGTCGGTGGAGCCGGCCGAGAACACCTCGCGCAGCCGGGCGCGCAGCTGCTGGACGGCGCGCAGGTCGCCGGGCGTGAGCGAGTCGATCTCGCTGATCTCCTGGCTCACCACGAAGGAGTCGAGCGCGGCCACGTCCGTCAGCAGCTCGCTGCCGCAGGCGTCCGGCGAGGTGTTGAGGAGCTCGACCAGAATGCTCAGCGCGCACTCGGTGTCATGGGTGATCAGCACGTGGGGGCTCCTCGCGCGGCGGGCGGCAGACCACCCGCGTCGACTGTCACCCCAGACCTTACCGGGCCCCGGCCCCGGCGGGGGAGCTCCCGCGGGGCGGGCGGCGGCCGTGACGCGCCCGGACGCCCGGGCACCCGGCAGACAGGCCGGCCACCCGCGAGGGCGGCCGGCACCGGTGCCGGGTGCTTCCGGAGCCCCGGTCCGCCCCTGGAAGGGAACGGACCGGGGATCCGGCCCCGAGGCCGCGTCGTGCGCGGCGGGATGTGCGGCCGTGCCCCCGAGTAGGACGGCCGCGGTACGGCAGGGGGGTGTCACCTCGCGCTGCGGCGGGGTGGCGCCCTGCGGCGGGGTCAGCTTTCGGCGAGGATGTGCGACAGCTCCCGGTCGAGGTCGAAGTGACGGTGTTCGGTGCCGGGGGGCACGGCGGCGTCCGTGCGCTTGAGAAAGCTCTCAAGCGCCCGGGCCGGGGCCTCCAGCAGGGCTTCTCCTTCCGGAGAGCTCAGGGCGATGCAGACCACTCCCTGCCCGTGACTGCGCGAGGGCCAGACCCGGACGTCGCCGGTACCGGTGGGTCGGTGCAGCCCCTCCGCAAGGAGATCTCGGGCGAACACCCACTCCACGGTCTCGTCGGCACCGGTGTGGAAGGTGGCGTGCACGGCATAGGGGTCGGCGGTGTCGTAGCGCAGGCCCGCGGGGACGGGCAGCGAGGACTCGCTGGACACGATGAGGCGCAGGTGCAGCTCGCAGCTGACCGTGGTGTTCATAAGCGCCATGGCCTTTCGCTCAGTGTGCGCTCGGGGAATCGCACGTCGGCGAACGGACCATCCCACCTCCAAGACCGATGTAAACCCCTCTGTCCCGATTCGAGGGCGAGTCGTACCCCTTCCGGCGCATTGCGGAATCGGCCCGGTGCGGAGGGCGACCGATTACCGGCCCGGCATCTCGGCTAGTTTCCTGGCATGGCTGTACGAAGCGACAACACGGGAACGGGTGAGGCCGTGCAGGACGGGACGGGGGCCGGGCAGGAGAGGCCGGACGGGCAGGACGCGCCGGGGGCCGGACCGGGCGCGCCGGACGGGCAGGACGGGGGCCGGCCGCTGGGATCCAGGGCGCCGCACTTCATCCGGCGGTCGAGGCCGCTGCACCTGAGCTGGCAGGTGGTGATCTTCCTGGTCGGCCTCGCGGTGGTGGTGCTCGGCGTGGTCATGCTGCCGCTCCCCGGACCGGGCTGGGTGGTCATCTTCCTGGGCATGGGCATCTGGGCGACCGAGTTCGTCTGGGCCCAGCTGGCCCTTCGCTGGACCAGGCGCAAGGTGGCCGAGGCCGCGCAGAAGGCGATGGACCCCAGGGTCCGGCGCCGCAACCTCACGCTGACGGCCGTCGGCCTGGTCGTGATCGCCGGGCTCGGCGGCTGGTACCTCTGGAAGTACGGGCTGACCATGCCCTGGAACGTGACCTGAGCCGGCCGGCCGGCGGGCCCGGCCGAGGGGTGTTCGGAGCAGCCTTCGGGATGCGGTAATGTTTTCCCTGCACCCGGGCGATTAGCTCAGCGGGAGAGCACTTCGTTCACACCGAAGGGGTCACTGGTTCGATCCCAGTATCGCCCACCGGAATGCATTGGTGAGACGTGGAGCCCCGGCCATTAAATGGCCGGGGCTCCACGTCTTTTTCCGTTAATCCCGCGCCGGCGACGCCGAATCCGACTGAGGCGCAGTCATCTTCCCTGCGGCGCCCGACTTCTGCGGGTCCGCCAGCTGACCGGGGCGGGCGGGTTGCGAGGCGGCCCTCGAATGGTGCTAGTCTTCTTCTCGTTGCCCGGGCGATTAGCTCAGCGGGAGAGCACTTCGTTCACACCGAAGGGGTCACTGGTTCGATCCCAGTATCGCCCACCCGGACAGCACGGTTGTCAGACAACCGGCAGTGCACAGGCCCCGATCGGTTCTCCGATCGGGGCCTGTCGCATGAGGCGGCACCACCACGGGCCGCCGAGCCGCCGCCGCTCGACGGTCACGCCGTCACGCGGCCGCCTCGCAGCTGTGCTCGGGCGACAGCCGCCGGCCGCAGGCGCACCGCAGCGGACGCAACGGCCAGGACAGGTCCACCCGTTCCGGGGTGCCCGAGCGGTCGAACCAGTTCTGCAGGCCACGGGCCTGCGCCGCGTGCCAGACCCGCTGCCGCAGGTGCAGGTCGGCCGGACCGAGCGCGCCGAGCGCCCCGGGGTAGCGGGCGCCCAGGGCACGGACCAGCCCCATCGCCGCCGTCGCGTCGGCCGCGGCGTCGTGCGCGCCCGCCAACTCCACCCCGTAGTGGGCGCACAGGTCGGTCAGCGTGCGCCGGCCCTTGCGGTACCGGTCGACATGCTTGTCGAGCACCCGCGGATCCAGTATCACCAGCTCGGCCGGCCCCAGGCAGTCGGCCAGCGTGATCCCCCGGTGCCGGCGCAACTCGCGGTCCAGCAGCGTCAGGTCGTACGGCGCGTTCATCACCACCACCGGCGTCCCGGCCCGCGCCTGCTCGCCCAGCGCACGGGCGATCTCGGCCACCACGGTCCGCGCCGGCCGGCCCTCGGCGCGGACCCGCTCGTCGGTGATGCCGTGCACCGCGCGGGCGCCGTCCGGGATCGGCACGCCGGGGTCGGCCAGCCAGGTCGCGGCCTGCGGCACGGCGCCGGGCGCGAGTTGGACGACCAGGGCGGCGGAGACGATGCGATCGGTCTCGACGTCCACGCCGGTGGTCTCGGTGTCGAAGGAGGCGAGCGGGCCCGTGAACCATTGCTGCTGCATGACTGCCCCTCAGGTACTGCCCTCAGGAGATGCGGACTCTCAACCGGAGCCGGGGAGACCGGGCGGGTGCGCCGCCGAGGACCGGCGGTGCACCCGCCCGGTCTCGTCCTGTCCAGGTGATACCCCGTTCTGACGGGACCTCAACCGTTTGGCACCGGAACCGTCGGGGATGCTCCCGGTGGCGGTCTGTTCGAACGGGGGCGGGCGCCGCGCGCCGAGGTGGGGAGGCGGGAGCCGTGGCGCTGACGCAACCGCAGTCCGGGGACACGACGCAGTCCGGCAGCACGGCCCGACCCGAGGGGACACCGGCCGTGCCGCGCGGCAACCTGGCCACCACCGCCTGCATGGAGACCCTGCAGGTGGCCTACCTGCACGCGGTCGCCGCCGCGGCCGGCTGCTCGCTCTCCCAGCCCTTCCCCGACAACGGGATCGACTGGCAGGTCAGCCACGGCTCGCCGGCCCACACGGTCGACGACGAGGTCACCGTCAAGATCCAGCTGAAGGCCACCCAGCAGATCGCCGCGGCCCCGGCCGGGCCGCACTTCAGCTTCACGCTCGACAACGCCCACCTGCGCAAACTGGCCCGCGCGCAGGTCGCGGTGCCCAAGATCCTGGTGGTGATGCTGCTGCCGCGCCAGGTCGACCAGTGGCTGCAGGCCCGGTCGGACGCCCTGGAACTGCGGCACTGCTGCTACTGGGTCAACCTGGCCGGCCACCCCGTCACCGGGCAGCGGCGGACCAACGTGCGGGTCCCGGTGGCCAAGGTCTTCGACGACCGCGCACTGTGCGAGATCATGGCGAGGGTCGGCGCGGGCGGCAGCCCGTGACCGGCCGGCGCCCCCGGCTGGGAGGAGCGGACACATGACGGGTACCCGGATGTCCGAGGACGGGGCGCCGGCGCTGCCGGACCCCGCTGCGGTCGACCCGGCGGTGCTGGCCACCCTGCTCGCCCGGCACGGCTGGGTGCGGCGCGGCGGCCCGACGGCCCGCTACGGACGGTGGACCCCGCCGGGCGACAGCGACCCCGGCACCAGCGTGCTGGTGCCGGCCGGCGGCGGCTTCGACGACGCGGTGGACCTGCTCGCCGACGCGGTGACCGCCCTCTCCCGTTCGCACACCCCCTCCGCCCGCTCGATCCTGCTGGCGCTCACCGTGCCCGGCGACGAGATCCAGTGGCGCCGCGAGCAGCCCGGCGTGCCCGGTGCGGTGACCTGGGAGGGGGAGGAGCGGCTGCACGAGTCGGCCCGGGCGATGCTCTCCGCCGCCGCCAAGGCCGCCCGCACCAGGGCCGCCTACTTCGGCGCCCGGCTGGACGGCTGGGCCGGGGACTTCGTGCAGCGCGCCCTGGTGGTCGGGCCGGCCGCGGCCGGCGGCCTCACCGCCTACACCCCCGCCCCGGAGGGCCGGGGGGCCGTCACCACGCTGGTCCGTGCCCTGGAGGCGATGCGCGACGCGGTCGACTACCGGCGGGTCAGCGGCGGCCTGGAGGCCTTCGAGAACGCGGTGCAGAGCGGCGTCAGCCGCGAACTGGTGGAGGCCGTCCAGCAACTGGTGCGCGGCGCGACCGCCGCGCAGGTCTCGGTGGCCTGGTCGGCCGCCGTCGGCACCCCGGGCGGTTTCGGCGACCGGCGGATCGCGCTGGAGTTCTCCCCCGGCGACCTGCCCGCCCTGGAGGAGGCCGCCGAACTGCTGGAGCGGATCGAGCCCGCGGTGGCGGTCACGGTGGTCGGCGTCGTGGTGCGGCTGAAGCGCGGCGGCCCGGCCGGCCCCGGCTCGGTGCGGTTGCGGGTGCTCAGCGGCGCCGAGGTCGCCGAGGTGAAGGTCCGGCTGGACGACCGCGGCTACCGGCTGGCCGCCGAGGCGCACCTGACCGGGGCCCCGGTCCGGGTCGCCGGCCGGCTGGAGCGGCGCGGGGGGTTCCGCAAGCTCGCCCGGCCGCACGACCTGGAACTCGTCCGGCTGGAGGACGCCGAGCGCGAGCGGCTGCTCAAGACCCTGGGGGAGGGCGACCCGGACTGACCGGCCGGCCCCCGGAGCCGCGCCGCCCGGCACCCGCGACCGCCGCGGGCACCGGAACGGGTATATGGGTGCGCGAGGCGGTCGCCGCTCTCGGTACCATCGTGAACGCGCAGCGAAGTGCTGCGCCTCACGCTTCCAGCACGTCAGGAGAGACCGGTGACGGACGTCCGGGTAATCATCAACCGCGAACCCGATCGGGAAGAGCGCGTGGTGACCACGGGCACGACGGCCGCCGAGCTCTTCGCCGACGACCGCTCGATCATCGCTGCCCGGGTCGCCGGCGCGCTCAAGGACCTCGCGTACGCCGTCCAGGACGGCGACGAGGTCGAGCCCGTCGAGATCGGCAGCAAGGACGGCCTGGACATCCTGCGCCACTCCACCGCGCACGTGATGGCGCAGGCCGTGCAGCAGCTCTTCCCCGAGGCCAAGCTCGGCATCGGCCCGCCGGTGAAGGACGGCTTCTACTACGACTTCGACGTCGAGAAGCCGTTCCACCCCGATGACCTCAAGGCCATCGAGAAGAAGATGCAGGAGATCATCAAGCGGGGGCAGAAGTTCTCCCGCCGGGTGGTCGCCGACGACGCCGCCCGCGAGGAGCTGGCCGCCGAGCCGTACAAGCTGGAGCTGATCGGCCTCAAGGGCTCCGCCTCCGCCGAGGACGGCTCCGACGTCGAGGTGGGCGGCGCCGAGCTGACCATCTACGACAACGTGGACGCCAAGACCGGCGACCTGTGCTGGGGCGACCTCTGCCGCGGCCCGCACCTGCCGAGCACCCGGCACATCCCGGCGTTCAAGCTGATGCGCAACGCGGCCGCCTACTGGCGCGGCAGCGAGAAGAACCCGATGCTGCAGCGGATCTACGGCACCGCCTGGCCGTCCAAGGACGAGCTGAAGGCGCACCTGGACTTCCTGGTCGAGGCCGAGAAGCGCGACCACCGCAAGCTCGGCAACGAGCTGGACCTCTTCTCCATCCCCGAGGACATCGGCTCCGGCCTCGCCGTGTTCCACCCCAAGGGCGGCATCATCCGCCGCACCATGGAGGACTACTCGCGCCGCCGGCACGAGCAGGAGGGCTACGAGTTCGTCTACACCCCGCACGCCACCAAGGGGAAGCTCTTCGAGAAGAGCGGCCACCTGGACTGGTACGCGGACGGCATGTACCCGCCCATGCAGCTCGACGAGGGCGTGGACTACTACCTCAAGCCGATGAACTGCCCGATGCACAACCTGATCTTCGACGCGCGCGGCCGCTCCTACCGCGAACTGCCGCTGCGCCTCTTCGAGTTCGGCACCGTGTACCGGTACGAGAAGTCCGGCGTGGTGCACGGCCTGACCCGGGCCCGCGGCTTCACCCAGGACGACGCGCACATCTACTGCACCCGGGACCAGATGGCGGACGAGCTCGACTCGACGCTGACCTTCGTCCTGGGCCTGCTGCGCGACTACGGCCTCACCGACTTCTACCTCGAACTCTCCACCAAGGACCCGGAGAAGTTCGTCGGCTCGGACGAGGCGTGGGAGGAGGCCACCGAGGTCCTCCGCAAGGTGGCCGAGAAGCAGGGCCTGCCGCTGGTGCCGGACCCGGGCGGCGCGGCCTTCTACGGCCCGAAGATCTCCGTCCAGGCCAAGGACGCGATCGGCCGCACCTGGCAGATGTCCACCATCCAGCTGGACTTCAACCTGCCGGAGCGCTTCGACCTCGAGTACACCGCGGCGGACGGCTCGCGCCAGCGCCCGGTCATGATCCACCGCGCCCTGTTCGGCTCCATCGAGCGGTTCTTCGCGGTGCTGCTGGAGCACTACGCCGGCGCCATGCCGCCGTGGCTCGCCCCGGTCACCGTGGTCGGCATCCCGATCACCGACGAGCACGTGCCGTACCTCCAGGAGGTCGCGGCCGAGCTGAAGAAGCGCGGGATCCGGGTCGAGGTGGACGCCTCGGACGACCGGATGCAGAAGAAGATCCGCAACGCCCAGAAGCAGAAGTTCCCGTTCATGCTGATCGCGGGCAACGAGGACATCGAGGCCGGCGCCGTCTCCTTCCGCTACCGCAACGGTGAGCAGAAGAACGGCGTGCCGGTCGCCGAGGCCATCGCCGAGATCGTGGACGCCGTGGAGCGTCGCATCCAGGTGTGAGGCCCTCGGTGGTGACACCGGAGCGGTGAACGGTGCGGGGCAGACTCCACGAGTCTGCCCCGCACCGCTTTGCAAGCCGCCCTCGGCGAATATGCTGATCAGCATGACGAGTGAGCCGGAACTGCAGCGGGGCGTCGGGGAGCCGGACGGCTTCCGCCGCCTGTGGACCCCCCATCGGATGGCCTACATCCAGGGCGAGAACAAGCCCACCGGCCCGGCTCCGGACGACGGTTGCCCGTTCTGCTCGATCCCCTCGCTGAGCGACGAGGAGGGGCTGGTCGTCGCCCGCGGCACCGCGGTGTTCGCGGTGCTCAACCTGTACCCGTACAACGGCGGCCACTTGATGGTCGTCCCGTACCGGCACGTGGCCGACTACACCGAGCTGGACGCCGCCGAGACCGACGAGCTCGCGGTCTTCACCAAGAAGGCGATGACCGCGCTGCGCGCCGCCTCGGGGGCGCACGGCTTCAACATCGGGATGAACCAGGGCACGGCCGCGGGTGCCGGCATCGCCGCGCACCTGCACCAGCACGTGGTGCCGCGCTGGGGCGGGGACACCAACTTCATGCCGGTGGTGGGCCACACCAAGGTGCTGCCGCAGCTGCTCGCCGACACCCGCAAGATGCTGGCCGAGGCCTGGCCGCAGGGCTGACCCGGCCCCGGCCGCCGGCCTGCGGCCGGACACCAGGGCGGGGCCCGTACCGGTCGCACCGGTACGGGCCCCGCCGTGGTGCGGGCTCAGCCCGCCGGGTACTCGTCGAACAGGAACGGCCGCACGCTCTGCAGCTCGGACTTCAGGATGCCCACCCGGTTGCTGAACCGGCTGGTGTCGATGTCGTGCTCGTCCAGGAAGTCGACCAGCGCGGCGGTGACCGCCGAGACCACCGGGGTGGCGCTGCGGAGCACGTCGTCGCTCTTGTCCCGGCTCGCCCAGGTCTTGGTCACCCAGGCCGAGCGCAGCCCGAACGGCTCCGGCAGGCCCATCCCGCCGCCCAGCCAGCCGAGCAGCACGGGAGCCCGCATGAAGGGCGCCCGCAGGGCCTGGCGGATGACCTCGTCGTTGTCGATGAGCGGCAGCTGGACGGTCTCCTCCTCCCAGAACTTGCCGGTCTTCTGGCGGGTCAGCTCCTTGGGCTTGGGCTTGCCGGTGAAGATGCCGTGCACCGGACCCAGGGCGTACCCGGAGACGGTGATCTGCAGGATGTTGGACAGTACGACGATCTCCACCAGCACGGTCGAGATCAGCTGCCCCTGGTGCAGCACGAACTGGGTGGCCACCGCGTGGCGCGGGCCGCTCTGGCCGAAAGTCTGCTTGTTGGCGATCTCCTGGACGGCGTGGTCGCGCATCACGAAACCGTCGCCGTCCATGCTGGCGCCGCCGGGACGGCCGATCTCGTCGGCGCCCTCCGGGATGTGCTGGATCACCCAGTGGTTCACCGAGTAGGCCGGCATGCCGCCGTTCGCCACCTCGCTGCGGCCCAGCCCGCCCAGCCGCTCGCCGATCTTGCGGGCGAGGTCCCAGGTGTGGAAGGTCCGGAAGTCCGGGTGGCCCTCGGCGGGCTTCAGCTCGGCGCTGACGTCCCAGGAGCCCCAGCGCCGTCCGGCCCCGAGCAGGCCCTTCGGCCCGGCGTAGTGGTGGACGTTGGTCTCCTGCTCGGCCTCCAGCCGGCCCAGCTGGGCCTTGAGGGTGGCGGCCTTCTTGTCCATGTCGTCGCGCGGCACCGCCTTGGGGACGGTCGCGGCGGGCCCGTTGCCCTCGACCAGCCCGAGCCAGCGGGACCGGAGGTCCTCGGTGCTGCGCAGCACGATCCGCTTGGCGATGAACCAGCCGGCCACGGGGGCGAGCGCCATCACCCGGAAGTACAGCGCCCACACGCCGGTGACCGGGGGCCGGACGGCGAGCAGCACGGCGATCAGGCCGACGCCGACCAGCACCAGGGTGCCGTAGATGTCCTGGCGGCCGGAGGAGTCCTTCTTGAGCCAGGCCCGGATCTGGAAGGCGGCCAGCCAGAGCAGGGTGCCGGGCAGGAAGAGCAGGCCGCTGACCAGCGTCACGATCATGAGCTTGCGGTCGCGGGCGTCGCGCAGCTCCTGGGCGGCCATGCAGTGCTGGACGACCATCCGGGCGTCGACGCCGAAGGAGGGCACCAGCGGGTTGCGCTTGGCGCCGAGGGTGCGGGCGATGACGGCCTTGCTGAAGGCCTCGCCCAGGTTGGGCCGCAGCAGCTTGAACCGGCCGCCCTTGATCTTGCCGGGCTGGACGTCCTCGAAGGCCTTGAGGTCCGAGTCGCGGTAGGCGACCGAGGAGAGCGCCTGGGTGACCGCCGTCTGCGGGCCCGCGTCCGTACGGGGTATCTGCGCGCCCGGGGTCATGTCGAGTTTGGTCACGGGTGGTGTGCCCTCCTCCCCTTGTCAGCGGCAGGTTACCGTGCCCCGGTGCCGTCGCGCGGGTGATCGTCTGAACACTTGTCACGCGACGTCGGGTACCGGCCGTTCCGGCATGTTTCCCCGGATCGGGCCGCTTCGATCCTCGGGCGGCGGTTCCGGTGCCCCGGCTGCGGCCGGATGGGGGACGATCGGTACATGAGCCGAGCGGTGACGAGGGATCCGGTGCTGGTCTTCGACGGGGACTGCGCCTTCTGCACGACCTGCGTGAACGCGGCGGAGCGCTATCCGCGGCAGACCCTGGCCTCGGGCGGCTGGGAGGCCGTGCCGTTCCAGTTCGCCGATCTCGCGGAGCTGGACGCCCGGGCCGGCGGGCGCGGCGAGGTGACCCGGGAGCGGGCCGAGCGGGAGGTGCTCTGGGTGACGCCGGACGGGCGGGTGTACGCCGGCGCGCAGGCGGTGGCGCGGCTGCTGATGCGCTCGGGCGGGGCGTGGGCGTACCTGGGCGGTGTGCTGGCCCTGGCGCCGGTGCGGCCGGTGGCGGCCGCGGTGTACCGCTGGGTGGCGGCGAACCGCGGCCTGATGCCGGGCGGGACGCCGGCCTGCGCGCTGCCGCGGGGCGGGCCCGGACACTGAGCACCCGGACGGCGGCCCCCGGCGGTGCCGGCGGGAGCCGATCGGCCCCCGCCGGCACCGCCGGGTGCGATCAGGTCAGTGCCGGCCCGCCTGACGGCGGCGCATGACCAGGACGGAGCCCGCGCCGACCAGCCCGAGCGCGGCGAGCACGGTCAGGCCGATGTTCGCTCCGGTCGAGGCCAGGCTGCCCGAACCGGTCGCCTCCGTGGACGCGCTGGGCGAGGGCGACCCGCCGGCGGCCGCGTCGACCGTCGAGCCGGTCGAGGGGGTGGGGGTGGCCGCCGGGCCGGACGGGACGCCGGTGGAGGCGGAGGCGGAGCCCGAGGGCGTCACCGAGGCCGTGGCGCTCGGGGACACGGTCGCCGCGGGCGACGTGGCCGCGGGCGACGTGGAGCCGGACGGCGCGGGCGTGGACGGCTTGGGGCTGGGGGAGGAGCTGACGGCCGGGCAGGTGTGCGAGAGGTTGAACCACTTCACCTCACCGCCCTTCACCTCGGCGCTGGCCGAGGTGAGCTTGGCGCCCGGGGCCGAGGCGACGTAGGCGTGCTTGGTGGTGGGCGGCCCGAACACGGTGACGACCTGCGGGGTGCCGTTGTCGAAGGCGACCGTCAGCTTGACGAAGTCCGTCGAGTTGCCGGGAAGCACGAAGTGCCAGCCGTCCTGGTCGGTGCCGATCGTCCCGCACTTCGTCTCGTGCTCGCCGAACCCGGCGGCCGTGACGGGAAGGTCCTGGTGGACGGGGACGGTGTAGGTGGTGCCGACGGCCGCGAGGGCCGACGGCGCCGTGGGGAGGAGGATGAGGCCAGCTGCCGCCGCCGTGAAGGCGGCGCGGGTGGTGAGGGAAGCGCGCATGGTCACCGTTCGCTGTCAGGAGTGGGGGCGAGGGCCGGACCGGTCCGGTGGGACCGGCCCGGGGCCGTCTCACTGTCCTTCAGCGCCACAGCCGTCCCGGGCGTCACACTCCTGACATAACGTTTCGCTGAACGGGCCGCGCCACGGCCGCCGCCGGTACTGCGCCGCCCCGGCAGGCCCGCCGCCCCGCCGGAACGACCGCCCGGCCTTCGCCCGGCTAGGACTCGGCGGCGGTGATCTGGGCCGCGAGCGCGGCGGGCATGGGTTCGTGCCGCAGGTGGGCCCGGGAGAACTCGGCGGTGCCGTGGGTGAGCGAACGCAGGTCCACGGGGTACCGGGCCAGTTCCAGTTCGGGGACCTCGGCGCGCAGCAGGGTCAGGCCGGGGCCGCCGATCTCGGTGCCCAGGACCCGGCCGCGGCGGGCGGAGAGGTCGCCGAGGACGGCGCCCAGGTAGTCGTCGGGCAGCAGGACGCTGACGGTGGCGACCGGTTCGAGCAGCCGGATCACCGCGTTCCCGGCGGCGTCGCGCAGGGCGAGGGCGGCGGCGCTCTGGAAGGCGGAGTCGGAGGAGTCCACCGAGTGGGCCTTGCCGTCGACCAGGGTGACCCGGACGTCGGTGAGCGGGTGCCCGGTGGTGACGCCCTTGGCGAGCTGCGCCCGGACGCCCTTCTCGACGGAGGGGATGAAGTGCTTGGGGACGCTGCCGCCGACCACCCGGTCCTGGAACTCGAAGCCGGAGCCGGTCGGCAGCGGTTCCACCTCCAGGTC
This sequence comes from Kitasatospora herbaricolor, assembly GCF_030813695.1. Lineage (NCBI taxonomy): Bacteria > Bacillati > Actinomycetota > Actinomycetes > Kitasatosporales > Streptomycetaceae > Kitasatospora > Kitasatospora herbaricolor. The sequence continues at coordinate 7,626,743 of NZ_JAUSVA010000002.1, forward strand.
GCAGATGGCGTACTGGCCGTGGCCGCCGGACTGCTTGACCAGGCGGCCGTGGCCGGCGGCGGCGGTGCCGAAGGTCTCGCGCAGGGCCACCCGGTGCGGGACGGTGTCGACGTGCACGCCGTGCCGGCCCCGCAGCCGGTCGAGGACGACCTCGGCGTGCGCCTCGCCGGTGCACCACAGGACCAGCTGGTGGGTGTCGGCGTTCTGCTCCAGCCGCAGCGCCGGGTCCTCGGCGGTGAGCCGGGTGAGGGCCTGGGAGAGCTTGTCGTCGTCGGCCTTGCTGTGCGCCTCGACGGCGATCGGCAGCAGCGGCTCGGCGAGCGGCCACGGGTCGAGCGGCGCGGCGTGGCCGGGGTCGTTCAGGGTGTCGCCGGCCCGGGCGGAGCCGAGCTTGGCGATGCAGACGAGGTCGCCGGGCAGGGCGTGCGGGACGGGATGGTGCTGTTTGCCGAACGGGCTGGTGAGGGTGGTGACGCGTTCCTCGGTGGGTTCGCGGCCGTCCGGGCCGGTGATCTCCACGTGGGTGTCGGGGCGCAGGGTGCCGGCGAGCATCCGGACCAGGCTGATCCGGCCGACGTAGGCGTCGCCGGTGATCCGGATCACCTGGGCGGCGAGGGGCGCGTCGGGGTCGCAGTCGGGGGCGGGCGGGCGGCGGTGGGTGGGGTCGGGGAAGGCGGTGGCGATGAGGTCGAGGAGCTCCGCGGCGCCCAGGCCGTTCTCGGTGGTGGCGAGCGCGGGGTGCAGGGCGCAGTCGAGCACCTCCCGGCGCAGCCCGTCGGCGAGCGCGTCGGCGTCCAGCTCCTCGCCGGCGAGGTAGCGCTCCATGAGGGTGTCGTCCTGGCCGGAGATGGCCTCGACCAGGCTCTCCCGGGCGGCGGCGCTCTCCGGGGTCGGGTCGGGGGCGGGGCCGTCGTCGCCGTAGCCGCGGCCGGTGAGCAGGTCCAGGGAGCCGGTGGGGCGGCCGTCGTGGTGCAGCGGGAGGTAGCGCGGGCGCAGGGTGTCGGGGCCAAGGCCGAAGGCGTCGTGGCAGGCGGTCAGGATCTCGTCGAAGCCGCTGCGGGCGATGTCGAACTTGGCGACGGCGACGGCCCGGGGGATGCCGGCGGCGGCGCACTCGCGCCACAGGGCGCGGGTGGGGGCGGTGACCGGGTCGGTGGCGGAGACCACGAAGACGGCGCCGTCGGCGGCGTGCAGGGCGGCGCGCAGTTCGGCGACGAAGTCGGGGTGGCCGGGCGGGTCCAGCAGGTTGATCTTGGTGTCCCGCCATTCCAGCGGGAGGACGGCGAGCTGCACCGAGCGCTGCTGCTTGTGCTCGATCTCCTCGTGGTCGGAGACGGTGTTGCCGTCGGGGACCCGGCCGGCCCGGGTGACGGCACCGGCGGTGAGGGCGAGGGACTCCGCGAGGGTGGTCTTGCCGGCACCGCTGCAGCCGATCAGGACGACGTTGCGCAGCTGCTGGGGGCGCTCCACCGGCGGGGCCTGCCCTGTTCGTACCGTGGCGCGGTCGGGCATCGGGGTTCTCCTCCCGTGGCGACGGACGGCTCCAAGTCTAGGTCCGGGACCGGGGCACCGGCTTGCGGTGGCGCCCGGCGATCACCCGGTGTGCGCGCGGATGTGCTTTGAGTAGTTGACAGTTGGGCCGAAAGCCTGCTTGCCGGTGCGGTGCGCGGGAGTGCGTGGCGGGCGTGGATACCATGGGTCAGCCGGGTGGGCTGATCCACTCGGCCGCCTGCCGCGGATCGCGGCCCTCGGCGGACACCGGTGAGATCGGAGCGGTCCGGAAGGCCATGCTCAACAAATACGCGCGTGCCTTCTTCACACGTGTCCTGACCCCGTTCGCCGCCTTTCTGATCCGCCTGGGCGTGAGCCCGGACGCCGTGACGCTGATCGGGACGGCCGGATCGGTCGCCGGCGCGCTGGTGTTCTTCCCCCGCGGGGAGTTCTTCTGGGGCACCATCACGATCACCCTGTTCATCTTCTCCGACCTGGTCGACGGGAACATGGCGCGCCAGCTGGGCCGTACCAGCAAGTGGGGCGCTTTCCTGGACTCGACGCTCGACCGGGTCGCGGACGCGGCGATCTTCGGCGGACTGGCCATGTGGTACGCGGGCAAGGGCGACAACAACCTGCTCTGCGCGGTGGCGATCTTCTGCCTGGCGAGCGGCCTGGTGGTCTCCTACACCAAGGCCCGGGCGGAGAGCCAGGGCCTGCCCTGTGACGTCTCGGGGCTGGTGGAACGGGCCGAGCGGCTGGTGATCAGCCTGGTCGCGGCCGGGGTCGCGGGCCTGCACACCTTCGGGGTCCCGTACGTCGAGTGGCTGCTGCCGTTCGCGCTCTGGGTGGTGGCCGCGGGGAGCCTGGTGACGGTGTTCCAGCGGATGCTGACCGTGCGCCGGGAGGCGTTCGAGGCGGACCGCCTGGAGGCGGGGAGTCGGGGGACGGCGTGAAGGACCGGATGGTCTACTCGGCGTACGCGCTGGGCTGGGCGGCACTGAAGCATCTGCCCGAGCGGGCGGCCGAAGGGCTGTTCGACCAGATCGCGGACGCGGCCTGGCGCAAGCGGGGAAAGCGGGTGCTGCAACTGGAGGCCAACCTGCTGCGGGTGCGCCCGGACGCGGACGAGGCCCGGCTGCGGGAGCTCTCCCGGGCCGGCATGCGCTCCTACCTGCGGTACTGGATGGAGTCGTTCCGGCTGCCGGTCTGGAGCCGGGAGCGGATCGCCCGGAGCGTGGCCGTGGAGGGCCTGGAGCACCTCACCGGGGCGATGGAGTCCGGGCGCGGGTCGGTGATAGCGCTGCCGCACATGGGCAACTGGGACCTGGCCGGCGCCTGGGTCGCCTCGCACGAGGGGTACCCCTTCACCACCGTCGCCGAGCGGCTGGAGCCGGAGCGGCTGTTCGAGCGCTTCGTGGCGTACCGGGAGAGCCTCGGCATGGAGGTGCTGCCGCTGACCGGCAGCGACGTGTCGGTGGTCGGCACGCTGGCCCGGCGCCTGCGGGCCGGCAAGCTGGTCTGCCTGGTCGGCGACCGGGACCTCTCGGAGGCCGGCGTGGAGGTGACCTTCTTCGGGGAGGCCACCCGGATGCCGGCCGGCCCGGCCGCGCTGTGCCTGCGCACGGGGGCCGCGCTGCTGCCGGTGACGCTCTGGTACGACGGCCCGGTGATGCGGGCCCGGATCCACCCCGAGGTGCTGCCGCCGGCCGGCGACGACCCGAAGGCGCGCACCGCGGCGATGGTCCAGTCGATGGCCGACGTGTGGGCCGAGGGCATCCGCGAGCACCCCGAGGACTGGCACATGCTGCAGCGGCTGTGGCTGGCTGACCTGCGGGTCCGCGAGCCGGCCGCCGCCGAGCCGGCCGCGCCGGTGCCCGCACCCGGTACCGAGCCGGCCGCCGAGCCGGCCGGGCCCTGAAGCAGCGTGAGAGGAACCTGGTGAAGATCGGCATCGTCTGCCCGTACGACTGGGACGTCCCCGGTGGCGTGCAGTTCCACATCCGGGACCTCGCCGAGCACCTGATCGCGCTGGGCCACCAGGTCTCGGTGCTGGCGCCGGCCGAGGACGACGAGGCGCTGCCCCCGTACGTGGTCTCGGCCGGGCGCGCGGTGGCCGTGCCGTACAACGGCTCGGTGGCCCGGCTCAGCTTCGGCATCCTGTCGGCGGCCCGGGTGCGGCGCTGGCTGAACGACGGGCGCTTCGACATCCTGCACGTGCACGAGCCGGCCTCGCCGAGCCTGTCGATGCTGGCGGCCTGGTCGGCGACGGGCCCGATGGTGGGGACCTTCCACACCTCCAACCCGCGCTCGCGGGCGATGATCGCGGCCTCGCCGATCCTGCAGCCCGGCCTGGAGAAGATGCGGGCCCGGATCGCGGTCAGCGAGTACGCCCGGCGCACCCTGGTCGAGCACCTGGGCGGCGACGCGGTGGTCATCCCCAACGGCGTCGACGTCGGCTTCTTCGCCGAGGCCGAGCCGGACGACCGCTGGACGGGCGGCGCGGCGGACGGCGAACCGGGCACGATCGGCTTCATCGGCCGGATCAACGAGCCGCGCAAGGGTCTGCCGACCCTGCTGGCGGCCCTGCCGAAGATCCTGGCGCAGCGCCCCGGGGTGCGGCTGCTGGTGGCGGGCAAGGGCGACGAGGAGGAGGCCGTGGCCGGCCTGGCTCCCGAGGTCCGCGCCCAGGTGGAGTTCCTCGGCATGGTCAGCGACCGGGAGAAGGCCCGGCTGCTGCGCAGCGTCGACCTGTACGTGGCGCCGAACACCGGCGGCGAGAGCTTCGGGATCATCCTGGTGGAGGCGATGTCGGCGGGTGCGCCGGTGCTGGCCAGCGACCTGGACGCGTTCAAGCAGGTGCTGGACGGCGGTGACGCGGGGGAGCTGTTCCCGGTCGAGGACGCCGACGCGCTGGCGGTCGCGGCGCTGCGGCTGCTGGGCGACCCGGGCCGGCTGGAGGAACTGCGCAAGGCGGCCTCGCGGCACGTCCGGCGCTTCGACTGGTCGACGGTCGGCGCGGACATCCTGGCGGTGTACGAGACGGTCACCGACGGTGCGCCCGCGGCGGTGCGGGTGGAGGACGAGCGGACGGGCTGGCGCGGCCGGCTGGGGCTGGCCCGGGACTGAGCGCGCCTGGCGGGCCTGACCCGGCGGCGGTGGCGGGCCCCGGCGGCCCGGGCCCCGGTCCGCTCCGGCCCACGCGCTGGTTAGGGTGTCCCGGGGGCCCGCCAGGACGGCGGGCGCCGTCACCGACGCCCGTCCGAGCCCGGAGGCCCAGATGCCGCAGATCTCCGTCGACTACTCCGCGAACCTGGCGGACGCCTTCGACCGCCGGGCCCTCGGCCTGGCCCTGAACCAGCTCGCCGTGAAGTTCCTCACCGTCGCCCCGGACGGGTGCAAGACGCGCTTCCGCCGGGCCGATGAGACCGTCGTGGTGGGGGAGCGGGCGGAGGGCCAGGACCTGGTCCTGGTGGACTTCCAGATCTTCCCCGGGCGCACCCCGGAGGCGAAGGCGGGGCTCACCGAGGCCGTGCTCGCGCTGCTGGCCGAGCACCTGCCGGCGGCGCCGGGCCGGCGCCTGCACACCGCGGTGAAGGTGGTCGACATGGACAGCGACAGCTACCGGGGCACCACGCTCGACGGCTGACCGGCGGGCACCCGGTAGCGTTGCGCCCCGTGACTACCTGGATCTGGGCGGCCGTGGCCGTGGTGTTGTGCGGGATGTACCTGAGTTGGACGGCCGGGCGCCTCGACCGGCTGCACGCCCGGATCGACGCGGCCCGCGCGGCGCTGGACGCCCAGTTGGTCCGGCGGGCCTCGGTGACGCTGGAGCTGGCGACCTCGGGCCTGCTGGACCCGGCGGCCTCGCTGCTGCTCTACGAGGCCTCGCACTCGGCCCGGCAGTCCGAGGACGAGCACCGCGAGGTGGCGGAGAGCGAGCTGAGCCTGGCGCTGCGCGCGGTGTTCGCCGAGCCGGAGCAGCTCGCGGTGCTGGTCGCGGCCCCCGGCGGTGAAGAAGCTGTGAAGGATCTGACGGCCGCCGTCCGCCGCGTGCCGATGGCCAGGCGGTTCCACAACGACGCCGTCCGGGCCGCCCGCGCGGTGCGCGAGCACCGGCTGGTGCGCTACTTCCGCCTTGCGGGGAAGGCGCCGTTCCCGATGGCCTTCGAGATGGACGACGCCCCTCCGCTCGCGCTGACCCCCGAGGGAGCCCCGGCCTAGGGGCCCGCGGGGCCCGCCTGGCTTCGGCCTGTTTGTCGTATCCCGGAAGCCCGCATGGACTTGGTGGCGCATGGGGCCGAGCCCATGTCCGCCTAACATAAGGCGATAGCACTTTCATCTTCGAGTGAGGTCTCACGTGTCCACCACCCCCATCACCGCAGACCAGCCGCAGATCGGTACCGCCCGGGTCAAGCGCGGCATGGCCGAGCAGCTCAAGGGCGGTGTGATCATGGACGTGGTCAACGCCGAGCAGGCGAAGATCGCTGAAGACGCCGGCGCCGTGGCCGTCATGGCCCTGGAGCGGGTCCCCGCCGACATCCGCAAGGACGGCGGCGTGGCCCGGATGTCCGACCCGGACATGATCGACGGCATCATCAACGCCGTGTCCATCCCGGTGATGGCCAAGTCCCGGATCGGCCACTTCGTCGAGGCCCAGGTCCTGCAGGCGCTCGGCGTGGACTACATCGACGAGTCCGAGGTGCTGACCCCGGCCGACGAGGTCAACCACTCCGACAAGTGGGCGTTCACCACCCCCTTCGTCTGTGGCGCCACCAACCTGGGCGAGGCGCTGCGCCGCATCGCCGAGGGTGCGGCCATGATCCGCTCCAAGGGCGAGGCCGGTACCGGCAACGTGGTCGAGGCCGTCCGCCACATGCGCCAGATCCGCGCCGACATCAAGCGCCTCACCACCCTCGACGAGACCGAGCTCTTCGTCGCCGCCAAGAACCTCCAGGCGCCGTACGAGCTGGTCAAGGAGGTCGCGCAGCTGGGCAAGCTCCCGGTCGTGCTGTTCTCCGCCGGTGGCGTGGCCACCCCGGCCGACGCGGCCCTGATGATGCAGCTCGGCGCCGAGGGCGTCTTCGTCGGCTCGGGCATCTTCAAGTCCGGCGACCCGGCCAAGCGCGCCGCCGCCGTCGTGAAGGCCACCACCTTCTTCGACGACCCGAAGGTCATCGCGGACGTCTCGCGCGGCCTGGGCGAGGCCATGGTCGGCATCAACTGCGACACCCTCCCCGAGGCCGAGCGGTACGCCAACCGCGGCTGGTAGTCCCTGCCCGACGGCCCGCCGCGCGGATTCACGGAGCGCGGCGGGCCGTCGTGCGTCGTCCGTACGAGAATTCTGAAGAGGTAGCAACCGTGTCGAGCCGTACTCCAGTCATCGGCGTCCTGGCCCTGCAGGGCGACGTCCGCGAGCACCTGATCGCGCTTGCCGAGGCCGACGCGCTGGCGCGCCCGGTGCGCCGCCCCGAGGAGCTCGCCGAGGTCGACGCGCTGGTGATCCCCGGTGGCGAGTCCACCACCATGTCCAAGCTGGCGCTCGCCTTCGGGATGATGGCGCCGCTGCGCGAGCGGGTCGCCGCCGGGATGCCGGTCTACGGCTCCTGCGCCGGCATGATCATGCTCGCCGACAAGATCCTCGACGGCCGGGACGACCAGGAGACGGTCGGCGGCATCGACATGACGGTGCGGCGCAACGCCTTCGGCCGCCAGAACGAGTCCTTCGAGTCCGCGATCGAGTTCAAGGGCATCGAGGGCCAGGGCCCGGCCGGCGAGGCCGTGCACGGCGTCTTCATCCGCGCCCCCTGGGTCGAGGCCGTGGGCGCGGGCGTCGAGGTGCTGGCCGAGCTGTCGGCGGCGGACGGTCCGGAGAGCCGGATCGTGGCGGTCCGTCAGGGCAACCTGCTGGCAACCTCGTTCCACCCCGAGCTGACCGGCGACCACCGGGTGCACGAGTACTTCGTGCGGATGGTCGAAGCCGCCGCGCGCTGAACCGGTGCCCCCGCCGCACTGCGGCACCGGTAAGATCTCTCCTGTTCATTTCCCTTTTGGCGACGTAAAGGAGCTGGCGATGTCCGGCCACTCTAAGTGGGCTACCACCAAGCACAAGAAGGCCGTGATCGACGCCAAGCGCGGCAAGCTCTTCGCCAAGATGATCAAGAACATCGAGGTGGCGGCGCGCACCGGCGGCAGCGACCCGGCGGGCAACCCGACGCTGTACGACGCCATCCAGAAGGCGAAGAAGAGCTCGGTCCCGATCGACAACATCAACCGCGCCGTCAAGCGCGGCGACGGTGCCGAGGCCGGCGGGGCCGACTACTCGACCATCATGTACGAGGGCTACGGTCCCAACGGCGTCGCGGTGCTCATCGAGTGCCTCACCGACAACCGCAACCGAGCCGCCTCCGACGTCCGCGTCGCGATGACCCGCAACGGCGGCAACATGGCCGACCCGGGCTCGGTGTCGTACATGTTCACCCGCAAGGGCGTCGTCATCGTCCCCAAGGCCGACGGCGTGGACGAGGACAAGGTCTTCGAGGTCGTCCTGGAGGCCGGCGCCGAGGAGGTCAACGACCTCGGTGACACCTACGAGGTGATCAGCGCGGCCACCGACATGGTCGCGGTCCGCACCGCGCTGGTGGACGCCGGGATCGACTACGACTCGGCCGACGCCAACTTCGTGCCCAGCGTGCAGGTCGAGCTGGACGCCGACGGCGCCCGCAAGATTTTCAAGCTGATCGACGCGCTGGAGGACAGCGACGACGTGCAGAACGTCTTCGCCAACTTCGACATCCCGGACGCCGTGGGCGCCGAGCTCGACGCCGAGTAGGGCCGAAGGCCCCGCATCACTGCGCCCGGTGGTCCGTGGGACCACCGGGCGCAGTGCGTCCCGGCCGGCCCCGGGTGTGTTCGGCCGGTTCGTTGTCAGCGGTGCCCGATACCCTTCGGGTGGTCTTGGAGAGGCGGGCGCGACGTGCGGGTACTGGGAGTGGACCCCGGGCTGACCAGGTGCGGGGTCGGCGTGGTCGACGGCGCGCCGGGCCGCCCGCTGAAGATGGCCGGCGTCGGGGTGGTGCGCACCCCGGCCGACGCCGAGATCGGGCCCCGGTTGCTGCTCGTCGAGCAGGGCATAGAGGCCTGGCTGGAGGAGTACCGGCCGGACATGGTCGCTGTCGAGCGGGTCTTCGCCCAGCACAACGTCCGGACGGTGATGGGCACCGCCCAGGCCAGCGCCGTCGCCATGCTCTGCGCGACCAGGCGCGGCATCCCGGTCACCCTGCACACCCCCAGCGAGGTCAAGGCGGCCGTCACCGGCTCCGGCCGCGCCGACAAGGCCCAGGTCACCGCCATGGTCACCCGCCTGCTGCGGCTGGACGCCCCGCCCAAGCCCGCCGACGCCGCCGACGCCCTGGCGCTCGCCATCTGCCACATCTGGCGCGGCGCCGCCGCCGGCCGGATCGCCGCCGCGGTGGCCAAGGCCCCGCCCGCGCGGTCCGCCGCCGCCGTCGTCCGGGCCGACGCCCGCCCCGCCGTCCGACAGGAGCACCGCCCGTGATCGCGTTCGTCCAGGGCCAGGTCGCGGCCCTCTCCACGGGCACCGCCGTGGTCGAGGTCGGCGGGGTCGGCCTCGCCCTCCAGTGCACCCCCACCACGCTCGCCGCGCTGCGGCTCGGCGAGCCGGCCCGGCTCTCCACCTCGCTCGTGGTCCGTGAGGACTCCCTCACCCTCTACGGCTTCGCCGACGAGGACGAGCGCGCCACCTTCGAACTGCTGCAGAACGCCAGCGGCGTCGGCCCCCGGCTGGCCCAGGCCATGCTCGGCGTGCACAGCCCTGACGCGCTGCGCCTGGCGGTGGCCACCGGGGACGAGAAGGCGCTGATGGCGGTGCCCGGGATCGGCAAGCGCGGCGCGCAGAAGCTGCTCCTGGAGTACAAGGACAAGCTCGGGGCCCCGCACGGCAGCGTCCCGGCGCAGAAGCCGCTCGCGGCCGGCCCGGCGCCGTGGAGCGAGCAGCTGCAGGCCGCCCTGGTCGGCCTCGGCTACGCTCCGCGGGAGGCCGAGGACGCGGTGGCGGCCGTCACCCCGGAGGCCGAGGCGCAGTCCTCGCCGGACATCGGCGCCCTGCTCAAGGCCGCGCTGCGGACCTTGAACCGGACCAGGTGAACCCGTCCGCCGACCGTTCCCGGGCCGCCGGCCCGGTCGACGTGTCGACCTTTCCGGTCGGGCCGCCCGACCGGTGACCTGACCGCCCGACCGCCCGACCGCAGGCCGAGCACCGCCCGACCGCCCGACCCGCTGATCCACCGACCCGCTGATCCGCCGACCCGCCGAGACTGGAGCCCGCCCCGATGACCCCGTACGACTCCGAACCGGCGGACCGGCTGGTGACCGCCGCCGCCGCCGACGGCGAGGACCAGGCGGTCGAGGCGGCGCTGCGCCCCAAGCTGCTGGACGAGTTCATCGGGCAGGAGCGGGTCCGCGAGCAGCTCTCGCTGGTCCTGCAGGCCGCCCGCCAGCGCGGCGCCGCACCGGACCACGTCCTGCTCAGCGGCCCGCCCGGGCTGGGCAAGACCACCCTGTCGATGATCATCGCGGCCGAGCTGAACGCCCCGATCCGGATCACCTCGGGCCCGGCCATCCAGCACGCCGGCGACCTCGCGGCCATCCTGTCCTCGCTCACCGAGGGCGAGGTGCTCTTCCTCGACGAGATCCACCGGATGTCCCGGCCGGCCGAGGAGATGCTCTACATGGCGATGGAGGACTACCGGGTCGACGTGATCGTCGGCAAGGGCCCGGGCGCCACCGCCATCCCGCTGGAACTGCCGCCCTTCACCCTGGTCGGCGCCACCACCAGGGCCGGGCTGCTGCCGCCCCCGCTGCGCGACCGCTTCGGCTTCACCGGCCACATGGAGTTCTACGCCCCCGCCGAGCTGGAGCGGGTGGTGCACCGCTCGGCCGCGCTGCTGGACGTGGAGATCGACCCGGCCGGCGCCGCCGAGATCGCCGGCCGCTCCCGGGGCACGCCCCGGATCGCCAACCGGCTGCTGCGCCGGGTCCGGGACTACGCCCAGGTCAAGCACGACGGCGTGGTCGACCGGGCGATCGCCGCGCAGGCCCTGCAGGTCTACGAGGTGGACGCCCGTGGGCTGGACCGGCTGGACCGCGCGGTGCTGGGCGCCCTGCTCCGGCTGTTCGGCGGCGGACCGGTCGGTTTGTCGACACTCGCGGTCGCGGTGGGTGAGGAGGCCGAGACGGTCGAGGAGGTCGCCGAGCCGTTCCTGGTCCGCGAGGGACTGCTGGCCCGCACCCCTCGCGGCCGGATCGCCACCCCCGCGGCCTGGCAGCACCTCGGGCTCACCCCACCGGTCCAGACCGGTCCTTCCCGGGCGGCGTCCGGCCAGGGCCCGCGCGGGCCGGTGCCCGCGCAGTCCGACCTGTTCGGGGCCGTGGAGGAAGCCTGAGGAATCTGTGCATGCGGAGGGTCGCCACTTTCGGCGGCAGGATGCGATGCTTGGCGTTGTCCGATCAGTTCGGGTCGCCTAGACTCCGCCGGACCGCCCCTCTCACCTGACGGGCCGACCATCACCACAGGCCGCCGGGCGGCGGCCCGTAAAGGACCCTGGCTGCAGTGAACCTCATCATCCTTCTCCTCCCGATTATCGCGATCGTCCTGATGTTCCGGTCGCAGAAGAAGCGCCAGCAGCAGCAGCAGTCGATGCAGACCTCGCTGGAGCCGGGAGCCGGAGTGCGCACCATCGGCGGCCTGTACGCCCAGGTGAAGGCGGTCAACGACGAGACCGTCGAGCTGGAGATCGCGCCCGGCGTGGTCAGCCACTTCACCAAGGGCGCGATCGCCGCGGTGCTGGACCCGCAGGAGTACGACGCGATCATCAACGGCCGCCCGCTCGAGGACGAGCTCGCCGAGCTGGCCGAGTCCGTCGAGGCGGACGAGGCCGGGTCGGCCGAGGAGGGCGACAAGCCGCTCTCGCTCTCGAAGGACGGCGCGGACAAGGGCGACGCCGACGGCGGGGCTCCCGCGAGCAAGTAGTACGGTCGGGCTCATCCGGCCGCCGCGGCACTCCGCCGCGCGCCCACAGGACCTCAGGGCCTTCGCTCGTCACGTCTTCCCCCCGTCCCGCCCCACGCCGGACGGGGGCCCGGCGGGCGCTGGCATGGACAGGGAGAAACGAGCAAGGTGGCAACACCCAAGTCGCGTCCGCGCGACGGTTACCCGGGACGGGCCCTGGCCCTCATCCTGGTGGTCACCGTCGGACTGGTCGCCCTCATGTTCGGGACGGGCAACACCAAGCCCCGCCTCGGGATCGACCTCGCCGGCGGCACCAGCATCACGCTGACCGCCGAGTCGGACGACCCCAAGGCGATCAACAAGTCCAACATGAACATCGCTGTCGCGATCATCCAGAAGCGTGTCAACGCGATGGGTGTCTCCGAGGCCGAGGTGCAGACCGAGGGCGACAAGAACATTGTCGTCAACATCCCCAAGGGTGGGGACAAGGAGTCTGCGGCCGACCAGGTCGGCACGACTGCGAAGCTCTTCTTCCGCCCGGTCCTGGCCTACGCCCCCAGCGGCGTGCAGGCCCAGGCGCCGACCGCGAGCCCGAGCGCCTCGGCCTCCGGCAGCGCGGCCCCGGCGCCCACCGCGAGCGCGACGGCCACCGGCGGCTCCACCGCCGCCCCGACGCCCTCCGCGAGCGGCACCAAGGCCGGCCGCGCCCTCGGTGAGGCCCTGACCGCCGACGCCGCGTCGCCGTCCCCGACGGCCACCGCGCCGGCCGCCTCCCCGGCCGCGAGCGCCCCGGCCGCGAGCGCCCCGGCCGCGGCGCCCAGCGCCGCCGCCACCGCGCCGTCCGCCGCCGACCTCTCCGCCGCGCTGACCCAGGGCACCGTCCCGGCCGACCTGCAGGCGCAGTTCGCGGCCCTGGACTGCTCGGTCGACGCGCAGCGCAAGGACTACCAGACGGCCGACCTCACCAAGCCGACGGTCGCCTGCAGCTCCGACAAGGAGCAGGGCTACTACAACAAGTTCGCCCTCGGCCCCGTCCAGGTGAACGGCTCGGACATCTCCAAGGCCCAGGCCACCATCGACACCCAGAACGCCGCCGGCTGGCAGGTCCAGCTGCAGTTCAACGACAACGGGTCGAAGGCCTTCGCGACCACCACCGGCCAGCTCGCCACCCAGGCCCCGCCGGCCAACCAGTTCGCGGTCGTCCTGGACGGCGGCGTGGTCTCCCACCCGCAGGTCCGCGAGTCGATCCCGGGCGGCTCCGCCGTCATCTCCGGCAGCTTCACCCAGGACGAGGCCCAGGGCCTCGCCAACGTCCTGAACTTCGGCGCCCTGCCGCTCAGCTTCGCGCAGAGCGACGTGGTCACCGTCTCGCCGCAGCTCGGCGGGGACCAGCTGAAGGCGGGCCTGATCGCCGGCCTGATCGGCATGATCCTGGTGATCCTCTACTCGCTGGTCTACTACCGCGGCCTCGGCCTGGTCTCGATCGCCGGTCTGCTGGTCTCGGCCGCGCTGACCTACTCGATCATGAGCCTGCTGGGCGCCGGGATCGGCTTCGCGCTGAACCTCCCGGCGGTCTGCGGAGCGATCGTCGCGATCGGCATCACCGCGGACTCCTTCATCGTGTACTTCGAGCGCATCCGCGACGAGGTCCGCGAGGGCGCGCCGCTGCGCCCGGCCGTCCAGCGGGCCTGGCCGCGGGCCCGGCGCACCATCCTGGTGTCCGACTTCGTCTCCTTCCTCTGCGCCGCGGTGCTCTACCTGGTCTCGGTCGGCAAGGTGCAGGGCTTCGCCTTCACCCTCGGCCTGACCACCGCCCTCGACGTCGTGGTGATCTTCCTCTTCACCAAGCCGCTGATCACGCTGCTCGCCCGGAAGAAGTTCTTCTCGGACGGCCACCCGTGGTCCGGCCTGGACCCGAAGCGCCTGGGCGCCCGCCCGCCGATCCGCGGCACCCGTCGCCGGAACTCCGCTCCCGCCGCCACGAAGGAGGCCTGACGCAATGTCACGCTTCTCCAATCTGGGCCACCGGCTCTACCAGGGCGAGGTCAGCTTCGACTTCGTCGGGCGCCGCAAGCTCTGGTACAGCATCTCCGGCGTCATCGTGCTGGTCGCGGCCATCGGTCTGGCCATGGGCCTGCACCTGGGCATCGAGTTCAAGGGCGGCTCGGTCTACACCGTCCAGAAGTCCGGCCTGACCGTCTCCCAGGCGCAGACCGCCGTCAACGACGTGACCCACGGCACCACCGCACTGGTGCAGTCCACGGACAACGGCAAGGTCCGGATCCAGATCAGCTCCGAGGTCGAGCAGTCCCCGGACAGCATCCGCAGCGGTCTCGCCAAGGAGCTGAGCGTTCCGGTCGCCGAGATCGACAGCCAGGTGATCGGCCCCAGCTGGGGTGAGCAGATCTCCCACAAGGCGCTGCTCGGCCTGGTCATCTTCATGGTCCTGGTGACGGTCTACATGGCCATCGCCTTCGAGTGGCGGATGGCGGTGGCCGCCCTGGTCGCCCTCATCCACGACCTCCTGATCACCATCGGCGTCTACGCCCTGGTGGGCTTCGAGGTCACCCCCGGTACGGTGATCGGCTTCCTGACCATCCTCGGTTACTCGCTCTACGACACGGTCGTCGTCTTCGACACCGTGAAGGAGAACACCAAGGGGCTCACCAAGCAGAGCAAGCTCACCTACAGCGAGGCGGCCAACGCGGGCCTCAACCAGACCCTGGTGCGGTCCATCAACACCACCGTGGTCGCCCTGCTGCCGGTCGCCGCGCTGCTCTTCATCGGCGGCGGCCTGCTGGGCGCCGGCACCCTGAACGACATCTCGCTCGCGCTCTTCATCGGCCTCGCCGCCGGTGCCTACTCCTCGATCTGCGTCGCCACCCCGCTGCTCGCGCAGCTCAAGGAGGAGCAGCCCGAGATGAAGGCGCTGGCCAAGCGGGTCGCGCAGCGGCGCGCCTCGGAGGCCAAGGCCGCCGCCGAGGCGGCCGGCGAGGGCACCCCCGAGGGCGAGGAGTTCGCCGACGAGGACCTGCCGGCCGGTATGGTCGGTCAGCGTGGCCAGGCACCCGGGCGCTCCCGCGCCAAGGGCCGCCCGACCGGCAAGCGCTGACCCCTCCCCGTCGTAAGGACTGCTCGTGACCTCCCCCGCCACCGACCTCGCCGGCCTGCTGAGCAGCAGGATCCGCGATGTTCCGGACTACCCGAAGCCCGGCGTGCTGTTCAAGGACATCGCGCCGCTGCTCGCCGACGCCGAGGCCTTCGCGGCCCTCACCCGGGCGCTGGCGGAGCGGGCCACGGCGCTCGGGGCGACCAAGGTGGTGGGCCTGGAGGCGCGCGGCTTCGTGCTGGCGGCCCCGGCGGCCTTCGCGGCCGGGCTCGGCTTCGTGCCGATCCGCAAGAAGGGCAAGCTGCCCGGCGAGGTGCACGCGCAGTCCTACGACCTGGAGTACGGCTCGGCGACGCTGGAGGTCCAGTGCGACGCCTTCACCCCGGGTGAGCGGGTGCTGGTGGTCGACGACGTACTGGCGACCGGTGGCACCATCGGGGCCTCGCTGGACCTCGTCCGGCGGGCCGGTGCCGAGCTCGCCGGTGTGGTCGTCCTGATGGAGCTGGGCTTCCTGGACGGCCGGGAGCGCCTGGCGGCGCACCTCGACGGCGCTCCGCTGGAGACGCTGGTCGTGGTCTGAGAGTCACCTGCGTCAGCAGTCGAGGGCGGTGGTCGCGGTCGCGGCCACCGCCCTCGGCGCGTGCCGGGGCCGACACGTGCGGGGGCGCGGCGGAACACCGGCCCGCCAGGCTCGGTACCATGAAGATTCACCCTTGCCGCTCGTGCGAGGGGTCGGCCCCCGCGCCCCGAGGAGTGTCCTTGCCCGACGAGGTTGTGCCCACGGCCGCACCGGCCGCCCCCGAGAACGAGCCCGCGCCCGCGGGGGCCGCCCCGGCACGCCCGGCCGCACCCTCGCCTCGACCGGTGGCGCCGGCCGCCCGCCCGACCTCGGCGAGCGGCATGCGGGCCCGGCTGGCCCGGCTCGGCGGCCAGCGCAGCACGGTGCTCAACCCGGTGCTGGAGCCGCTCTTCCGCAGCATCCGGGCCAACGACCCGAAGGCCGACCCGGCCCTGCTGCGGGACATCGAGCGGGCCTACGCGGTGGCCGAGAAGTGGCACCGCGGGCAGAAGCGCAAGAGCGGCGACCCGTACATCACCCACCCGCTGGCCGTCTCCACCATCCTGGCCGAGCTGGGCATGGACGCCGCGACGCTGATGGCCGGGCTGCTGCACGACACCGTCGAGGACACCGACTACGGCCTGGAGACCCTGCGCAAGGACTTCGGCGACTCGGTGGCCCTGCTGGTCGACGGCGTCACCAAGCTCGACCGGGTGAAGTTCGGCGAGGCCGCGCAGGCCGAGACGGTCCGCAAGATGGTCGTGGCGATGGCCAAGGACCCGCGGGTCCTGGTGATCAAGCTCGCCGACCGGCTGCACAACATGCGCACCATGCGCTACCTCAAGCGGGAGAAGCAGGAGGCGAAGGCCCGCGAGACGCTGGAGATCTACGCCCCGCTGGCGCACCGCCTGGGCATGAACACCATCAAGTGGGAGCTGGAGGACCTCGCCTTCGCGATCCTCTACCCCAAGATGTACGACGAGATCGTGCGGCTGGTCGCCGAGCGCGCCCCCAAGCGGGACGAGTACCTGGCCACCGTCATCGACCAGGTGCAGGGCGACCTGCGCGGCGCGCGGATCACCGCCTCCGTCACCGGCCGGCCGAAGCACTACTACTCGGTCTACCAGAAGATGATCGTGCGGGGCCGCGACTTCGCCGAGATCTACGACCTGGTGGGCATCCGGGTCCTGGTCGACACCGTCCGCGACTGCTACGCGGCGCTGGGCACCATCCACGCGCGGTGGAACCCGGTGCCGGGGCGGTTCAAGGACTACATCGCGATGCCCAAGTTCAACATGTACCAGTCGCTGCACACCACGGTGATCGGCCCCGGCGGCAAGCCCGTCGAGCTGCAGATCCGGACCTTCGACATGCACCGGCGGGCCGAGTACGGCATCGCGGCGCACTGGAAGTACAAGCAGCGCGCGGTGGCCGGCGCCTCCAAGGTGCGCACCGACACGCCCTCGCAGACCCGCAAGGACGACAAGGCCGGCGCCGTCAACGAGATGGCCTGGCTGCGTCAGCTGCTGGACTGGCAGAAGGAGACCGAGGACCCGAGCGAGTTCCTGGAGTCGCTGCGCTTCGACCTCTCCAACAACGAGGTCTTCGTCTTCACCCCCAAGGGCGACGTGATAGCGCTGCCCGCGCAGGCCACGCCGGTGGACTTCGCCTTCGCGGTGCACACCGAGGTCGGGTACCGCTGCATAGGGGCCCGGGTCAACGGCCGGCTGGTGCCGCTGGAGTCCACCCTGGAGAACGGTGACACCGTCGAGGTGTTCACCTCCAAGGCGGAGAACGCCGGACCCTCCCGGGACTGGCTGGGCTTCGTCAAGTCCCCGCGCGCCCGCAACAAGATCAAGGCCTGGTTCTCCAAGGAGCGCCGCGAGGAGGCGATCGAGCAGGGCAAGGAGGCCATCGCCCGCGCGATGCGCAAGCAGGGGCTGCCGATCCAGCGGATCCTCACCGGGGACTCGCTGGTCACGCTGGCGCACGAGATGCGCTACCCCGACATCTCCTCGCTGTACGCGGCGATCGGCGAGGGCCACGTCTCGGCCCAGAACATCGTCCAGAAGCTGGTGCAGGCGCTCGGCGGCGAGGAGGGCGCCACCGAGGACCTCGCCGAGACGGCCACCCCGACGCACGACGGCGGCCGCACCATGCGGCGCCGGGCCAAGGGCGACCCGGGCATCATCGTGAAGGGCGTGGAGGACCTCTGGGTCAAGCTCGCGCGCTGCTGCACCCCGGTGCCCGGCGACCCGATCGTCGGCTTCGTGACCCGGGGCAACGGCGTCTCGGTGCACCGCGCGGACTGCGTCAACGTGGAGTCGCTGAGCCAGCAGCCCGAGCGGATGATCGAGGTCGAGTGGGCGGCCACCCAGTCCTCGGTGTTCCTGGTCGCCATCCAGGTCGAGGCGCTGGACCGCTCGCGGCTGCTCTCGGACGTCACCCGGGTGCTGTCCGACCAGCACGTCAACATCCTGTCGGCGGCGGTGCAGACCTCCCGCGACCGGGTGGCGATGAGCCGCTTCACCTTCGAGATGGGTGACCCCAAGCACCTGGGGCACGTGCTGAAGGCCGTCCGCGGCGTCGAGGGCGTCTACGACGTCTACCGGGTCACCTCGGCCCGCAACAAGTAGGCGGCGACGCAGGAGGGGCCCCACCGCCGCGGCGGTGGGGCCCCTCCTGCGCGGAGCGCGGCGGATCAGCCGCTGAACTCCTCCAGGCTCTTCTGGGCCTGGTCGAGCAGCGTCTGCAGGCCCGCCAGCTCGCCCTCCAGCTTGGCCACCCGGGAGGCGTTGCCGGCCGCGCGGGCCTTCTCCAGGTCGGCGTTCAGCTTGTCGGCCTTGCCCTGGAGCAGACCGGCCATGCCGGCCGCGCGGGCCTTGGCCTCCGGGTTGGAGCGCTGCCACTCGGCGTCCTCGGCCTCGCGGATCGCCCGCTCGACCGCGCCCAGACGGCCGTCCAGCTTCGGGCGGGCGTCGCGCGGGACGTGGCCGATGGCCTCCCAGCGCTCGCTGATGTCGCGCAGCGCCGCCTTGGCCGCCTTGAGGTCACCGATCGGCAGCAGCGTCTCCGCCTCGGTCGCGAGGACCTCCTTGAGCTTCTGGTTCTCGACCTGCTCGGCGTCGCGCTCGCTGAACACGGCGGAGCGGGCCTGGAAGAAGACGTCCTGCGCGCCGCGGAACCGCGCCCACAGCTCGTCCTCGATGTCGCGCTGGGCGCGGCCGGCGGCCTTCCAGCGGGTCATCAGGTCGCGGTACTTGGCCGCGGTGTCGCCCCACTCGGTCGAGCCGGAGAGCGCCTCGGCCTCGGCGACCAGCTTCTCCTTGGCCGCGCGGGCGTGGTCACGCTCGGCGTCCAGGGTCGCGAAGTGCGCCTTGCGGTGCTTGGAGAAGACCGACCGGGCGTGCGAGAAGCGGTGCCACAGCTCGTCGTCGCTCTTGCGGTCCAGGCGCGGCAGCGCCTTCCAGGTGTCCACCAGGGCGCGCAGCCGGTCGCCGGCCTCCCGCCACTGGGTGGACTCGGCGAGCTGCTCGGCCTCGGCGACCAGCTTGTCCTTGGCGGCGCGGGTCTCGTCCTGTGCCTTGGCACGGGCGGCCTTGCGCTCCTCACGGCGGGTCTCGATGTCGGCACCCAGCGCGTCCAGGCGCTTGGCCAGCGCGTCCAGGTCACCCACCGCGTGCGCCTCGACGACCTGGGCACGCAGGTGCTCCAGGGCCGCCTGGGCGTCCTTGGCCGCAAGGTCGGTGGTCCGTACCCGCTTCTCCAGCAGGCCGATCTCCACGGCGATGCCCTGGTACTTGCGCTCGAAGTAGGCGAGGGCCTCCTCGGGGGAGCCGGCCTGCCAGGAGCCGACGACGCGTTCGCCGTCCGCCGTCCTGACATAGACGGTCCCCTGCTCGTCGACACGGCCCCACGGGTCGCTGCTCATAGCGCGTCCTCCACATGACGTCGCGCCCGCGCCGGGGCGGCACGCGTCCGTCGTCCACAGTTGATGTGCGGCGGACCGATGAGTCCGCCGTCCCGTCCGTCGTGTACTGATGCCGAGGGTGACGGCCGACGGGTCTGGGCACCCTATACAACGCCAACATAGGCGACCGGGGCGGGTGCTGTCCGCATACCCGGCCGGGCGATTTCGTCCACGCGCCGCGCGGCGGTCCCCGCAGGGTACCGGCCGCGCGGCACGCAATGGATCAACCCTTCGCGGTGACCACCGAGTTGAGGGTGACGTCGGCCATCGGCGCGCCGTCCGAGCCACCGTCCAGGGTGCCCGCCGCGGCGATCTTCTGGAGGGTGTCCAGGCCGCCGGTGATCTTGCCGAACGGGGTGTAGTTCGGCGGCAGCTGGGTGTCCTTGTAGACCAGGAAGAACTGGCTGCCGTTGGTCCCCGCGCCGGCGTTGGCCATCGCCACGGTGCCCGCCGGGTAGGTGGCGCCGGTCAGGTTCTCGTCGGCGAACTTGTAGCCCGGGCCGCCGGATCCGCTGCCGGTCGGGTCGCCGCACTGCAGCACGAAGATGCCGTCGGTGGTGAGCCGGTGGCACTTCACGTGGTCGAAGTACTGCTCCCCGGAGAGGAACGCGAAGGAGTTGACGGTGTGCGGCGCCTTGGCGGCGTCCAGCGCGATCGTCACCTTGCCGCAGTTGGTGTCCAGGGTCGCGGTGTACGCGGCCTTGGTGTCGACCGTCAGGGCCGGCTCGGCCGTCCACTGCTTGCCGCCCGGCTTGCCGTCCGCCGGGGCGGCGCAGCCCTCGACGGGCTTGCGGGTCGGCGCGGCCGTCGGGTCGGCGACGGTCGGGGTGGGGGCGGCCTGGGCCGTCTTGTCCTTCTTGTCGCCCGAGTCGAACGCCCCGCCGATCACGGCGCCGCCGCCGGCGAGCACGACGACCGCGAGCGCGGCGCCGACGACGGTGTTGCGACGACGGGCCTTCTTCTGGGCCTCGGCCCGGCGCTCGGCCTGACGCTCGTACTTCTCGCGGGCGAGCTGCCGCCGCCGCTGTTCGCTGGTGACCACCGGCCGTGTCTCCTACATATGCGCTGTGGGCCCCCCGCCCACTGGCGGACGAGGAGGGACTCTGGGTTGCTGTGGCTGAGGGTGCCGCCTGCGGATCATCGCACCCATTGGCGGCCAAGTGTAGGGACCTCGCGTGTAAGACGGAGGTGAGGCGCCGCCGCCCGCCCCGTCGGCGCGGCCCGGGTGGTCCGTGGACGAGCCGGGGCGGCGGCGCCTATCTGGTTCGCAACCGGTGCCGCGGCGCCGGTAGGCTGCATGGAGACTTGTACAGAAGCGCCATCCGACCGACGGCCGACCACAGAGGACTCGCGTGTTCATCGCCGGATTCCCCGCGGGAGCCTGGGGCACCAACTGCTACCTGGTCGCGCCCGCTCCCGGTGAGGAGTGCGTGATCGTCGACCCGGGCCACGAGGCCACCCAGGGCGTCGAGGACCTCATC
The DNA here is from genome assembly GCF_030813695.1 of Kitasatospora herbaricolor. Taxonomy (NCBI): domain Bacteria; kingdom Bacillati; phylum Actinomycetota; class Actinomycetes; order Kitasatosporales; family Streptomycetaceae; genus Kitasatospora; species Kitasatospora herbaricolor. The sequence continues at coordinate 7,647,383 of NZ_JAUSVA010000002.1, forward strand.
CGCGAGCACCGGCTGAAGCCGGTCGCGGTCGTCCTCACCCACGGGCACATCGACCACGTCGCCTCCGTGGTCCCGGTCTGCGGCGCCCGCGGCGTCCCGGCCTGGATCCACCCCGAGGACCGCTACATGCTGGCGGACCCGGAGCGGGCGCTCGGCCGTTCGCTCGGACAGCAGCTGATGGGCTCCATCACCGTCGGCGAGCCCGACGACGTCCGCGAGCTCAAGGACGGCAGCGTCCTCGACCTGGCCGGGCTGCAGCTCACCGTCGACCACGCCCCGGGCCTTACCAAGGGGTCGGTGACCTTCAGGACGCCGGCGGCAGCGGACCTCCCTCCGGTGCTGTTCTCGGGCGACCTGCTCTTCGCCGGCTCCATCGGGCGCACGGACCTCCCGGGCGGCGACGGCGACGCGATCATGCGCTCGCTGGCCCGGGTCTGCCTGCCCCTCGACGACGCCACCGTGGTCCTCTCCGGCCACGGCACCCAGACCACCATCGGCCGCGAGCGCGCCACCAACCCCTACCTCCAGCAGGCAGCCGGTGCGCAGGGCGCGCCCGGCTTCCCGCGACGAGGAATGTGACGGAAGAGAAGTTGAGCACCTTCACCGCCCCCAAGGGCACCTACGACCTGCTGCCGCCGAGCTCCGCGACCTACCTGGCGATCCGCGAGCGCCTCTCCGCGCCGCTGCGCCGGGCCGGCTACGGCTACATCGAGACCCCGGTCTTCGAGGACGTCAAGCTCTTCTCCCGCGGTGTCGGCGAGTCCACCGACATCGTCAACAAGGAGATGTACACCCTCACCACCAAGGGCGGCGACGAGCTCGCGCTGCGCCCCGAGGGCACCGCCTCCGTCGTCCGGGCGGCCCTCCAGGCCAACCTGCACAAGCTCGGCAACCTGCCGGTCAAGCTCTGGTACTCCGGCTCCTTCTACCGCTACGAGCGGGCCCAGAAGGGCCGCTACCGCCAGTTCGCCCAGATCGGCGCCGAGGCGATCGGCACCGAGGACCCGGCGCTCGACGCCGAGGTGATCATCCTCGCCGACGACGCCTTCCGCTCGCTCGGCCTGCGCGACTACTCGCTGCTGCTCAACAGCCTCGGCGACAAGCAGTGCCGCCCGGTCTACCGCGCCGCCCTGGTCGAGTTCCTGGACGGCCTGGACCTCGACGAGGACACCCGCCGCCGGGCCGGCATCAACCCGCTGCGCGTGCTGGACGACAAGCGCGAGAGCGTGCAGGCCCAGCTGACCGACGCGCCCAAGCTGCGCGACTTCCTCTGCGAGGACTGCAAGGCCTACGACGAGCAGGTCCGCGAGCTGCTCACCGCCGCCGGCGTCGCCTTCGTGGACGACCCCAAGCTGGTCCGCGGCCTGGACTACTACACCCGCACCACCTTCGAGTTCGTGCACAACGGCCTCGGCGCCCAGTCCGCGATCGGCGGCGGCGGCCGCTACGACGGCCTCTCCGAGATGCTCGGCGGCCCCGCGCTGCCGTCCGTCGGCTGGGGCCTCGGCGTGGACCGCACCTTCCTGGCGATGGAGGCCGAGGGCATCGTCCTCGACCTGCCCGCCACCACCTCCGTCTACGCCGTCGCGCTCGGCGAGGAGGCCAAGAACGTCCTGTTCGCCAAGGTCGTCGAGCTGCGCCGGGCCGGCGTCGCCACCGACCTGGCGTTCGGCGTCAAGGGCATCAAGAACGCCATGAAGTCCGCCGACCGCTCCGGCGCCCGCTTCGCACTGATCGCGGGCGACCGCGACCTCGCCGAAGGCGTCGTCCAGCTCAAGGACATGACCACCGGCGAGCAGAACCCCGTCGCCCTGGACGCACTCGTCACCACCCTGAAGGAGAAGCAGCAGTGATCCGCACGCACGACGCGGGCACGCTCCGCGCGGAGCACGCCGGCACCACCATCACCCTGGCCGGCTGGGTCGCCCGCCGCCGCGACCACGGCGGCGTCGCCTTCATCGACCTGCGCGACGCCTCCGGCACCGTGCAGATCGTGGTGCGCGACCTGGACTCCGTGCACGGCCTGCGCGCCGAGTACTGCGTCAAGGTCACCGGCGACGTCCGGATCCGCCCCGAGGGCAACGAGAACACCGAGATCGCGACCGGCGCCGTCGAGGTCGTCGTCAGCGAGATCGAGGTGCTCTCCGAGGCCGCCCCGCTGCCCTTCCCGGTCGCCGAGTACGAGCCGGGCACGGTCAACGAGGAGGTCCGCCTCCGGTACCGCTACCTGGACCTGCGCCGCGAGGGCCCGGCCCGCGCGCTGCGCCTGCGCTCCAAGGTCAACCACGTCATCCGCACGGTGATGGAGGAGAACGGCTTCCTCGACATCGAGACGCCGTACCTCACCCGCTCCACCCCCGAGGGCGCCCGCGACTTCCTCGTCCCGGTCCGCCTGCAGCCGGGGCACTGGTACGCCCTGCCGCAGTCGCCGCAGCTGTTCAAGCAGCTGCTGATGGTGGCCGGGATGGAGAAGTACTACCAGATCGCCCGCTGCTTCCGGGACGAGGACTTCCGCGCCGACCGGCAGCCGGAGTTCACCCAGCTGGACATCGAGGCCTCCTTCGTCGACCAGGAGGACATCCTGGCCCTGGGCGAGAAGACCGTCGCCGCCATCTGGCGCGAGGTGCACGGGTACGAGATCCCGAACCCGCTGCCCCGGATGACCTACGCGGACGCCATGAACCGCTACGGCTCCGACAAGCCGGACGTCCGCTTCGGCCAGGAACTCACCGACCTCACCGAGTACTTCAAGGGCACCGAGTTCCGGGTCTTCCAGGCCCCGTACGTCGGCGCGGTCGTCATGCCCGGCGGCGCCTCGCAGCCGCGCAAGCAGCTCGACGCCTGGCAGGACTGGGCCAAGGCGCGCGGCGCCCGCGGTCTCGCGTACGTCGTCATCGACGCCGAGACCGGCGAGCTGCGCGGCCCGGTCGCCAAGAACCTCAGCGAGGAGCACCTGGCCGGCCTCGCCGCCGCCGCCGGGGCGAAGAACGGTGACGCGATCTTCTTCGCGGCCGGCAGGAAGACCGCCTCGCAGGAGCTGCTCGGCGCGGCCCGCCTGGAGATCGGCCGCCGCTGCGACCTGATCGACGAGTCGCAGTGGGCCTTCCTCTGGGTGGTCGACTTCCCGATGTTCGAGCCGATCGAGGACGACAAGGGGCAGTTCCAGGGCTGGCACGCCGTCCACCACCCCTTCACCGCGCCGACCGCCGAGTCGCTCGCCACCTTCGACACCGACCCGGGCAGCGCGCTCTCCAACGCGTACGACCTGGTGCTCAACGGCTCGGAGCTGGGCGGCGGTTCGATCCGTATCCACCAGCGCGACGTGCAGAAGCGGGCGTTCGACGCGATCGGCCTCTCCGAGGAGGAGGCGCAGTCGCAGTTCGGCTTCCTGCTCGACGCCTTCAACTACGGCCCGCCGCCGCACGGCGGGGTCGCCTTCGGCCTGGACCGCATCGTCACGCTGCTGGGCGGGTACGACACCATCCGGGACGTCATCGCGTTCCCGAAGACGTCCACCGGCGGTGACCCGCTGACCGGTGCCCCCACGGCGATCACCCCGGCGCAGCGCCGCGAGGCGGGCGTCGACGCGCAGCCCAAGGTTCGTGAGGAAGCGAAGCCCAAGGGCGAGACCGAGCAGCAGGCCTGACGCCCGGTCTGGTATACCTTCACGGCCCCGGAACGGACGCGGACGACGCGTCCGGGCCGGGGCCGGTCCACAATGGCGTGCGACACCGAAGGAGCGGGGAATGACCCTGCGTACGAGAGTTGAGACCCCTGAGGACGCCCCGGCCACCCGGCGGGTCCACATGGCGGCCTTCCCCGGGCCGGACGAGGCGGACCTCGTCGACGCGCTGCGCCGCGACCCGGCCTGGCTGCCCGAACTGTCCCTGGTGGCGGTCGACAAGGGCGGACTCGTGATCGGCCACGCACTGCTGACCCGGCTCCGGGTCGGCGACGGGGACGGCCTGGCGCTCGCCCCGGTCGCGGTGGCGCCCGAGTGGCAGCGCAAGGGCGTCGGCGAGCTGGTGGTGCGGGCCGCGCTGACCGCCGCCGACGAGGCGGGGGAGCGGGTGGTGGTGGTGCTGGGCGACCCCGACTACTACGGCCGGTTCGGGTTCGCCCCGGCCGTCGAGCACGATCTGACCGGCCCGTTCGAGGTGCCGGACAGCTACTTCCAGGCACTCACCCTCTCCGCGTACGACGGCGGCCCGCGCGGGCTCTGTCGCTACCCGGAGCCCTTCGACTCGGTCTGAGGCCCGGCGGCGGCCGGGCCGCCGATCTCCACCGTCGCGCGGCAGCTGCGGATGAAGGCGGTCATCGCCGGCGTGCACGGCCGCTCCCGGGGCCAGTACAGCCCGACCTGCCCCGGGCCGAGCCCCCGGACCGGCCGGTACACCACGCCGGGCCGGGTGCTCAGCCGGCTGATGGTCTCCGGCGCGATGCCGATGCCCTGGCCGCAGGCCACCGCCGCCAGCCACTCGTCCGCGTTGTGCGCGACCGCCCCGATCCGGGCCGGCCGCCCGCCGCGCTCCTGCGCCCCCAGCCAGTACTCCCGCCAGTGGCCGGCCTCGGCGGGCATCGCCACGAACGGCTCCTCCAGCAGCTCGGCGAAGTCGATCAGGGTCTCGCCGGCCAGCCGGTGGCCGGCCGCCAGGGCGATGCACCGCCGGTCCGTCCCCAGCAGGCTGGTGGCGTAGCGCTCGGCCATCCACGGCGGCGCGTGCCACAGCGCGAGGTCCACCTCGCCGGCGGTGAGCCCGGCGGCCGGGTCGAACCAGCTGTTCTGCCGTATCTCGACCTGCCAGCCCGGCATCCTGGTGGTGAAGTCCGTCACGGTCTGCCGGCCGATCAGGTTGATCGTGCCGCCCTCGAAGCCCACCCGGAGCGTGGCCCCGCCCTGTGCCGCCGCGTCCCGGGTGGCCCGCAGCGCGTCGTCCCAGGAGCCGAGCAGCTCGCCCGCGTGCGCGGCCAGCGCGTTGCCGGCGGCCGTCGGGGTCATCCCGGCCCGCGAACGCCGGAACAGCTCAGCGCCGACCCGCTCCTCCAACTGCCGGATCTGCTTGGTGAGCGCCGGCTGGGACACCCGCAGCCGGGCCGCGGCCGCGGTGAGCTGCCCCTCTTCGCAGACCACGGCGAAGGAGCGCAGCAGGCGGGTGTCGATGTCCATGCCGCCAGGTTATGGAACGAGGAATTGGACCCGTCGGGCGGGTCTGGGCCAGAGTTGGCCAGCCGGACGGGGGACGGCGGCCAGGGGGGATCCGGGCCGCCTGCCGGCTGCCCGGCGCGCCGTGGGGGGCTTGCACCGGGCGAACGGGGGCGGTGGCGTTGGGAGTCGGACGGGGGGCCGGTTTCCAACGCCCGGTCCGCCCCGCCCCCACCCCCACCGGGCCCGAGGCCCCTGGGCCTCCGGCCCACCGGAGGCGACCGCCCGTGCGGCCCGCCCGCGACGCTCCGCGGGCCCGCGCCACGCCGTCGACACCGGACATGACCTGCGCCCGCCCCCGATCCGGCCTAGCGTGAGTCCTCGTCGGCACCTCCCGGACCTCCCCGGGCGGGACTTCGCGCGGGAGGGCACCCAGATGGCAGGCAGGTCCGGAGACGAACGCCTCGCGAGGAAGCCCTACGAGCGGGAGCTGCTGCGCCTGCAGGCCGAGCTGGTGAAGCTCCAGGAGTGGGTGCGCGCCGAGGGTGCCCGGCTGGTGGTCGTCTTCGAGGGCCGCGACGCCGCCGGCAAGGGCGGCGCGATCAAGCGGGTCACCGAGTACCTGAACCCCCGCATCGCCCGGGTCGCCGCCCTCCCCACCCCGACCGAGCGCCAGCGCACCCAGTGGTACTTCCAGCGGTACGTCGAGCACCTGCCGGCCGCCGGCGAGATCGTGCTGTTCGACCGCAGCTGGTACAACCGGGCCGGCGTGGAGAAGGTGATGGGCTTCTGCACCGAGGAGGAGTACTGGCAGTTCCTGAACCAGTGCCCGACCTTCGAGCGGATGCTGATCGAGTCGGGCATCCTGCTGCGCAAGTACTGGTTCTCGGTCAGCGACACCGAGCAGGAGCGCCGGTTCCGGGGCCGTCTGGAGGACCCGATGCGGCGCTGGAAGCTCTCCCCGATGGACACCGAGTCGATCACCCGGTGGGAGGAGTACTCCCGGGCCAAGGACGCGATGTTCGTCCACACCGACACCCCCGAGTCGCCCTGGCACGTGGTGGAGAGCGACGACAAGCGCCGGGCCCGGATCAACATGATCGCCCACCTGCTGTCGGTCGTCCCGTACCGCGACGTGGTCCGGCCCGAGATCGGGCTGCCGGCCCGCCCGCCGTCCGAGGGCTACCGCCGCCCGCCGCGCGACCTGCAGAAGTACGTCCCCGACCACGCGGCCACCCTGGAGGGCTGACCCCGGGGCCCGGCCCCTGCCGTCCCCGCCCGGTCGCCGGCGCCGGGCTGTCGGCGCCCTCGCATAGGCTGCCGGTGTGGACGAACCGGACCTCTTCACCGCAGCCGCCGAGGAACGCCAGGCCAAGGAGCCCGGGCGGGCCCCGCTCGCCGTGCGGATGCGCCCGCGCACCCTGGACGAGGTCGCCGGCCAGCGCCAGCTGCTCAAGGACGGCTCACCGCTGCGCCGCCTGGTCAGCGGCTCGCGCGGCCCGGCCGCGACCAGCTCGGTGATCCTCTGGGGGCCGCCCGGGACGGGCAAGACCACCCTGGCGCACGTGATCAGCCAGGCCGTGGAGGGCCGCTTCGTCGAGCTGTCCGCGATCACCGCCGGCGTCAAGGAGGTCCGGGCCGTCATCGAGGGGGCCCGCCGGGCCGTCGGCATGAGCGGCAAGGAGACGGTGCTCTTCCTGGACGAGATCCACCGCTTCTCCAAGGCGCAGCAGGACTCGCTGCTGCCGGCCGTCGAGAACCGCTGGGTCACTCTGATCGCCGCCACCACCGAGAACCCGTACTTCTCGGTGATCTCCCCGCTGCTCTCCCGCTCGCTGCTGCTCACCCTGGAGTCGCTCACCGACGACGACGTCCGGGCCCTGCTGCACCGGGCGGTGGCCGACGAGCGCGGGCTCGGCGGGGCGCTGGAGCTCACCGCGGAGGCCGAGGACCACCTCGTCCGGCTGGCCGGCGGGGACGCCCGGCGGGCGCTCACCACGCTGGAGGCCGCGGCCGGGGCGGCACTGGAGAAGTCCGAGCCGGCCATCACCCTGGCGACCACCGAGACGGCCGTCAACAAGGCGGCGGTGCGCTACGACAAGGACGGCGACCAGCACTACGACGTCGCCAGCGCGCTGATCAAGTCGATCCGCGGCAGCGACGTGGACGCCACCCTGCACTACCTGGCCAGGATGATCGAGGCGGGGGAGGACCCGCGGTTCATCGCCCGCCGGCTGATGATCTCCGCCAGCGAGGACATCGGCCTGGCCGACCCGACCGCCCTGCAGACGGCCGTGGCGGCCGCCCAGGCGGTGGCGCTGATCGGCTTCCCGGAGGCGCGGATCATCCTCTCCCAGGCGGCCATCGCACTGGCCCTGGCGGCCAAGTCGAACGCCGCCTACCTGGCCATCGACGCGGCCCTCGCGGACGTCCGGCAGGGTCTGGCCGGCGCCGTGCCGCCGCACCTGCGGGACGCGCACTACGGCGGCGCGGGGAAGCTCGGCCACGGCCAGGGGTACCAGTACCCGCACGACCTGCCCGGCGGCATCGCCGCCCAGCAGTACGCGCCGGACTCGGTGCACGGCAAGGTCTACTACCGGCCGACCCGGCACGGCGGCGAGGCCCGCTACGCCGACGTGGTGGAGTGGACCAGGGGCCGGCTGGCCGGCGCACCGGCCGGTCCGGCCCGTGAGAAGGGCCCCCGGGAGCCGGTGCGGAAGGGCCCGGCCGTCGCGCCCGCGCCCGCGCCTGCACCGGCAGCGGCGGCGGGGGACGCCGACGGCGGCGCCGAGCAGGGGAGCGGCGCCGAGGGCGGTACGGCGGGAAAGGGCACCGGGGAAAAGGGCGAGTGATCGCCGGGTATACTCGGTCGGAGTGCCATGTCCCGGGACGGCAGCAGGGGTGACCCTGATTGACCGGCCGCACCAGCGGGGCATCGGCCCGAGGCTCCTCACGGGGCCTCCAGGAGCGTCGCGCACCGTTTCGGTGTCGCGGGCAGCCCACCACGTACGCGTCGGTGGGCCACTCGTGTGCAAGCACTTCCGTGCCCGGCTCCGGAGAGCGGCTGATCACCCCTCGGGGTGGTTTTTCTCCGGGTCGCGAGGAGCGACCTCCGTCAACACCTGGTGAAGCCGTATTGGAAGAGCAAGGAAGGTTTGGTTCATGGCGAACCAGAAGCGTCCCAAGGTCAAGATTGCCCGTGCGCTGGGTATCCCGCTGACCCCGAAGTCCGTCAAGTACTTCGAGGCCCGCCCGTACCCGCCCGGCCAGCACGGCCGCGGCCGCAAGCAGAACTCGGACTACAAGGTCCGTCTGCTCGAGAAGCAGCGTCTGCGCGCGCAGTACGACCTGAGCGAGACCCAGATGGCCCGCGCGTTCGACCGCGCGAAGAAGGCCGAGGGCAAGACCGGTGAGGCGCTCGTCGCCGACCTGGAGGTGCGCCTCGACTCCCTGGTGCTGCGTTCGGGCATCGCCCGCACCATCTACCAGGCTCGCCAGATGGTCGTTCACGGCCACATCGAGGTCAACGGCCGCAAGGTCAACAAGCCCTCGTTCCAGCTGAAGCCGGGCTACGTCGTGACCGTTCGCGACCGTAGCAAGGAGAAGGTCCCGTTCCAGGTCGCCCGTGAGGGTGGCTACGCGGGTGAGGGCCAGACCCCGAAGTACCTCGAGGTCAACCTCAAGGCCCTGGCCTTCCGCCTGGACCGCGCCCCGCAGCGTCGTGAGATCCCCGTGATCTGCGACGAGCAGCTGGTCGTCGAGTACTACTCGCGCTGACCCGCGAGCGTCGGCGTCCCCGCGTCGCCGGCAGCAGGACCCGGACGAGCCCCCACCGCCCTTCGAGGCGGTGGGGGCTCGTTCTCTTGTCCGGCGTCGGCGCCGGTGTTCTGCTGTGCGGCGCCGGCCTTCTCCGTCGGGCCGTCGGGCGGCCCGGTGCCGTCAGACCGTCCCGGTGCCCATCGCGGCCGCCAGCCGCAGGTGGACCCGGGCCTCGTCGGGGCGGCCCTGGCGCTGGAGGGTACGGCCGAGCATCAGCCGGGCGTAGTCCTCCGCCGGGTCCTGCTCCAGGATCCGGCGCAGCTCGTCGGCGGCCCGGGAGAGCTGCGCGGAGTGGTACAGGCTGCGGGCGAGCAGCAGCCGGACGGAGAGGTTGCCCGGCTCCTCGGCCAGCACGCCCTCCAGCAGGCGGGCGGCGTCGGTGTACGCCTTCGCGTCGAAGTGGAACCGCGCCAGGGCGTACTCCCTGGAGCTGTCGTGGCCGGTGGTCATGACCGGGGTCGTCGCGGATGTCATGGCGGGTGCTCCTCTCGCGGTTGCCGCCGGCCACAGCAATGATGAAGCTTCAACTATTCCGCGGCCCCCGACGCCCGCGTCCCGCCGCTCCGCCTCACGGGTTGCGCACCGGCGAGGGCGACGGCGAGCGCGGTGACGGCCGGGGCCCCGGCAGCCGTCCCGGCCCGCCGGGCCGCTCCTCGTCCCCGAGCGCCCGGCCGACCGCCGCGTCCAGGTCCAGGACGGCGCCCAGCTCGAAGGCCTCCAGGAACTCCTGCTCGGTCAGCCCGGCCCGGGCCCGCGCCTCGCACTCCTGGTGCGCGCCGTTGAAGATCCGCGAGCCGAAGAACGGCTTGCCCACGCCCTGCCAGATCCGGTGCGCCGCGCCCTGCAGCACCCGTGCCTCGACCAGGTCGCAGTCCTCGCCGGGCCCCGCCGGCTCGGTCTCCAGCAGCGCGAGCACCTCCACCCCCAGCACGATCCCCAGCAGGTCCCGGAAGAGGTAGTTGAGCCGGACGCACTCGCGCGCGTACGCCCGCGCCAGCCGGACGTCCCCGGCCAGCCACTGCGCGTACGCCATCGCGTAGAGCCCGTAGGCGTACGCCCACTGCTCACCGTGCTCCTCGCAGAGCTCGCGGACCCGGCCGAACCAGAGTTCGCCGGTCTCCCGGTCGCCCTGGAAGAGGTGGGCGACGCCCAGCTCGAACATCGCCATCAGCACGTTGCTGTTGAGCTCGCCGATGGTGTTGTAGTGCCAGAGCGCCTCCTCGAACAGCTCGGTGGCCCGGCCCGGCTCGTCGCCGATCAGCGCCGCGCAGCCCTGCCGGTGCAGGGCGTAGGCGAGGGCGCGGTCGTCCCCGGTGGCCAGTGCCTGGCGCCGGCACTCCTCCAGGGCGGGCGCCGCCCGGTGCAGGTCCCCCTGCAGGGTGGCCATGTAGCCGGTGACCCAGAGGGCCTTCGCCCGGGCCTCGGTCGGTTCGGGGGCGAGCGCGAGGGCGCGGTCCAGCCAGTGCCGGCCCTCGCCCAGGTGTCCGCAGCCGACCCAGTAGAACCAGAGGGTGCCGGCCATCAGCAGCGCGATCTGCTCCTCGCCCGGCTCGGCCAGGCAGAACTCCAGCGCCGCCCGGAGGTTGGGGTGCGCCAGCTCGGTGCGCTCGGCGGTCTCCGCCTGTCGCGGGCCGAACCACTCCACCTCGCCCCAGGTGGCCACCCCCAGGTACCAGTCGCGGTGGCGGCGCAGCAGCCGCTGCTCGTCGCCGGTGGCACGCAGCCACTGGCCGCCGTACTCGCGCAGGGTGTCGAGCATCCGGTACCGCACGGCTCCGGCGCCGCTGCTCCACCGGGCCGGCCGGCGCGGCCCGCCCGGCCGGCCGGCGGGCTCGGACACCCGCAGCAGCACGGACTTGTTGATCAGGTCGCCGATCAGGTCGAGCATCTCGTCGGCCTCGATGCCGTCACCGGCGCAGACGTACTCGGCGGCCTCCAGCTCGAAGCTCCCCGCGAAGACCGAGAGGCGGGCCCAGAGTAAACGTTCCTGCACCGTGCAGAGTTCATGACTCCAGCCGATGGTCGTCCGCAGGGTCTGATGGCGCGGCAGGGCGCCGCGAGAGCCGCCGGTGAGCAGCTTGAAGCGGTCGTCCAGCCGGGCGGCGATCTGCTCCACCGACAGCGCGCGCAACCGTCCCGCGGCCAGCTCCACCGCCAGCGGGATGCCGTCCAGGCGACGGCAGAGCTGGGTGATATCGGGCTCGTCGGCGGGGCCGAGGGTGAAGCCGGGCAGCACCGCCCGGGCCCGGTCGGCGAACAGCTGCACCGCGTCGGGGAGTCCGGCCGGGCCGGACGCCACCGGCAGCGGCGCGACCGCCAGCAGGTGCTCGCCGGTCGACTGCAGGGACTCCCGGCTGGTCGCCAGCACCCGCAGGCCCGGCAGCGCCCGCAGCAGCGCGTCCACCAGTTCGGCGCAGGCGGCCACCAGGTGTTCGCAGCCGTCCAGCACCAGCAGCAGCCGGCACCCGGCCAGCTGCTCGACCAGGACGTCCAGCGGCGGCCGGGCCGTCGAGTCGGTCAGCCCCAGCGCCTCCAGCACGGCGTGGCCCAGCAGGAGCGCGTCCTGCACCTCGGCCACCTCGACCAGTCGGACGCCGTCCGGGAAGCTCCGGGCCGCCCGCGCCGCCGCGCGGACGGCCAGCCGGCTCTTGCCGACCCCGCCCGGTCCTGTCACCGTCACCAGGCGGGCCCGGGCCAGCAGTCCGGCCAGCGCCGTCAGCTCCTCCCGTCGGCCGACGAAGCTGGTCACCTCGGCCGGGAGGCCGCCGGCCGCCGCCCCCCGCCGCCCTGCTGCTGACTCGCTGGACAACCCGCCGCTCCCCGTTCCGTGGTCCGCGCCGCACGGTCCGCGTCCTTGCGGCCCGCGCCCGGTGGCCCGCGCGCCCAACCGGCCGGGCGCCCGCGCGGGCCGGCGCGACCGGCCCACCGGCCCAACGAGGTGACCGGCGGGTAGGTTACGCGCGGACGGCGTCGGACACCCCTGTCGCCGGCGGCCGCCCCGGGCCCGGCCCGGTCCGCCGCCGGACGGCCCGGGGGCGACCGTGCCCGCAGGTGGGGCGCCGCGCGGCTGCCCGTAACCCGGTCCGGAAACCGGCCGCGGTCGCGATAGGGTTCCCCCTGAGGGGGAACCCGACAAGGCGAGGGAGCGCGCAAGGTGTCCGTGGGAGAGCTGGCCGGCCTGCTCGTCGCCGTGTTCTGGGCGGTGCTGGTCACCCTGCTCGCGGTCGTCCTGGTACGGCTCTCACGGGTGCTCAGGGAGGCCGCGGCGCTGGTGTCCGCCGTCACCGAGCAGGCCGTCCCGCTGCTGGTCGACGCGGGCAGCGCGGTGCGCAGCGCCAACGAGCAGCTGGCCCGGGTGGACGAGATCACCGCCAACGTGCAGGACGCCGCCGCCAACGCCAACGCCCTCTCCTCCACGGTCGCCGCCACCTTCGGCGGCCCGCTGGTCAAGGTCGCGGCCTTCAGCTACGGCGTCCGCAAGGCGGTCGCCAAACAGAACGGCACCGCGGGCCTGCCGCAGCAGCCGGGCGAGCGCGAGGCACTGGCCCGGCTGGTCCGGGCCGAGGTGCGCGCCGCGACGGCGCCGCGCGGCGGCCTGCTCGCCAGGGTCCGGCGCGCGGTGAGGGGCTGACGGCATGGTTCGGCGCATCTTCTGGATGGCGGTCGGCGCCGGCGCCACCGTCTGGGCCATGAACAAGGCCAACGAGGCCGTCCACCGGCTCACCCCTGACAGTCTTTCGGGCACCGCCGCCCGCGGCGCGCTGCACCTGGGCGACGCGGCGAAGCGCTTCGCCGGCGACGTCCGCGCCGGCATGGCCGAGCGCGAGGAGCAACTGCGCGCCGAGCTGGGCCTGGACGGCACCGCCGTGGTCGAGCCCCGGCGGCACCGGGCGCTGCGCGGCGAGCCCGAGTACCGAGCTATCTCGGCGGCGCCCGGCAGTCCGGCCGCCGCCCTGCCTCCGTCCAGCAGTGCCCGTCCCACCCCCAGAGCCATCGAACCGACGCCCCGCCGGCCGCTTTCGCCGCGGGGCAGTACCCCGAACCGGAAGGACCAATAATGGAGTCGGCAGAGATCCGCCGCCGCTGGCTGCGCTTCTTCGAGGAGCGCGGTCACACCGTCGTTCCGTCGGCGTCCCTGGTCGCCGACGACCCCACCCTGCTGCTGGTCAACGCCGGCATGGTGCCCTTCAAGCCGTACTTCCTCGGCGAGGTGAAGCCGCAGTACTCGCGTGCCACCAGCGTCCAGAAGTGCGTGCGCACGCTGGACATCGAAGAGGTCGGCAAGACCACCCGGCACGGCTCGTTCTTCCAGATGTGCGGCAACTTCTCCTTCGGCGACTACTTCAAGGAAGGGGCCATCAAGTTCGCGTGGGAGCTGCTCACCAGCTCCGTCGCGGACGGCGGCTACGGCCTGGAGAAGGAGAAGCTCTGGATCACCGTCTACAAGGACGACGACGAGGCCGAGCAGATCTGGCGTGACGTCATCGGCGTGCCGTCCGAGCGCATCCAGCGCCTCGGCATGAAGGACAACTTCTGGTCGATGGGCGTCCCCGGCCCGTGCGGCCCGTGCTCGGAGATCAACTACGACCGCGGCCCCGCGTACGGCGAGGAGGGCGGCCCGGCCGTCAACGGCGAGCGCTACCTGGAGATCTGGAACCTGGTCTTCATGCAGTACGAGCGCGGCCACGGCGACGGCAAGGACGGCTTCGAGATCCTCGGCGACCTGCCGAGCAAGAACATCGACACCGGTCTCGGCCTGGAGCGCCTCGCCGCGATCCTGCAGGACGTCGACAACCTCTTCGAGATCGACACCAGCCGGCTGATCCTGGACCGCGCCGCCGAGCTCACCGGCCACACCTACGGCGCCGACCACAAGTCGGACGTCTCGCTGCGCGTGGTCACCGACCACTTCCGCACCGCGGTCATGCTGGTCGGCGACGGCGTCACCCCCGGCAACGAGGGCCGCGGCTACGTGCTGCGCCGCATCCTGCGCCGCGCCATCCGCAACATGCGCCTGCTCGGCGCCACCGGGACGGTGGCCAAGGAGCTGACGGACATCACCATCAAGGCGATGGCCCCGCAGTACGCCGAACTGGAGAGCGACCGCAAGCGGATCGAGACGGTCGTGGTGGCCGAGGAGACCGCCTTCCTGCAGACCCTGCGCAGCGGCACGAACCTGCTGGACGCGGCGGTCACCGAGACCAAGCAGTCCGGCGGCGCCGTGCTCTCCGGCGACCAGGCGTTCAAGCTGCACGACACCTACGGCTTCCCGATCGACCTGACCCTGGAGATGGCCGAGGAGCAGGGGCTCCAGGTCGACGAGGCCGGCTTCCGCCGTCTGATGCAGGAGCAGCGGGACCGCGCCAAGGCGGACGCCAAGGCCAAGAAGATGGGCCACGCCGACGTCGCCGCGTACCGCGAGGTCGCCGACCAGGCCGGCGCGTCCGTCTTCACCGGCTACACCGCCACCGAGGGCGAGGCCACCGTGGTGGGCCTGCTGGTGGACGGCGTGCCGGCGCCGGCCGCGACCGAGGGCGACGAGGTCGAGATCATCCTCGACCGCACGCCGTTCTACGCCGAGGGCGGCGGCCAGCTCGCCGACCACGGCCGGATCCGGCTGGACTCCGGCGCGGTCGTCGAGATCCGCGACGTGCAGCAGCCGGTGCCGGGCGTGACCGTGCACTCCGGCGGGGTGCTGTTCGGCGAGGTCGTGCTCGGTGCCTCGGCGTACGCCAGCATCGACGTGGACCGCCGCCGGGCCGTCTCGCGCGCCCACTCGGCCACCCACCTGACCCACCAGGCGCTGCGCGACGCGCTCGGCCCGACGGCCGCCCAGGCCGGCTCCGAGAACGCGCCGGGCCGCTTCCGCTTCGACTTCGGCTCGCCCGCCGCCGTGCCCGGCAGCGTGCTGACCGACGTCGAGCAGAAGATCAACGAGGTGCTGGTCCGCGAACTGGACGTCACCGCCGAGGTCATGACGATGGACCAGGCCCGCAAGGCCGGCGCCATCGCGATGTTCGGCGAGAAGTACGGCGACGCCGTCCGGGTCGTCACCATCGGCGACTTCTCCAAGGAGCTGTGCGGCGGCACCCACGTCGGCAACACCGCCCAGCTGGGCCTGGTGAAGCTGCTCGGCGAGTCCTCGATCGGCTCCGGCGTGCGCCGGGTCGAGGCGCTGGTCGGCGTGGACGCCTACAAGTTCCTGGCCCGTGAGCACACGGTGGTCGCCCAGCTCACCGAGCTGGTCAAGGGCCGCCCGGAGGAGCTGCCGGAGAAGATCTCCGGCATGCTCGCCAAGCTCAAGGACGCCGAGAAGGAGATCGAGCGGTTCCGCGCCGAGAAGGTGCTGGCCGCCGCCTCCGGTCTGGCGGACGCCGCCGAGGACGTCCGGGGCGTCGCCCTGGTCGCCGCCCGGGTCAGCGACGGCGTGGGCGCGGACGAGTTGCGCAAGCTGGTGCTGGACGTCCGCAACCGGCTCGGCTCGCGCCCGGCCGTGGTCGCGGCCTTCACCGTGGCGAACGGCCGCCCGCTGACCGTGATCGCCACCAACGAGGACGCCCGCGCCTGCGGCGTGAAGGCCGGCGAGCTGGTCCGCACGGCGGCCAAGACCCTCGGCGGCGGCGGTGGCGGCAAGGACGACGTCGCCCAGGGCGGCGGCACCGACCCGTCCGCCGTGGACGAGGCGATCGCCGCGGTCCGCGCCCTGGTCGCGGAGCGCGCCTCCTGATGAACGACCGGGACAGGGACGTTTCGCACGAGGGCGAGCCGCAGTCGGACGGCCGCCCGGCCTGGCGCCGGGGTCGGCGGATCGCCGTCGACGTCGGTGACGCCCGGATCGGGGTCGCGTCCTGCGACCCCGACGGGATGATCGCGACGCCCGTGGAGACCGTCCCGGCCGGCGGGCGTTCGCAGGCCAGGATCCTCGCCATCGCGGAGGAGTACGACGCGATCGAGGTGATCGTCGGCCTGCCGCGCTCGCTCAGCGGCAAGGAGGGCCCGGCGGCCGCCAAGGTCCGGCTGTACGCCGGGCAGCTGGCGGTCAGGCTCGCGCCGGTGCCGGTGCGGCTGGTGGACGAGCGGATGTCCACCGTGACGGCGACGCACGGGCTGCGCGCCTCGGGCGTGAAGGCCAAGAAGGGCCGTTCGGTGGTCGACCAGGCCGCCGCCGTGGTGATCCTGCAGAGTGCCCTGGAGGCCGAACGGGTGAGCGGCAGACCTCCTGGTGAGAGCGTCGAACCGGTCATCTGATCGGCTTGGACTAACGTCCCTGACGAGGGGCCCGTGCGGACGCGTCCGCACGGGCCCCTCCTCCATTCCCAGCGCGTTCGGGCACCTCCAAGCTCGTCCGGGACAGCCGAGGGGGCACCGCCATGACCGATCAGGACTTCACCCCCGGGCTCACCCCCGGGCACCTCGGGGCGCCGCCGAACGAGCCGGAGGGCCGCCCGCCCGGCCAGGGCCCGCTGCACGAGCCGCCGGACCCCGAGCGGCTGCGCACCCGCCTCGCCTGCGCGCTGACCGCGCTGGCCCTGGTCGTGCTGATCGGCGGGGCCGGCCTGACCGGCTACTCGTGGTGGCAGGGCCAGCGCAAGCACCCGACCGCCGATTTCGCCGGCAGCGGGACCGGCGTGGTGGAGATCTCCGTCCCGCAGGGCGCGGGCCTGATCCAGATCGCCGGCACGCTGGTGCGCAAGGGCGTGGTGGCCAGCTCGCAGGCCTTCACCAAGGCGGCGGCGGGCAGCGGGTCGGCGGCCGGGCGGATCCAGGCGGGCACCTACACGCTGCGTCTGAGGATGTCGGCGGCCTCGGCGCTGGCCGTCCTGATCGACCCGGCGAACGCCAACGGCCTGACCATCCCGGAGGGCTGGCGCGGCAGCCAGGTCTACGCGGCGATCGACGAGAAGCTCAAACTGCCGAAGGGCACCACCGAGCGCGCCGCCCAGGACCAGGTCGCCGAGCTGGGCCTGCCCGAGATCACCAACGGCCGGCCGGAGGGCTATCTCTTCCCCGCGACCTACAGCGTCACCGGGGACACCAAGCCGATCGACCTGCTCAAGCAGATGGTCCAGCAGGCCGGCAAGGACTTCGCCAGCGAGGACGTCGAGACGGTCGCGGCCACCATGGGCCAGACCCCTTACGGAGTGCTGACGGTCGCCAGCCTCGTCCAGGGCGAGGCGGACAACTCGGAGGACATGGCCAAGGTGGCCCGGGTGATCTACAACCGGCTGGCCCAGAAGATGCCGCTGCAGCTGGACTCGACCATCAACTACGCGCTCGGGCGGAGCACCCTCGACACCACCGTCACCGACACCAAGCTCGACTCCCCCTACAACACCTACCTGCACCAGGGGTTGCCGCCGACGCCGATCTC
The DNA here is from genome assembly GCF_030813695.1 of Kitasatospora herbaricolor. Taxonomy (NCBI): domain Bacteria; kingdom Bacillati; phylum Actinomycetota; class Actinomycetes; order Kitasatosporales; family Streptomycetaceae; genus Kitasatospora; species Kitasatospora herbaricolor. The sequence continues at coordinate 7,664,716 of NZ_JAUSVA010000002.1, forward strand.
CAACCCGGGACGGCAGGCGATCCGGGCCGCCGCGGAGCCTGCGGCGGGGGACTGGCTCTACTTCGTCACGGTCAAGCCCGGCGACACCCGGTTCACCGACAGCCTTGAGCAACACGGCCGCAACGTGGCCGAGTTCAACGCACTGCGGGCCGCCCAGGGGAGTCCGTCGCCGGGGGCGGACAAGCACTGAGGAGGTCCGCCGGGAGCCGATCGGTGTTCTGCGGTACGGTAACGTCTCCCTTCAGGCGTTGCGGTAGCACGCCGGTTCGAGTTACTTGCCGGGACGCCGTCCCGGACGACCGGTCGGATCCGTCGGTCGTCTCCGTCGGCATAAGGGGATCGATGACTGATCTGGGTCGGGGCTACGGCTCCCAGGGCTCCGAGCCGTGGCGCCCCGGTGATCCGGTGTACGGCGGTCAGCAGCAGCCGGTCCCCGGCCAGGAGGACGGCGGCTGGCAGCAGAACCCGGTCCAGCAGCCCGATCCGTTCGGTCAGGGCCAGCAGCAGTACGGCCAGCAGGGCTACCCCCAGCAGTCGCACCAGCAGCAGGATCCGTTCCAGGGCCAGCAGCAGTACGGCCAGCAGGGGTACGGCCAGCAGGCGCAGTACGGGCAGCAGGGCTACCAGCAGCAGCCGAACCCGATGCAGCCGAACCCGATGCAGCAGGGCCAGCAGTACGTCCAGGGCCAGCAGCAGTTCGGCCAGCAGGGCTACCAGCAGCAGCCGAACCCGATGCAGCCGAACCCGATGCAGCAGGGCCAGCAGTACGTCCAGGGCCAGCAGCAGTTCGGCCAGCAGGGCTACCAGCAGCAGGGCGGACCGCAGGCGCCGGGCCAGCTGCCGCCCCAGCAGGGCCAGCAGCAGGGCCAGCAGCACGGCCAGCAGCAGGGCCAGCAGCAGCAGAACTTCCCCGGCCGGCAGCAGCCGCCGTTCGGCCAGCAGTCGCGGCCGGTCCAGCAGGGCCGCCGCGCGCAGCCGGCCGAGCCGGCCGGCCCCGGCCCGGACGGCATCGACTGGGAGGCGGAGGCCGCGGCGCTGGAATCGGGCGCCGCCCCGGCCGAGGCCGAGCCGGACGCCGAGCAGTGGGACGGCCCGCAGGACGAGCTCCAGGACGAGCAGGAGGAGGAGCAGGGCTCCTTCCTCGGCGACCTGGACGACTCCCGCGAGGCCAAGCGCAAGCGCAAGGAGAAGGGCAAGAAGTCCGGCCGCCGCAACGGCGGCGCCTGCCTGCTGGTGGCCCTGGTGCTGCTCGGCGGCGTGGCCGGCGGCGGCTGGTGGGGTTACGGCTTCTACCAGAGCCACTTCGGGCCGCCCGCCGACTTCGCGGGCGACGGCACCACGACCGTCCAGGTCGAGATCAAGCTGGGCTCCTCGGGCGGCCAGATGGGCCAGGCGCTCAAGGCGGCGGGCGTCGTCAAGAGCGTCGAGGCCTTCACCGACGCCTTCGGCAAGGACCCGAAGTCCCAGGGCATCCAGCCCGGCTTCTTCACCCTCAAGCGCGAGATGTCGGCCGCGGCCGCGCTGAAGATCCTGATCGACTCGGCGGGCGGCGAGAACCTGATCCTCCAGGAGGGCCTCAGCGCGGCGGAGATCTACGCCAAGATCGACGACAAGCTGAAGCAGCCCAAGGGCACCACGGCCGGCGTCGCCAAGGCCCAGGTCGCCGAGCTCGGCCTGCCCGCCTTCGCGGGCGGCAACCCGGAGGGATTCCTCTTCCCGACCCGGTACGCCATCGCCAAGGACATGAAGCCGGTGGAACTGCTCAAGCAGATGGTCGCCAAGGCGACCGAGCAGTACCAGGCCCTGAACCTGGACGCGGGAGCGCAGAAGATCGGGCTGAAGAACGCCTACGAGGTGGTCATCGAGGCGAGCATCCTCCAGAAGGAGGGCAACAACGCGGCGGACTTCGGCAAGATGGCCCGCACCATCCAGAACCGCCTGGCCGACGAGGCGCAGACGCAGCACCGCCTCGGCATGGACACCACGCTCCAGTACTCCCTCGGTCGCAAGAACCTGACCGAGAAGGAGATGGACGACGCGTCCAACAAGTACAACACCTACCTGAACGCGGGCCTGCCTCCGACGCCGATCGCCAACCCCGGCGCGGACGCGCTGAAGGCGGTGCTCAACCCGCCGGAGGGGAAGTGGCTGTTCTTCATCGCCATGTCCCCGACCGAGACCCGGTTCGCCGACACCTACGCCCAGCACCTGGTCAACGTGCAGGAGTACTGCACCGCGGCGGGTCAGGGCTTCGACAAGGCCCGCGGCCACTGCGTCACCAAGTAGCCGCGGCACCGGGCACCGACATCCGGGACGAGCAGGACGAAGGAACGTGGACAGCAAGCACAGGGCGGCCGTGCTCGGCTCGCCGATCGCGCACTCGCTCTCACCCGTGCTGCACCGGGCGGCGTTCCGGGCGCTCGGCCTGGCGCGGTGGAGCTATCAGCGCTTCGAGGTGGACGAGGCCGGGCTGCCCGGCCTCGTCGCCGGGCTGGACGAGGCCGAGTGGGCCGGGCTCTCCCTCACCATGCCGCTCAAGCGGGCGATCATCCCGCTGCTGGACGAGGTCAGCGCCACCGCCCGGTCGGTGGACGCCGTCAACACGGTGCTGTTCCACCCGGACGGGCGCCGGACCGGCGACAACACCGACGTCCCCGGCCTGGTGAACGCGCTGCGCGAGCGGGGCGTCGAGAGCGTCCCGGCCGCCGCCGTGCTCGGCGCCGGGGCCACCGCCTCCTCCGCGCTGGCCGCGCTGGCCCAGATCTGCACCGGTGAGGTGACGGTCTACGTCCGCAGCGCCGAGCGGGCCCGCGAGATGGCCGAGCTGGGCGAGCGGCTCGGGCTGGACCTGCGCACCGCCGACTGGGAGCGCGGGGCCGAGGCGCTGGAGCGTCCGCTGACCGTCTCCACCACCCCGGCCGGGGCCACCGACGGGTTCGCCGACGGGCTGCCCGCCGGGCCCGGCGCGCTCTTCGACGTGCTCTACCACCCGTGGCCGACCAAGCTGGTCGCGGCCTGCGCGGAGCGCGGCGCCACCGTGCTGGGCGGGCTGGACCTGCTGGTGCACCAGGCGGTGCTGCAGAGCGAGGCGTTCACCGGGATCACCCCCGGGCCGCTGGCGGCGATGCGCGAGGCCGGCGAGGCGGCCCTCGCCGGCGGCTGAGCCGCGGCCGCCGCCCGGCGCGGCGCGGGCGGCCGGGCCACCACCCGGCCGGTGCGTCTCGGTCGGTGGCGGCCACTGTCCGCAACGCGGACCGTGCGTCCGGTGGCCGCCCGGGCATGAAAGGATTCGGGGGAGAGACGCGGGACCGGTACGACCTGGGGCCCGCGGAAGGAATGCCCGGTCGGCCCGCGCGGTGCGCGCAGCGGCCGGTCCGCTGACGAAGGAGCTCCGTTGGGTACGTTGCGCTGGCTGACCGCGGGGGAGTCGCACGGCCCCGCACTCGTCGCGACGCTGGAGGGCCTGCCCGCCGGCGTACCGGTGACCACCGAGCTCGTCGCCGACGCGCTGGCCCGCCGCCGGCTCGGCTACGGCCGCGGTGCCCGGATGAAGTTCGAGCAGGACGAGGTGACCTTCCTCGGCGGCGTGCGGCACGGTCTGACCATGGGCAGCCCGGTGGCGGTCATGGTCGGCAACACCGAGTGGCCCAAGTGGGAGCAGGTCATGTCGGCCGACCCGGTCGACCCGGAGATCCTGGCCGGCCTGGCCCGCAACGAGGCGCTCACCCGCCCCCGCCCCGGCCACGCCGACCTGGCGGGCATGCAGAAGTACTCCATCGACGAGGCCCGGCCGATCCTGGAGCGCGCCAGCGCCCGCGAGACGGCCGCCCGGGTGGCGCTGGGCGCGGTCGCCCGTTCGTACCTCAAGGAGACCTGCGGCATCGAGCTGGTCTCGCACGTCGTGGAGCTGGCCGCCGCCAAGGCCCCGGCCGGCGTGCTGCCGCTGCCCTCGGACGAGGCCCGCCTCGACGAGGACCCGGTGCGCTGCCTGGACGCCGACGCCTCCAAGCGGATGGTCGCCGAGATCGACCAGGCCCACAAGGACGGCGACACCCTCGGTGGTGTGGTCGAGGTGCTCGCCTACGGCCTGCCGCCGGGCCTCGGCTCGCACGTCCACTGGGACCGCCGGCTGGACGCCAGGCTGGCCGCCGCGCTGATGGGCATCCAGGCGATCAAGGGCGTCGAGGTCGGCGACGGCTTCGAGCTGGCCCGGATCCCGGGCTCGCAGGCGCACGACGAGATCGTCCCGACCCCGGAGGGCGTCCGCCGCACCTCCGGCCGTTCGGGGGGCACCGAGGGCGGCCTGTCCACCGGCGAGCTGCTGCGCGTGCGCGCCGCGATGAAGCCGATCGCCACCGTGCCCCGCGCCCTGCAGACCCTGGACGTGCGCACCGGCGAGCCGGCCAAGGCGCACCACCAGCGGTCCGACGTCTGTGCCGTGCCGGCCGCGGGCATCGTGGCCGAGGCGATGGTGGCGCTGGTGCTGGCCGACGCGGTGAGCGAGAAGTTCGGCGGCGACAACGTCTCCGAGACCCGCCGCAACGTGCGGGGCTACCTCGACAACCTGATCGTCCGATGACCGCACCGGTCCTCGTGCTGGTCGGCCCGCCCGGCAGTGGCAAGACCACCGTCGGGCGGGAGCTGGCCGCGCGGCTCGGGGTCGGCTTCCGCGACACCGACGCCGACATCGAGGCGCTGGCCGGCAAGCCGATCCCGGAGATCTTCATCGACGAGGGCGAACCGCACTTCCGGGAGCTGGAGGTGGCCGCCGTCCGCGCCGCCACCGCCGGCCACCCCGGCGTGCTCGCCCTCGGCGGCGGCGCGGTGCTGGCCGAGGCCACCCGCGCCCTGCTGGCGGACCTCCCCGTGGTGTTCCTGGAGGTCGCCCTGGCCGACGCCGTCAAGCGGGTCGGCCTGGACGCGCCGCGCCCGCTGCTCGCGGTCAACCCGCGGGCCAGCTGGCGCGACCTGATGGAGGCCCGGCGTCCGCTGTACCTGGAGGTCGCGACCGCCGTCGTCGCCACCGAGGGGCTCACCCCGGAGCAGGTCGCCGACGCCGTACTCGAAGCACTGGAGCTGCAGCCGAAATGAACGAGCAGGGGCGCATGACTGACACCGTGACCATCCACGTCGGTGGCAGCGCCGGCCACGACCCGTACGACGTGCTGATCGGCCGCCAGCTGCTGGGCGAGCTGGGCAAGCTGATCGGCACCAAGGCGCGCCGGGTCGCGATCATCCACCCGGAGGCCCTGGAGGCCACCGGCGACGCGATCCGCGAGGACCTCGCGGCCGAGGGCTACGAGGCGATCGCCCTCCAGGTGCCCAACGCCGAGGACGCCAAGAGCGCCGAGGTCGCCGCCTACTGCTGGTCGGTGCTCGGCCAGACCGGGTTCACCCGCAGCGACGTGATCGTCGGCCTCGGCGGCGGTGCCACCACCGACCTGGCCGGCTTCGTCGCCGCCACCTGGCTGCGCGGGGTGCGCTGGGTCTCCATGCCCACCACGCTGCTCGGTATGGTCGACGCGGCCGTGGGCGGCAAGACCGGCATCAACATCGCCGAGGGCAAGAACATGGTCGGGGCCTTCCACCCCCCGGCCGGCGTGCTCGCCGACCTGGACACCCTGGAGACGGTGCCGAAGCACGACTACATCTCCGGTCTCGCCGAGGTCATCAAGGCCGGCTTCATCGCCGACCCGGCCATCCTCGACCTGGTGGAGGCCGACCCCGAGGGGGCCAGGACCCCGGCCGGCCCGCACACCCTGGAGCTGATCCGGCGGGCCATCCAGGTCAAGGCCGACGTGGTGTCCGGCGACCTCAAGGAGAGCGGCCGCCGCGAGATCCTCAACTACGGGCACACCCTCGCGCACGCCATCGAGCGCAACGAGCGCTACAAGTGGCGGCACGGCGCGGCGGTCTCGGTCGGCATGGTCTTCGCCGCCGAACTCGGCCGGCTCGCCGGGCGGTTGGACGACGAGACGGCCGACCGGCACCGCACCGTGCTGGCCTCGGTCGGCCTGCCGCTCACCTACCGCGGCGACGCCTGGCCCAAGCTGCTGGACGCCATGAAGATCGACAAGAAGTCGCGCGGCGACCTGCTGCGCTTCATCGTCCTCGACGGCCTGGCCAAGACCTCCGTGCTGGAGGGCCCCGACCCGTCGCTGCTGGTCGCCGCCTACGCGGAGGTCTCCGCGTGACCAGGGTGATGGTCCTCAACGGCCCCAACCTCGGCCGGCTCGGCAGCCGGGAGCCCGACGTCTACGGCGCCACGTCGTACGCCGGACTGGTCGAGCGCTGCACCGCGCTGGGCAAGGAGTTCGGCTTCGAGGTCGATGTGCACGAGACCAACTCCGAGCAGCAGATGGTCGAGTGGCTGCACGAGGCGGCCGACGGCCAGGTGCCGGTGGTGATCAACCCGGGTGCCTTCACGCACTACTCGTACGCGATGCGCGACGCCGCCGCCCAGCGGACGGCGCCGCTGATCGAGGTGCACATCTCCAACCCGTACGCGCGCGAGGAGTTCCGGCACAACTCGGTGATCGCCGCGGTGGCCTCCGGCACCGTCGCGGGCTTCGGCCTCGGCTCGTACGAGCTGGCCCTGCGCGCCCTGGCGGAGCAGCTCACCACACGCTGACGCAAGATCATCGGCCCGGTGGCGGACTGTGCCCGCCACCGGGCCGACGTGTAGTGTCCCCGTCGGAGACGGTGTCGGGAGGTGACCGTGACGCAGTACACAGGGGGAGGTCAGCTGCCGCCCCGGCCGGTGGTCCCGCCGGCCGCGCCCGCCGGTTCCATGGTCACGGGTCTCACGGGCAGCGGCCCCACGGCCACCGGCCCCGTGCCCACCGGCCCCGCCGTCGCCGCCCCCGGGCCGCCCGCGCCCGCCGGCCCGGCACCCGCAGGGCCCCCGGCCGCACCCGCCGCTCACCCGCCGGCACCCGCCGAACCGGGCCCGCCCACCGTCCCCCTCATGCCGGTGGTGCCCGCGGCCGCCGCCCCCGCGCCGGCCGCCATGACCGCGACCCCGCTCTTCGTCAGCGGCAGCGCCGCGGGACCGCCCCCCGGCCACCCCGCCCCCCAGCACCCGTACGGGAACCCGGCCCTGCGCGCGCACGGAGCCCCCGGCCCGCCGGGCCGGCCGGTTCCCGCCGGTGCGACCGGGCACTTCCTGCTGCCGTCCGGCGCGCCCGTGCAGCTCCCGGCGCACCCGCAGCAGCACGCCCCCACCGGCCCCATCGCCGTCCTGCTGATCGGCCCGGCCGGCGCCGGCAAGACGACCGTCGCCCGGCACTGGGCCGAGCGCCGCCCGTCCCCGACCGCGCACATCAGCCTGGACGACGTCCGCGAGTGGGTGCAGTCCGGCTTCGCCAACCCGCAGTCCGGCTGGAACAACGCCTCCGAGGCCCAGTACCGGCTGGCCCGCCGCACCTGCGGCTTCGCCTGCCGCAACTACCTCGCCAACGGCATCTCCTGCATCATCGACGACGCGGTCTTCCCCGACCGCCCGGCGATCGGCCTCGGCGGCTGGAAGCGCCACATCGGCCCCGGCATGATCCCTGTGGTGCTGCTCCCCGGCCTGGACTCCGTCCTCGCCCGCAACGCCCGCCGCAGCGGCAACCGTCGCCTCAGCGACGAGGAGGTCGCCCGGATCCACGGCCGGATGGCCGGCTGGTACAACTCCGGGCTGCCGATCATCGACAACTCGCAGCTGGACGTCGCGGCCACCGCCGCCGCCCTGGACCAGGTCATCCTGGCCCGGCTGCTGGGCCGGCCGGTGCGCTGACCACGCCTTTCCGGGTCAGGCCGGCGTCCGGCGTCCCTGCCGGCTGTCAGTGCCGGCTGGGATGATGGACCCGTCCTGCTGATCCACCGGGGGAGCCGAGTCCGTGCCCGAAGGCCACATCATCCACCGCCTCGCCGCCGAGAACCTCAAGACCTTCGGCGGCCGCCCCGTCCGGGTCTCCAGCCCGCAGGGGCGGTTCGCCGACGGCGCCAAGCTGATCGACGGGCAGCTGCTGGCCACCGCCGAGGCCACCGGCAAGCACCTCTTCCTCGGCTTCGAGGAGGGCGCCTGGCTGCACGTCCACCTCGGCCTCTACGGCGGCTTCACCTTCGGCGAGGGCCGGGCCCCCGCGCCGGTCGGCGTGGTGCGGCTGCGCCTGGAGAACGACGACGCGTACGCGGATCTGCGCGGCCCCACCACCTGCGAGCTGCTGACCGCCGCCGAGAAGGCCGCCGTGCACGCCCGCCTCGGCCCCGACCCGCTGCGCGCGGACGCCGACCCCGACCTGGCCTGGCGGCGGATCTCCGCCAGCCGGACGACGGTCGCCGCGCTGCTGATGGACCAGAAGGTGCTGGCCGGGGTCGGCAACGTCTACCGCGCCGAGGTGCTGTTCCGGCTCGGCATCAGCCCGCACCGGGCGGGCCGGGACCTCACCCGCGCCGAGTGGGACGCCGTCTGGGCCGATCTGGTGGGCCTGATGCACGAGGGCGTCGGCGCGGGCCGGATCGACACCGTCCGCCCCGAGCACACCCCGGAGGCGATGGGCCGCCCGCCGCGGGTGGACGACCACGGCGGCGAGGTCTACGTCTACCGCCGTGCGGCGATGCCCTGCCTGGTCTGCGGGACGGACGTCCGCACCGAGGAGCACGCCGCCCGCAACCTCTTCTGGTGCCCCTCCTGCCAGCAGGCCTGAGGCGGCCCGGGCCGGGCGCCGGGCCGGGCCCCGGGCCTCAGTTCCGCGGGGCGGCGACGACCGGGCCTCAGTCCCGCGGGGCGGCGACGACCCGGGCGAGCAGCTCCACCAGCCGGGTGCGCTCCTCGGGGTCGAGCGGCGCCAGCAGCGCGGCGTTTGCCCGGTCGCCGAGGATCCGCAGCCGGGCCAGCAGGTCGTGGCCGGCGGGGGAGAGCGCGACGGTGTTCTTCCGTCGGTCCTTCGGGTCCGGTGCGCGGGTCACGAACTCCCTGGACTGGAGGTCGTCGAGGACGGCGACCAGGTCCTTGGGGTCGATCCGCACGATCCTGGCGAGGTCCGCCTGGGCGAGCGGACCGTGCTCGGCCACGCCGCAGAGCACCGCGTGGTGCGGCAGACGGACGCCCTCACGCGCGAACTGATCGGCCACCAGGCGGTGCCCGAGGGCGGAGGCCCGTCCGAGCAGCCAGCTTGGCAGGGTCTGCAGGTGGGCGAGCGGGGTCTCGGACATGGGGGCAGTCTATCCGGATATTCGTTGGACATCCCCATGAATTCGTCCCTACCGTTGGGGTATCCAATGAAATCCCTCCGCTGGGGGAGAAGGGGGACGCCCGTGCGCGCACTCAGGTTCCACACGTACGACGGCCCGGCGGCGCTCCGGCTCGACGAGGTGGCCGAGCCCGTGGCCGGCCCGGGGGAGCTGCTGGTCCGGCCGGAGCTGGCCGGCGTCACGCTGCCCGCGCTCAGGCAGTTGCGGGGGCGAGGAGCCCCGCAGGCCCCGGCCGGCCCGGGCGGCGAGTACCTCGGCCGGGTGGTCGCGGCCGGCGAGGGCGTCACCGGCTTCGCGCCCGGCGACCGGGTCGGCGGGATCGCCCCGGCGGTGCACGCCGAGCTGGTGGCCGCCCCGGCGGGGCTCGCCGTCGCCGTGCCCGGTGCGCCGGCCGCCGGTGACGCGCTGGCGGTGCTGCGCAGCGGGCTGGTCGCCCTCGGCGCGCTGCGGGTGGGCGGCCTGCGGGCCGGCGAGTCGGTCCTGGTCACGGCGGCGGGCGGCGGGGTGGGACACCTGGCCGTCCAGCTGGCCCGGGCGCTCGGCGCGGGCCGGGTGATCGCGGCCGTGGGCGCCGGGGAGAAGGCCGGCTTCGTGCGGGGGCTCGGCGCGGACGAGGTGTTCCGCTACCAGGACGGAAGCTGGGGCGCGCCGGTGGACCTCGTCCTGGACGGTGTCGGGGGCGAGGTGCTGCCCAGGGCGCTCGACGCGCTGGCGCCGTTCGGCCGGCTGGTCGCCCTCGGCGGCGCGGGCGGCACGCTCGACGCCGGCGAACTGCTGGGCGGGATGCGGACGGTGACCGGTCTGTCGATGGCCGTGCTGGCCCGGCACCGCCCCGGGCTGCTCGACGAGTGGCGCCAGGAGCTCTGGGAGCTGCTCGGGCGGGGAGCGCTCCGGCCGGTCTGCACGGAGTTCCCGGTCACCGCGGCGGCCGAGGCGTTCGGCCTGCTGGAGCGCCGGGCCAACCTCGGCAAGGTGGTCCTGCGGATCAGCTGACGGCCGGCTCCGGGCCCACGTGCTCGGCCGCCGCGCAGGGGCCCAGCAGGGCGCCGAGCTCCTGGTCGACGACCCGGTAGCGCACCACCCGGCCGTCCCGCTCCCCGGCCACCACGCCGGCGGTGCGCAGCAGCCGGAGCGCCTGCGAGACGGCCGGGTCGCGCATGCCGGTGGCCACCGCGAGGTCGCTGACGGCGAGCGGCCCGGCCCGGTGCAGGGCGACCAGCAGCGCGAGCCGGCCGGGGTCGGCGAGCAGCGAGAAGCGCTCGGCCCAGGCGCGCACCCGGGCGGTGTCGCCGATGGCGGCGATGGCCTCGCAGACCCGGTGCCCGTCGATGGTCCGGTGGTCCGCGCGCTCGGCCGGTACGAGATGCATGCGGGCATTGTCGCAGCCGGGGGACTGACTGTGATCCTGAACACCTGCGCAGGTGCGCAGCCTTGCACAAGTGACCTGACGCCCCGTACGGTGTGGCCCGCCGTGGTGTTCGGGAAGACCGGTGACGGACCTTCAGAGGTCCCATTCCGGAGCGGCCCTCGCCACTGTGAACGGGAAGTCTCCGCACCGTACCCGCCCCCCGGGCGGGTGGTCACTGGACGCCGAGGCGTCCGGGAAGGCCTGGTGCGGTCGCGCAGCACCCACCGCCGCTTCGCGGCCGGGTGTGCCCCGAAGCCAGGAGACCGGCCACGGCATCTCACGAAGTGATCCACGAGGTGCTGGAGCGTGACCGGATGACCCTGCCCGAAATCGGTGCTGCCCGAACGGCGGCGCCCGCGGTCGATCCCGCGCTCCCCGCCTTCCGCTGGCGGCGCGAGGACACCGTACGGACGGCCGGGCTGATGGTGGTGATCCTGGCCATGCACGTGCTGGCGTTCGGGACGCTGTTCTTCCTGGTCGCACCGCACGAGTACGCGGTCGGTACCCAGGTCTTCGGGGTTGGCCTGGGCATCACCGCCTACACCCTGGGGATGCGGCACGCCTTCGACGCCGACCACATCGCGGTGATCGACAACACCACCCGCAAGCTGATGGCGGACGGCCGGCGCCCGGTGTCGGTGGGCTTCTGGTTCGCGCTCGGGCACTCCTCGATGGTCGTGCTGATGGCGGCCCTGGTGGCGGGCGGCGCCCAGCTGGCCAACACCCTGATGGACGAGGACTCGGTCACCCACCAGTGGCTCGGGGTGCTGGGCACCAGCGCGTCCGGGGCCTTCCTCTACCTGATCGGCGCGCTCAACCTGGCCGCGCTCTTCGGCATCCTTCGGGTCTTCCGGGCGATGCGGGACGGGCGCTACGACGAGGCGGAGCTGGAGGAGCACCTCAACTCCCGGGGCCTGTTCAACCGGGTGCTGAGCCGGGCCACCCGCTCGATCACCCGGCCCGGCCAGATGTTCCCGGTCGGCATGGTGCTGGGCCTCGGCTTCGACACCGCGACCGAGGTGACCCTGATGGTGATGGCCGGCAGCGGCGCCGCGGCGGGCCTGCCCTGGTACGCGATCGTCTGCCTGCCGCTGCTGTTCGCCGCCGGGATGAGCCTGTTCGACACGCTGGACGGGACGTTCATGAACTTCGCCTACCAGTGGGCGTTCTCCAACCCGGTGCGCAAGGTGTACTACAACCTGACCATCACCGGGCTGTCGATCGCGGTCGCCTTCATCATCGGCACCATCGAACTGGTCGGCGTGCTGCACGAGAAGCTGGACCTGACCGACCCGGTCAGCGGCTGGATCGCCGGCCTCTCGCTCGACAACGTCGGGTACGTGATCGTCGGCCTGTTCGTGGTGGTCTGGGCGGCGGCGATCGCGTACTGGCGACTGGGCCGGGTCGAGCAGCGCTGGGCCGCCCGCCCCTGACCGGCCCCGCCCCGGGTCGGCGCGCGGGCGGGGCCGGCCGGGCTCAGGCGGCGGCGAGCAGCAAGGTCCCGGCCACCGCCAGGCCGGCGCCCAGCACCTGGACGGGGCGCAGCCGCTCCTTCAGCAGGCCGCGCGCCATCAAGGCGGTGACCACCGGGAAGAGCGAGGCGAGCACGGCGGCCGCGGCCGCCGACCCGCTGTGCGAGGCCGTCGCGTAGGTGCCGTTCGCCGCCACGTCGGCCACGCCGATCGCGGTCAGTGCGGGCATCCGCCCGCGCAGCTCCCGGCCGAGGGCCCGGCGGGCTCCGGCCGGGCGCAGCATCGGGGCGAGCGCGGCGCCGCCGACGGCGATGTTGCAGAGCCGCTGCACGCAGAGGGTCAGCAGCAGCCTGCCCTCGCCGGAGGCATGCGCGACCAGGGCCATCACGGCGCCGAAGCCGAAGGCTGCGCCCAGGGTGAGCAGCAGGACCGTCCGGCCGGCGGACCGCCCGCCGCGCTCCGGGCCGCCGGCCAGGGCGACGCCGACCACCGCCACCGCGATCCCGGCCGCCTGGAGGAGACCGGGGCGCTCGCCGAGCACCAGCCCGACGCCGACCGGGACGGCCACCCCGACGGTGGCCAGCGGCGAGACCACCCCCATCGGGCCCAGTGCCAGTGCCCGGTAGAAGGCCAGCATCGCGAACGGGCCGATCACGCCGGCCGCGACGGCGTACCAGAGCATCGGGGAGGCGTCCGCGAGGCCGCCGGTGGCGAGCACGGCGACCACCAGCACCACGGCGGCCGCCAGCTGGGAGGCGACCACCACCGACAGGGCCGGCAGCCGCCGGGTGAGGGCTCCGCCGCCGAAGTCGGCCAGGCCCCAGAGCAGGCTGGCGCTGAGCGCGAGCAGGGCGCTCATCGGGAGGCGGCCGGCTGGCCGGCGGGGGTGTGCGGGGCGGGCGCGCGCCCGGCCGGCGGGTGAACGTGGGACAGCACAGTGGCCTCCGCAGTACAGTCGGGTGGACTTCTTGTCCGGACCGCAGCGTAGTGCAACATAGTGAACTATCCGAATCAATTCATTGGACTGTCCCGTGCCGGATCCCGATCTCGTCACCCAGGCGCTCGCCCGGAACCTCAAACGGCTGCGCACCGAGCGCGGCTACACCCTGGACGCCCTGGCCGCCCGGGCCGGCGTCAGCCGGGGGATGATCGTGCAGATCGAGCAGGCGCGGACCAATCCCAGCGTCGCCTCGGTGGTGCGGCTCGCCGATGCGCTCGGCGCCTCGATCGCCCGGCTGCTCGACTACGACGAGAGCGCCGCGGTGCGGATCGTCACCGCCGACCAGGCCGTCCCGCTCTGGAGCGGCCCGGCCGGCGGCAGCGGCACGCTGCTCAGCGGCGTGGAGGCGCCCGGGCCGCTGGAACTCTGGGCCTGGCGCCTCGAACCCGGCGAGGGCTACAGCTCCGAGGCGCACCCGGCCGGCACGGTCGAGATCGTCCGGGTGGAGACCGGCGAGCTGACCCTCTCGCACGGCGACCGCGACCATGCGGTGCCGGCCGGCAGCACCGCCTCCTTCGAGGCCTCCGAGTCGCACGGCTACCGCAACGACGGCGCCGTGCCGGTACGGCTGACCATGGTCGTGTCGGTGCCGCCGCCGCGCTGAGGGCCGCCCGGACGCACCGGGGCGGCGCCGCCCGTCCAGGGGTGGCGCCGCCCCGGCCGGACCCGTCCGGTCAGCCGTGCCGCCTGCCGTAGCGGCGGTGGAAGGCCTCGACCCGGCCGGCGCCGTCCAGCACCCGGGCCCGACCGGTGTGGAAGGGGTGGCTCGCCGAGGAGACCTCGACGTCGACCACGGGGTAGCTGTTGCCGTCCTCCCACTCGACGGTCCGCCCGGTGCCGGTGCCGGTGCCGGTGCCGATGGTCGATCGGGTGAGGAAGGCCAGGTCGCCGCTGCGGTCGCGGAAGACGACGGGGCGGTACGCGGGGTGGATGCCGGTCTGCATCGGAGTACTCCTCGGGGGTGTCGGGCGCGGGCCGGGTGCCGGTCCGGGGGTTCGCCGGCGCTGTCGCGGCGGCGGGCGGTGTCGGTGCGGGAGGTGTCAGCGCTCCTCGCGGAACAGCACGTGCTGCCGCGCGACCGGGTCGTACTTGCGCAGCGCCATCCGGTCGGGGTCGTTGCGCCGGTTCAGCCGGGTCACGTACGTGTAGCCGGTGCCGGCCGTGGAGCGCAGTCGGACGACCGGGCGCAGTTCGTTGCGGGCCATGGGACTCTCCTTCGGTGTCGCGGGCGGTGCGGTGGAGCGCGTCGAGCAGGTGGAGCAGGTGGTGAAATGGATGTCATTTCCACCAGTGACTCCTCCAACACGTCCGCCCGCCGGTGCATTCCCCGGCGCCCCGGCGCGTTCCCGGCCGCCTTCCGTGCCGTTCTCCGTGCCGCCCCCGCCCGGCCCGGAGACCGCCGGGTGCCGCCGTCCGGATCGCTCGCCGGGCGAACCGCCGCCGCTCTCCGTACGCTCGACCCATGTCTGATGCGTACGCGGGCCGGCGGGAGCGTCTGAGGGAGAACTGCAGCGCGAAGGGGGCGGACGCGGCGCTGATCACCCGGCCGTCGAACGTCCGCTACCTCACCGGCTGCGGCCCGTGCGGTGCCACCCTGCTGCTCACCCGGGAGCGCGCGCTGCTGGCGCTGCCGGACGACCTGCCGCCGGACGACACCGGTGAGCACCTGCTCGGCGAGGACCTCAGTCAGCTGCTGGTGACGGCCGGCGTCGACACCGCGTTCGCGGCCGCCGAGGCCGCAGCCCAGCTGCGGGTAGGCGATCTGGTGGTCGAGGAGCACGACCTGACCGTCGCCCGGCACCGCGCGGTGTCCGGCCTCGCCGAGGGCGTACGCCTGGCGGACCTGGGTCGGGCGGTCGAGCGGATGCGGGTGGTCAAGGACGAGCACGAGATCGCCGACCTGCGGATCGCCGCCGAGATCGCCGACCAGGCCCTGAGCGAACTGCTCGAATCGATCCTGGTCGGGCGGACCGAACGACACCTGGCGATGGAGCTGGAGCGCCGCATGATCGACCACGGGGCGGACAAGGCGGCCTTCCCGGTCTCCGTCGGCACCGGCAGCCACTCCGGGCAGGAGAACCACCGGCCCACCGACCGGCGGGTGGAGGAGGGGGACTTCCTGACCGTCGTGCTCGGCGCCCAGTACCGCGGCTACGGCGTCTCCACCGCCCGGACCTTCGTCATCGGCGCCTCCCCGGCGCCCTGGCAGGTGGAGCTCCACCGGCTGGTCTTCCGAGCCCAGCGGGCCGGCCGGGAGGCGCTCGGCCCGGGGGTCGAAAGCTGCGTACCCGACCTGGCGGCGCGGGAGATCCTGCAGGCCGCCGGTCATTCCGAGGCCTCGCCGCACCCCGTCGGGCACGGCATCGGGCTGGAGATCCGGGAGGCGCCGCGTCTCGGTCCCGCAGACATGGGTAAACTGGACAATCGCGTGCCGGTCACCGTCGGCCCCGGGGTTCATCTCCCGGGAAAGGGCGGGGTCCGGATCGAGGACACGCTCGTGGTACGCCCCCTCGAAGAGGGCGGGCCCGAGCTGCTCACCATCACCACCAAGGAGCTCCTCGCCCTGTAGTCCCGTCGCCGCGTCGCCTTGACGCGGCGGGGGCCAGGACGCGCCCCCTTGGTTCCTTGACAGCTATATCCAGGAGTAAGTGCGCCCGTGGCTTCCACGAACGATCTCAAGAACGGCATGGTCCTCAAGCTCGACGGTGGCAAGCTCTGGTCCGTCGTAGAGTTCCAGCACGTCAAGCCGGGCAAGGGCCCCGCCTTCGTGCGCACCAAGCTCAAGGAGGTCCTGACCGGCAAGGTCGTGGACAAGACCTTCAACGCGGGCACCAAGGTCGAGACCGCCAGCGTCGACAAGCGCGGCATGCAGTTCTCGTACAAGGACGGCTCGAACTTCGTGTTCATGGACACGGACACCTACGACCAGGTGATCATCGAGCCCGCCGTCGTCGGCGACGCCGCCAAGTACCTGCTCGAGGGCTTCGAGGCCGTCGTGGCGATGTACGAGGGCTCCCCGCTCTACATCGAGCTCCCGGCCTCGGTCGAGCTGCTCATCCAGCACACCGAGCCGGGCGTCCAGGGCGACCGCTCCACCGGTGGCTCCAAGCCGGCCACGCTGGAGACCGGCGCCGAGATCGCCGTCCCGCTCTTCATCGTCACCGGCGAGAAGATCAAGGTCGACACCCGCGACGGCAGCTACCTCGGCCGGGTGAAGTAAGTCCGTGTCGGCCGCCCGTAGCAAGGCCCGTACGCGAGCCTTCCAGATCCTCTTCGAGGCCGACCACCGGGACGTCGACCCGCAGCGCGTCCTCGCCGACTGGGTGGCCCGCGCCCGGGAGCCCAAGCCGGACGAGGGCACCCCGCAGATCGGCGAGTACACCATGCAGCTGATCGAGGGGTACGTCCAGCACGCGCGTCGCATCGACGAGCTCATCTCCACCTACTCGGTGGGCTGGACCCTCGACCGGATGCCGATCGCGGACCGCAACGTCCTGCGGCTCGGCGCCTACGAGCTGATCTGGGAGGACGGTGTCCCGGACGCCGTCGTCCTGGACGAGGCCGTCGAGATCGCCAAGGAGTTCTCCACCGACGACTCCCCGGCGTTCGTCAACGGCCTGCTCGCGCGGTTCATGGAGCTGAAGCCCACGATCCGCCGCGACTGACGCAGTCGACCGCGAACCCCGCGAAGGCCGCCGGACACCTGTCCGGCGGCCTTCGCGCGTTCACAGTGGTGGAGTAGGGTCTGCTACCGGCGAGTAACTCGCCGACCGGGCCACTCATCAGCGGAGGGCGCACCACTCATGACCACGGCGATTCGCAGCGAGTTCGACCAGGGCATCGCCCTGACCCCGCGCCCCGGCGGGCCCGGCCTGTACGACGGTGAGCTCGGCGCCGGCTGGCAGATCGGCGGCGGCATCAACGGCGGGCTGCTGCTCGCGGTGGCCGGCCACGCGCTGTCCCTGCAGCATCCCGAGCACCCGGACCCGATGTCCATCAGCGGGTACTACCTCTCCGCCTCGCGGCCCGGCCCGGCCACCGTCAGCGCCGAGGTGATCCGCGGCGGCCGCAGCCTCTCCACCGGCACCGCCTCGCTGAGCCAGACCGACGAGCGGGGCCGCTCCGTCGAGCGGCTCCGGGTGCTCGCCAGCTTCGGCGACCTCGGCGCGGCCGAGGGCGAGGTGCGCACCAGCGCCGAGCCGCCGCGGCTGCCGCCGCCGGACCAGTGCATCGGGATGGAGCACGCGCCCCCGCAGCTGATCGAACAGGCCGCCCTGCTGGAGCGGTTCGACCTGCGGCTCGACCCGGCCACGGTCGGCTGGGCGCTCGGACAGCCGTCGAAGAACGGCCGGATCCAGGGCTGGTTCAGACTCGCCGACGGCCGCGATCCCGACCCGCTGCTGCTCCTGCTGGTCGCCGACGCGCTGCCGCCGGTCACCTTCGACCTGGGGCTGCCCGGCTGGGCGCCGACCATCGAGCTGACCGTCCACCTGCGGGCCAGACCCGTCCCCGGCTGGCTGCGGGTCGTCCACTCCACCCGCAACCTGGCCGGCGGCCACTTCGAGGAGGACGCCGAGATCTGGGACGAGTCCGGTCGCCTGGTGGCGCAGTCCCGGCAGCTCGCCCGGGCCCCGCGCCCCGCCTGACCCGCCGTACGCCCGCGCGACCCGGCCCCTCGCACGCCGTGGGTCGCTGCCCGGCCTGTCCGCCCGCTCCGGTGCCTCGCCCCGCGCGCCCGCGTGCGGGCCGGCCGCACCGGAGCGGGCGGGTCGGCGTGCCCCGGTGCGGAGCGCCGGACGCCGGGCGTGGCCGACGGCTCACTGTTGGTTACAGGGCTGTGACACGCCGTGCGTGTGCGACTCCTGAGGGTGGGGAGGAAGAGGGTGTCGGCACCCCCGCCGCCCCCGATTCCCCCGCCCCCAGGAGCCCCCGATGCCCCGCAACGGCCGCCCCCGCCGCACCGCACCCCCCTCCTGCCGGCTGCCGGCCCGGGGGCACCTGCCGGCCGCCCGCACCGCGGACCAGGACCTGCCCGCCGGCCTGGTCCCGCGCCCGGGGGGCGCGCCGGAGTCGGGGCGGCGCAGCGAACAGGCCTTCATCACCGGCATCCTGACCAGCCGTGAGGACTTCGAGCGGGCCCGCGCCTGGGGTGTGGCCGACGCCGACGACTACGACGGCTACCTGCTGGACACCGCGGCCCTGCTCACCGAGGCGCACCGCACCTTCGAGGTGGTCCGGGCCAGGATGTTCCACCCGGTCGACTTCGAGGAGTTCTGCCTGCTGCACCGGCTCGACCCGGCCGAACCCGCCGCCCGGGACCGCTACCTGGTGAACCCGCCGCTGCAGACCCAGCTGCTGCCCTACCAGGGCGAGGACCTCGCGGGGGACTTCGTCCCGCGCCTGGTCCGGGCCCGCGAGAGCGGCCTGACGCTGCGCCATGTCGACCTGCTGCTGGACGGCGGCCTCTACGGCCGGGAGCAGCGTGCGGTCCGGGACGCCTACCAGCGGGGCGCGGAGGTGCTGCGCCGGATCCTGGTCGGCGCCGGCTTCGGGGTGTACGAGTTCCGCTGCACGGTGGACGCACCGGGCGGGCGGCTGGAGGCGGCGGCCCGGGTCCTGCACTGGGAGGACGGAGTGGTGCGGATCAACGACGAGGACCTGGACCTGGTCTGCGCCGTGCTCTGCGCGGGGCTGGCCCGCGAGCTGCCGGGCGCCGCGCTGCTGCACGGCTCGCAGGGGGCGGCCGCCGACTGCGGGGAGTACCGGGAGGTGGCCTGGGCCTGGGCGAGCGGCGGCCAGGACTGGACGCCGGCCGCCGGCGGGGCCGTGCTGTCCGGCATCGCGGCGGCGCCGGGCTTCAGCCTCGGCACGGTGTGCTGAGGCCCGGCCCGGCCCGGGGAACGCCGACGGCGCGGCTCCCCCGGAGGACCGGGAGTGCCACGCCGTGACGTTTCTGCAGGCGGGGAGCGTCAGCTCGCGTCCTCCTCGCGCACCGCCCGGCGCGCGTCGGGGTTCAGCACGCCCCAGGAGATCAGCTGCTCGGTGAGGATCGACGGCGACTGGTCGTAGATCACGGCCAGCGTGCGCAGGTCGTCCTGGCGGATCGAGAGCACCTTGCCGTTGTAGTCGCCGCGCTGGCTCTGGATGGTCGCCGCGTAGCGCTGCAGCGGACCGGCCTTCTCGGACGGCACCTGGGTCAGTCTCTCCAGGTCGAGGACCAGGCGCGGCGGCGGCTCGGCCGCGCCGCCCGGAGTCCCTCCGGGCAGCAGCTCCTGGACCGGGACGCCGTAGAACTCCGCCAGCTCGGCCAGCCGCTGCACGGTGACCGCGCGGTCGCCGCGCTCGTACGAACCGACGACGACTGCCTTCCAGCGCCCCTGGGACTTCTCCTCGACACCGTGCAGGGAGAGACCCTGCTGAGTGCGGATCGCTCGGAGCTTGCCCCCGAGTTGCTTCGCGTAGTCGCTGGACATTGGTCTCCCCGGACGAGATTGCTTCGCGTTGAGTGGTGAGCCACGACCGGCCGCCGGCTGTGCGGCCGACAACTGCCCGGCACGCCCTACCGGTGGGTTCGACGTGCGTCTCGTAACTCACTGTGAGGTTACGTAGAGTGAGGTAGCTGCGTCAAGCCGAATGGGGCAGTCGTGCGAATGGCTCGCGTCCGGAGCATGAACCACGCCGGTGCGCCGTGGTTGACCTGCGGTGTCGCGAAGCGGAGCGAACCACCACCGGATCGCAGCCGAACACGCTGTTAGGATGGCCCAGGCTTCCGCCGCGACCGGGGAGGCCCTACCAGACATCCTTTAATGGCCCGTCCTGTGAGGCGGGGAAGGAGGTCGGCTTCGGCATGACCACAGTGAGAGATTCATCCTCCGCACCGCGCCCGCCGCACCAGGTGCTCGACGCCACCGACATCGCCCGGGTGGTGACCCGGATCGCCCACGAGATCGTGGAGCGCGCGAAGGGCGCCGAGGACGTCGTCCTGCTCGGCATCCACACCCGCGGCGTCCACCTGGCCCGCCGGCTGCACGCCAAGCTCACCCAGATCACCGGGCGCGAGATCCCGCTCGGCACCCTGGACATCACGATGTACCGGGACGACCTGCGGCTGAAGCCCGCCCGCGCCCTGGAGCACACCGAGATCCCGGGCGGCGGCATCGACGGCAAGCTCGTCATCCTGGTCGACGACGTGCTCTTCTCCGGCCGCACCATCCGCGCCGCGCTCGACGCGCTCAGCGACATCGGCCGCCCGCGCGCCGTCCAGCTGGCCGTCCTGGTCGACCGTGGCCACCGCGAGCTGCCCATCCGCGCCGACTACGTGGGCAAGAACCTGCCCACCTCGCTGCGCGAGGCCGTCCAGGTCCAGCTGTCCGACACCGACGGCCGGGACGCCGTCCTGGTCGGCGACCGCGACTACGCGGCCCGCTCCTCGCAGGCCCTCGCCGCCCAGCCGCCCGCCGACCAGCCCCTCCCGGAGTAATCGCGTGAAGCGCCACCTCGTCTCCGCCGCCGACCTCACCCGCGACGACGCGCTGCTGATCCTGGACACCGCCGAGGAGCTGGCCCAGCTCTCCGGCCGCGCCGTGAAGAAGCTGCCCACCCTGCGCGGGCGCACCGTCGTCAACCTCTTCTTCGAGGACTCCACCCGCACCAAGACGTCCTTCGAGGTCGCCGAGAAGCGGCTCTCCGCCGACGTCATCAACTTCTCCGCCAAGGGCTCCTCGGTCTCCAAGGGCGAGAGCCTCAAGGACACCGCGCTGACCCTGCAGGCGATGGGCGCCGACGCGGTGGTCATCCGCCACCACGCGTCCGGCGCGCCGGCCCGCCTCGCGCAGTCCGACTGGCTGCACGGCAGCGTGATCAACGCCGGTGACGGCACCCACGAGCACCCCACCCAGGCGCTGCTCGACGCCTTCACCATGCGCCGCCACCTCAACGCCGGTGCCGGCAAGGACCTCGCGGGGCGGCGGATCACCATCGTCGGCGACATCCTGCACAGCCGGGTCGCCCGCTCCAACGTGCACCTGCTCACCACCCTCGGCGCCCAGGTCACCTTCGTCGCACCGCCGACGCTGGTGCCGATCGGCATCGAGAACTGGCCGTGCGAGGTCAGCTACGACCTGGAGAGCGTGCTGCCCAAGACCGACGCGCTGATGATGCTGCGGGTGCAGCGCGAGCGGATGAACGCCGCGTTCTTCCCCACCGAACGGGAGTACTCCCGCCGCTACGGCCTGGACGGGGCCCGCCTCGCCCAGCTGCCCGAGCACGCGATCGTGATGCACCCCGGCCCGATGGTCCGCGGCATGGAGATCACCGCCGAGGTCGCCGACTCCCCGCGCTGCACCGTGGTCGAGCAGGTCGCCAACGGCGTCTCCGTCCGGATGGCCGTCCTGTACCTCCTCCTCGGCGGGGCCGTCTTCGCCGACGGGGCCACCGAGCCCGCCCGCCCCGAAGCCCGTACCGACTCCAGTGAGGCCGCCCTGTGAGCGCGGCCGGCGAGGGAACCGACACCATGGTCAGCTACCTGATCCGCAACGCCCAGATCCTCGACGGTGCCCAGCAGGACATCCACATCGCCGACGGCCTGATCCGGGCGATCGGCACCGGCCTGGACGTCGAGGCCGACATCGACATCGACGCCCACGGCCTGATCGTCCTGCCCGGCCTGGTCGACCTGCACACCCACCTCCGCGAGCCCGGCCGCGAGGACGCCGAGACGGTGCTCACCGGCACCCAGGCGGCCGCCAAGGGCGGCTTCACCGCCGTCCACGCGATGGCCAACACCTTCCCCGTGGCGGACACCGCCGGCGTGGTCGAGCAGGTCTGGCGGCTCGGCCAGGAGTCCGGCTACTGCGACGTGCAGCCGGTCGGCGCCGTCACCGTCGGCCTGGAGGGCAAGAAGCTCGCCGAGCTGGGCGCGATGCACGACTCGGCCGCGGGCGTCCGGGTCTTCTCCGACGACGGCAAGTGCGTGGACGACGCGGTCATCATGCGCCGCGCCCTGGAGTACGTGAAGGCCTTCGACGGCGTCGTCGCCCAGCACGCCCAGGAGCCGCGGCTCACCGAGGGCGCCCAGATGAACGAGGGGCAGGTCTCCGGCGAGCTCGGCCTCGGCGGCTGGCCGGCCGTCGCGGAGGAGGCGATCATCGCCCGGGACGTGCTGCTCGCCGCGCACGTCGGCTCCCGCCTGCACGTCTGCCACGTCTCCACGGCCGGCTCGGTGGAGATCATCCGCTGGGCCAAGCAGAAGGGCTGGAACGTCACCGCCGAGGTGACCCCGCACCACCTGCTGCTCACCGACGAGCTCGTCCGCAGCTACGACCCGGTCTACAAGGTCAACCCGCCGCTGCGCACCGAGGCCGACGTGCTGGCCCTGCGCAAGGCGCTCGCCGACGGCACCATCGACGCCGTCGCCACCGACCACGCGCCGCACCCGGCGGAGGACAAGGACTGCGAGTGGGCGGTCGCCGCGATGGGCATGGTCGGCCTTGAGACCGCGCTGTCGGTCGTCCAGCAGACCATGGTCGACACCGGCCTGCTCAAGTGGGAGGGCGTCGCCGACCGCATGTCCCACCGCCCGGCGCGGATCGGCCGGCTCTCCGGCCACGGCCGCCCCGTCTCGGTCGGTGAGCCGGCGAACCTGGTGCTCTTCGATCCCGCGTACCGTGGGACCGTGAATCCCGACAGCTTCGCCACCCGCAGCCGAAACACCCCCTACCGTGGCCTTGACCTGCCGGGACGGGTGCACGCCACCTTCCTGCGCGGGGTCGCCACGGTGCTCGCCGGCGAGCTGGTCGAGCGCGGCGGGCTCGCGTGAGCGGCCCGACCACGACGGCCCTCACCCTGCTCGCCCGGCAGACCCCGCTGGCCCAGGAGAAGGCCAGGGTCACCGACTGGCCGTCCTACATCGGCTGGGCCGTCGGCCTGCTGATCGTGATCGGCCTGATCTACTGGCTGATGCGCCAGGGCTGGAACTGGCGCCGCACCCTGCAGTCCGGCCTGCCCGCGCTGCCCGCCGTGCCGGCGGACGCCGGCCCGGTCATCCTGGAGTCCAGCGGCCGCTACCACGGCACCACCACCGCCGGGAACTGGCTGGACCGGATCGTGGCCCACGGCCTCGGCACCCGCAGCCGCGCCGAGCTGACCCTCGGCGAGCGGGGCCTGCTGGTCCTGCGCCCCGGTGACGTGGACCTCTGGATCCCGGCCGAGCAACTGGCCGGCGCCCGGACGGACTCCGGCATCGCCGGCAAGGTCGTCCCGGCCGGACTGCTGGTCGTCACCTGGAGCCTGGAGGGCACCGCCCTGGACTCCGGGTTCCGGGCCGACCACCCGGACGAACACGCCGCCTGGGTCGAGGCGGTCAACGAACTCGCAACACGTACGACGAAGACGAAGACGGAAGAGGCCGCCACATGACCGCACCTGCCCCCACCACGCTGCGCTTGAGGCGGGAGCGAGTGCCCGCCGTCCTCGTCCTGGAGGACGGCCGGACCTTCCACGGCCAGGCCTACGGCGCGGTCGGCGAGACCTTCGGCGAGGCGGTCTTCAACACCGGCATGTCCGGCTACCAGGAGACCCTCACCGACCCCTCGTACCACCGCCAGGTGGTCGTGATGACCGCCCCGCAGATCGGCAACACCGGCTGGAACGACGAGGACGACGAGTCCCGGCGGATCTGGGTCGCCGGCTTCGTCGTCCGCGACCCCGCCCGGGTGCCGTCCAACTGGCGCTCGCTGCGCCCGCTGGACGAGGAGCTCGCCACCCAGGGCGTGGTCGGCATCAGCGGCATCGACACCCGCGCCCTCACCCGCCACCTGCGCGAGCGCGGCGCGATGCGGGTCGGCATCTTCTCCGGCCCGGCGCTCGCCGACGAGCAGGTGCTGCTCTCCCGGGTGCTGCAGGCCCCCGAGATGAAGGGCGCGGACCTCTGCGCCGAGGTCGCCACCACCGAGCCGTACGTCGTGCCGGCCGTGGGCGAGAAGCGCTTCACCGTCGCCGCCGTGGACCTCGGCATCAAGGCGATGACCCCGCAGCGGATGGCCGAGCGCGGCATCGAGGTGCACGTGCTGCCGGCGAACTCCACCGTCGAGGACATCTACGCGGTGAACCCGGACGGCGTGTTCTTCTCCAACGGCCCGGGCGACCCGGCCACCGCCGACCACCAGGTCGCGGTGATGCAGGGCGTGCTGGAGCGCAGGACCCCGCTGTTCGGCATCTGCTTCGGCAACCAGATCCTCGGCCGCGCGCTGGGCTTCGGCACCTACAAGCTGAAGTACGGCCACCGGGGCATCAACCAGCCCGTCCAGGACCGCACCACCGGCAAGGTGGAGGTCACCGCGCACAACCACGGCTTCGCCGTGAACGCGCCGCTGGACAAGGTCAGCGACACCCCGTACGGGCGCGCCGAGGTCTCCCACGTCTGCCTCAACGACGACGTGGTCGAGGGCCTGCAGTGCCTGGACACGCCCGCCTTCAGCGTGCAGTACCACCCGGAGGCCGCCGCGGGCCCGCACGACGCCGCGTACCTCTTCGACCGCTTTGTCGACTTGATGGCCGGCGCCCCGGCCGCCCGCACCACCGCAGGGAGCTGACCCGTGCCCAAGCGCACCGACATCAAGTCCGTCCTGGTGATCGGCTCCGGCCCGATCGTCATCGGGCAGGCCGCCGAGTTCGACTACTCCGGTACCCAGGCCTGCCGCGTCCTGCGGTCCGAGGGCCTGCGGGTCGTCCTGGTCAACTCCAACCCGGCCACGATCATGACCGACCCGGAGATCGCCGACGCCACCTACGTCGAGCCGATCACCCCGGAGTTCGTCGAGAAGATCATCGCCAAGGAGCGCCCCGACGTCCTGCTGCCGACCCTCGGCGGCCAGACCGCGCTCAACACCGCCATCTCGCTGCACGAGAACGGCACCCTCGCCAAGTACGGCGTGGAGCTGATCGGCGCCAACGTGGAGGCCATCCACAAGGGCGAGGACCGCCAGCTGTTCAAGGGCGTGGTCGAGGCCGTCAACGCCAAGATCGGCCACGGCGAGTCCGCCCGCTCGGTCATCTGCCACACCATGGACGAGATCATGGCGGGCGTCGAGACCCTCGGCGGGTACCCCGTCGTCGTCCGCCCCTCCTTCACCATGGGCGGCGCCGGCTCCGGCTTCGCCCACGACGAGGAGGACCTGCGCCGCATCGCGGGCCAGGGCCTGGCCCTCTCGCCGACCACCGAGGTGCTCCTCGAGGAGTCCATCCTCGGCTGGAAGGAGTACGAGCTGGAGCTGATGCGCGACAAGAACGACAACGTCGTGGTCGTCTGCTCGATCGAGAACTTCGACCCGATGGGCGTGCACACCGGCGACTCCATCACCGTCGCGCCGGCGATGACGCTGACCGACCGCGAGTACCAGACGCTGCGCGACATCGGCATCGCGATCATCCGCGAGGTCGGCGTCGACACCGGCGGCTGCAACATCCAGTTCGCGATCAACCCGGTCGACGGCCGGATCATCGTGATCGAGATGAACCCGCGCGTCTCCCGCTCCTCCGCGCTGGCCTCCAAGGCCACCGGCTTCCCGATCGCCAAGATCGCCGCCAAGCTGGCCGTCGGCTACACGCTGGACGAGATCCCCAACGACATCACCGAGCAGACCCCGGCCTCCTTCGAGCCGACCCTCGACTACGTCGTGGTGAAGGTCCCGCGCTTCGCGTTCGAGAAGTTCCCCTCGGCCGACGCCACCCTGACCACCACCATGAAGTCGGTCGGCGAGGCCATGGCCATGGGCCGCAACTTCCCCGAGGCGCTCAACAAGGCGCTGCGCTCGCTGGAGAAGAAGGGCTCGCAGTTCTCCTGGGCCGGCGAGACCGGTGACAAGGACGCGCTGCTCACCAAGGCGCAGGTGCCCACCGACGGCCGGATCAACACCGTCATGGAGGCCATCCGGGCCGGCGCCACCCAGGAGGAGGTGTTCGAGTCCACGAAGATCGACCCGTGGTTCGTCGACCAGCTCTTCCTGCTGGACGAGATCGCCGCCGAGCTGGCCGAGGCCGACAAGCTCCACCCCGAGCTGCTGCGCCACGCCAAGCGGCACGGCTTCTCCGACCAGCAGATCGGTGAGATCCGCGGCCTGCGTCCGGACGTGGTCCGCGAGGTGCGGCACGCGCTGGGCATCCGCCCGGTCTTCAAGACCGTGGACACCTGCGCCGCCGAGTTCGCCGCCAAGACCCCGTACTTCTACTCGTCCTACGACGAGGAGAGCGAGGTCGCGCCGCGCACCAAGCCCGCCGTGATCATCCTCGGCTCGGGCCCCAACCGGATCGGTCAGGGCATCGAGTTCGACTACTCCTGCGTGCACGCCTCCTTCGCGCTCTCCGAGGCCGGGTACGAGACCGTCATGGTCAACTGCAACCCGGAGACCGTCTCCACCGACTACGACACCTCCGACCGGCTCTACTTCGAGCCGCTCACCCTGGAGGACGTCCTGGAGATCGTCCACGCCGAGAAGCAGGCGGGGCCGCTGGCCGGCGTCATCGTCCAGCTCGGCGGCCAGACCCCGCTGGGCCTGGCCCAGTCGCTCAAGGACAACGGCGTGCCGATCGTCGGCACCCAGCCCGAGGCTATCGACCTGGCCGAGGAGCGCGGCGCCTTCGGCCGCGTCCTCAAGGAGGCCGGCCTGCCGGCCCCCAAGCACGGCACCGCCTTCTCCTTCGACGAGGCCAAGGCCATCGCCGACGAGATCGGCTACCCCGTGCTGGCCCGCCCGTCCTACGTGCTCGGCGGCCGCGGCATGGAGATCGTCTACGACGAGCCCTCGCTGGCCTCCTACCTGGAGCGGCACGCCGGCCTGATCTCCGAGCACCCGGTGCTCATCGACCGCTTCCTCGACGACGCGGTGGAGATCGACGTCGACGCGCTCTACGACGGCACCGAGCTCTACCTCGGCGGCGTCATGGAGCACATCGAGGAGGCCGGCATCCACTCCGGCGACTCCGCCTGCGCGCTGCCCCCGATCACCCTCGGCGGCTACGACATCAAGCGCCTGCGCACCTCCACCGAGGGCATCGCCAAGGGCGTCGGCGTCCGCGGCCTGATCAACATCCAGTTCGCGCTGTCCGGCGACATCCTCTACGTCCTGGAGGCCAACCCGCGCGCCTCCCGGACGGTGCCGTTCACCTCCAAGGCGACGGCCGTGCCGCTGGCCAAGGCCGCCGCCCGGATCTCGCTCGGCGCCACCATCGCCGAGCTGCGCGCCGAGGGCATGCTCCCGGCCGAGGGCGACGGCGGCACCCTGCCGGCCGACGCGCCGATCTCCGTCAAGGAGGCCGTGATGCCGTGGAGCCGCTTCCGCGACGTGCACGGCCGCGGCGTCGACACCGTGCTCGGCCCGGAGATGCGCTCCACCGGCGAGGTCATGGGCATCGACAAGGTCTTCGGCACGGCGTACGCCAAGTCGCAGGCCGGCGCCTACGGCGCGCTGCCGACCAAGGGCAAGGTCTTCGTCTCGGTCGCCAACCGCGACAAGCGCAACCTGGTCTTCCCGGCCCGCGCGCTGGTCGAGCTGGGCTTCGAGGTGCTCGCCACCTCCGGCACCGCCGAGGTGCTGCAGCGCGGCGGCATCCCCGCGACCGTGGTGCGCAAGCACAGCGAGGGCGAGGGCCCGAACGGCGAGAAGACGATCGTCCAGCTGATCCACGACGGCCAGGTCGACCTCATCATCAACACGCCGTACGGCACCGGCGGCCGCCTCGACGGCTACGAGATCCGGACCGCGGCGGTCTCCCGCGGCGTCCCGTGCCTCACCACCGTCCAGGCGATGGGCGCGGCCGTCCAGGGCATCGACGCGCTGCTGCGCGACGAGGTCGGGGTCATGTCGCTCCAGGAGCACGCCGAGCTGATCAACGCCGGCCGTAAGTAGCACCGCCGAAGTGGGGGGCACCGCGAGTCGGGTGCCCCCCACTTCCATGCCAGGAGGACCACGCTTTGTACAAGACCCTGTTCAACCTCGTCTTCCGGAAGATGGACCCGGAGAAGGCCCACCACCTGGCCTTCTTCTGGATCCGGTTGGCCGCCTCCGTCCCGGGCCTCGGCGTGCTGGTCCGCCTGGTGCTCGCCCCGCGCGACCGGGCGCTGCGCACCACGGCGCTCGGCCTGGACCTGCCCGGTCCGTTCGGCCTCGCGGCGGGCTTCGACAAGGACGGCATCGGCATCGACGGCCTGTCGATGCTCGGCTTCGACTACGTCGAGATCGGCACCGTCACCGGTGAGCCGCAGCCCGGCAACCCGGCGCCGCGGCTGTTCCGGCTGGTCGAGGACCGCGCGCTGATCAACCGGATGGGCTTCAACAACCAGGGCTCGGCCCGGGTCGCGGCCCGCCTGGCGGCCCGCCCGCACACCACCTCCACCCCGGTGATCGGCGTCAACATCGGCAAGACCAAGGTGGTCGAGGAGGCCGACGCGATCGGCGACTACGTCAAGAGCACCGAGCGCCTCGCCAAGCACGCCGACTACCTGGTGGTCAACGTCAGCTCGCCGAACACCCCCGGGCTGCGCAACCTGCAGGCCGTCTCGCACCTCGGCCCGCTGCTGCACGAGGTCCGCAAGGCCGCCGACCGGTCCACCGCGCACCACGTCCCGCTGCTGGTCAAGATCGCCCCCGATCTGGCCGACGAGGACGTGGACGCGGTCGCCGACCTGGCCCTGGAGCTCGGCCTGGACGGCATCATCGCCACCAACACCACGATCGGCCGGGGCGGCCTGCTGGCGCCCGCCGCGCAGGTCGAGGCGATCGGCATGGGCGGCCTCTCCGGCGCCCCGCTCAAGGACCGCTCGCTGGAGGTGCTGAAGCGCCTGCGGGCCCGTACCGAGGGCCGGCTGACCATCGTCTCGGTCGGCGGCATCGAGACCGCCGAGGACGCCTGGCGGCGGATCACCGCCGGCGCGGACCTGGTGCAGGGCTACAGCGCCTTCATCTACGAGGGCCCGTTCTGGATGCGACGCGTCCACAAGGGGCTCTCCGCCCGGCTGCGGGCCGGCGGCTTCCGCACGCTGGCCGAGGCCGTCGGCAGCGCCAAGGAGAACTGACCCGGGCCCCGGCACCCGCGCACCGGCGGGGGCGCCCGCAGGCCGCCCGGGCGCCCCGGACCGGCCGACCGGCCGCCGCCCCCGCCCGACCCCCTCCCCTCCCACGAAAGGCCGTCATGACCCTCGCCCCCTTCGGTACCCGCCTGCGGCACGCCCTCGACACCCGCGGCCAGCTCTGCGTCGGCATCGACCCGCACGCCTCCCTGCTCGCCGCCTGGGGGCTCGGTGACGACATCGACGGCCTGGAGACCTTCAGCCGCACCGTGGTCGAGGCGCTCGCCGACCGGGTCGCCGTGCTGAAGCCGCAGGCGGCCTTCTTCGAGCGGTTCGGCAGCAAGGGCGTGGCCGTGCTGGAGCGCTCGGTCGCCGACGCCCGGGCGGCCGGTGCGCTGGTCCTGATGGACGCCAAGCGCGGCGACATCGGCTCCACCATGGCCGCCTACGCGGACGCCTTCCTCTCGCCGTCCAGCCCGCTCTTCTCGGACGCCGTGACGGTCAGCCCCTACCTGGGCTTCGGCTCGCTGCGCCCGGCCCTGGACCTGGCGCGGGCGAACGGCGCCGGGGTGTTCGCGCTGGCGCTGACCTCCAACCCGGAGGGGGCCGAGGTCCAGCGGGCGGTGGGCGCCGGCGGCGAGACGGTGGCGGCCTCGGTGCTGCGCCAGCTCGCGGCCGAGAACGCCGGCGCCGAGCCGCTCGGCTCGTTCGGCGCGGTGGTCGGGGCCACCCTGGCCGACGCGGGGGTGGACCTGGCGGTCAACGGGCCGCTGCTGGCGCCCGGGATCGGGGCGCAGGGCGCCACCATGGCGGACCTGCCGCGGGTGTTCGGCGACTCGGTCCGCAACGTGGTGCCGAGCGTCAGCCGGGACGTGCTCAAGCACGGTCCGTCCGTCCCCGCGCTGCGCGAGGCGGCCCTGCGATTCGTCGAGGAGTACGCCGCCGCGGTGAAGTGAACGGGGGTGTCCGGGGCCGGCCGGCGGGGGAGCGCGTGCCGGACCGGACGCACCGGGTGGAAGTGAGCGCCGTCACACTTGCCCGAAGAGGGGTCGGATTCGCGGCTGTTTTGCCCGGAAAAGTCCTGGTCGGCCTTGGCTGACCAGGACTTTTCGTGTTCTTTTCCTGACGTGGCGGCCCAATCCGGGTAGTGTCCGGCGGTAGGTCACCACGGAGCGGCGATTCTCGTCGCTCCCGCAGGTCAGAGCCCTTGGGTTCGCCTGCAGGGGGCTGGTACAACCGTCCTGGCTCATCCCTTCCTTCCACACCCTGAGGTGAACGGCGTGGCTCTTCCGCCCCTTACCCCTGAACAGCGCACAGCAGCGCTCGCCAAGGCCGCCGAGGCTCGGCGGGAGCGCGCCGAGGTGAAGAACCGGCTCAAGCACTCCGGCGCTTCGCTGCACGAGGTCATCAAGGCCGGCAAGGCCGACAACGAGGTCATCGGCAAGATGAAGGTCTCCGCTCTGCTGGAGAGCCTGCCCGGTGTCGGCAAGGTGCGCGCCAAGCAGATCATGGAGCGTCTCGGCATCAGCGAGAGCCGCCGTGTGCGCGGCCTCGGTACCAACCAGATCGCTTCGCTGGAGCGGGAGTTCGGCGGCGCCGCCTCCTGACCGCCCACCGGCGAAGCGCATCCAGGGTGCCCCGTGGTCTCCGGATCGTCCGCGATCCGGGATAATCGGTGCATGAGTGAGCGTCCGCGGCTGACCGTGCTCTCCGGCCCTTCGGGGGTCGGCAAGAGCACGGTCGTCGCTCATATGAGGAAGCAGCACCCCGAGGTCTGGCTCTCGGTGTCGGTGACCACCCGGCACCCGAGGCCCGGCGAGCAGAACGGGATCCACTACTACTTCGTCGACAACGACGAGTTCGACAAGCTGATCGCCAACGGCGAACTGCTGGAGTGGGCCGTCTTCGCCGGCAACCGGTACGGCACCCCGCGTGCGGCGGTGCTGGAGAAGCTGGACAACGGGGTGCCCGTCCTGCTGGAGATCGACCTGCAGGGTGCCCGTCAGGTGCGGGAGTCGATGGCGGAGGCACTGCTGCTCTTCCTGGCCCCGCCGAGCTGGGACGAGCTGGTCCGCCGGCTCACCGGCCGGGGCACCGAGCCGCAGGACGTGATCGAGAAGCGGCTGGAAGCGGCCAAGGTCGAGCTGGCGGCGGAGTCGGAGTTCGACACGACTCTTGTCAACACCTCGGTCGAGCAGGTAGCGGCCGAACTGCTAGCCTTGCTCGGTGCAGCCTGATCGGCTAGGTCGCTCCGACCCGGTCCGATCAGCATCTTGTCTTTTCCAACCTTTCGGAAGGTTTTAGCGTGTCCTCTTCCATGACCGCGCCCGAGGGCATCATCAACCCGCCGATCGACGAGCTGCTCGAGGCCACCGACTCCAAGTACAGCCTGGTGATCTACGCGGCCAAGCGCGCGCGTCAGATCAACGCGTACTACTCGCAGCTCGGTGAGGGCCTCCTGGAGTACGTCGGCCCGCTGGTCGACACCCACGTGCACGAGAAGCCGCTGTCGATCGCGCTCCGCGAGATCAACGCCGGCATGCTCACCGCCGAGGCGATCGAGGCCGCCTGAGCAGCCTCCCGCTGCCGCACAGCGTCATGACAGGGCCCGCCGGACACGCTCCGGCGGGCCCTGTCGCGTGTGCGTGGCGCCACAGTGCGGCCGGGATCTGAAGGGCCGTAGGGTGAGCTGCACCCGAACGGACGGAGAGACAGCCAGCATGAGCGCGACCACGGACCGGACCGACGCCCCGCGCGTCGTCCTCGGTGTCAGCGGCGGCATCGCCGCCTACAAGGCCTGCGAGCTGCTGCGACGGCTGACCGAGTCCGGCCACCAGGTCACCGTGGTGCCCACCGCGGCCGCCCTGCACTTCGTCGGCGAGGCGACCTGGGCCGCCCTCTCCGGCCGCCCGGCCGCCACCGAGACCTGGGAGAGCGTCCACCAGGTGCCGCACGTGCGGATCGGCCAGCAGGCCGACCTGGTGGTGGTCGCCCCGGCCACCGCCGACCTGATGGCCAAGGCGGCCCACGGGCTGGCCGACGACCTGCTCACCAACACCCTGCTCACCGCCCGCTGCCCGGTGGTCCTCGCCCCCGCGATGCACACCGAGATGTGGGAGCACCCGGCCACCCAGGAGAACGTCGCCACCCTGCGCCGCCGGGGCGCGATCGTGCTGGAGCCCGCCGTCGGCCGGCTCACCGGGGTGGACACCGGCAAGGGCCGGCTGCCCGAGCCGTCCGCGATCTTCGAGGCCTGCCGGACGGTGCTGCGCCGCGGCGGCCTCACCAGCGACCTGGCCGGCCGCCACGTGGTGGTCTCGGCCGGCGGCACCCGCGAGCCGCTCGACCCGGTGCGCTTCCTCGGCAACCGCTCCTCCGGGAAGCAGGGCTACGCGCTCGCCGCCACCGCGGCCGCGCGCGGCGCCAGAGTGACATTGGTCTCGGCCAACGCCGAGCTGCCGGACCCGGCCGGGGTGGACGTGGTGCACGTCTCGACCGCGCTGCAGCTGCGCGAGGCCGCGCTGAAGGCCGTGGCGGACGCCGACGCGGTGGTGATGGCGGCCGCCGTCGCCGACTTCCGCCCCGCCGAGTACGTCACCGGGAAGATCAAGAAGGTGGACGGGGTCGACCCCGCACCGGTCGCTCTGGTGCGCAACCCGGACATCCTCGCCGAGATCTCCGCCGACCGGGCCAGGCCCGGCCAACTCGTGGTCGGCTTCGCCGCGGAGACCGACGACGTGCTCGCCAACGGCCGGGCCAAGCTCGCCCGCAAGGGGTGCGACCTGCTGGTCGTGAACGAGGTCGGCGAGCGCAAGGGATTCGGCTCGGACCTCAACGAGGCGGTCGTCCTCGGGGCCGACGGCACCGAGACGGCCGTACCGGTCGGACCGAAGGAGGCGCTCGCCGACGTGGTGTGGGACCTGGTCGCGGCCCGTCTGGCCTGAGGCCCCGGGCGGTCCGCCGTCCGGCTGGTTTCCCCGGCGGCCCGTCTTTTCTGGCGGACAGCAGTCCCACTTGCAGGTACCTGCCCGTTACACTCCAGGAATCAAGTCTTTCCGGATGTCCCCGGTCCGCCGGGGGCCTTCAGTCAGCAGCCGCTGCAACCCCAGGGAGCGCTGTGTCTCGCCGCCTGTTCACCTCGGAGTCCGTCACCGAGGGACACCCCGACAAGATCGCTGACCAGATCAGCGACACCATTCTGGACGCGCTCCTCAAGGAGGACCCGACTTCGCGGGTCGCCGTGGAGACGCTGATCACCACCGGCCAGGTGCACATCGCCGGTGAGGTGACCACGAAGGCGTACGCGCCGATCGCCCAGCTGGTCCGGGACAAGATCCTCGAAATCGGGTACGACAGCTCCAAGAAGGGCTTCGACGGCGCCTCCTGCGGCGTGTCGGTCTCGATCGGCTCGCAGTCGCCCGACATCGCGCAGGGTGTCGACACGGCGTACGAGGCCCGGGTCGAGGGCGCCTCCCAGGGCGACGACTCCGACGACCTCGACAAGCAGGGCGCCGGCGACCAGGGCCTGATGTTCGGCTACGCGTCGGACGAGACCCCCGAGCTGATGCCGCTGCCGATCACGCTGGCGCACCGCCTCTCCAAGCGGCTCTCCGAGGTCCGCAAGAACGGGACCATCCCGTACCTGCGCCCCGACGGCAAGACCCAGGTCACCATCGAGTACGACGGCGACAAGGCCGTCCGCCTCGACACCGTGGTGGTCTCCTCGCAGCACGCCAGCGACATCGACCTGGACTCGCTGCTGACCCCGGACATCCGCGAGTTCGTCGTGGAGCCCGAGCTCAAGGCGCTGGCCGACGAGGGCATCAAGCTGGTGACCGAGGGCTACCGCCTGCTGGTCAACCCGACCGGACGGTTCGAGATCGGCGGCCCGATGGGCGACGCCGGCCTCACCGGCCGCAAGATCATCATCGACACCTACGGCGGCATGGCCCGCCACGGCGGCGGTGCCTTCTCCGGCAAGGACCCGTCCAAGGTCGACCGCTCCGCCGCGTACGCGATGCGCTGGGTCGCCAAGAACATCGTCGCGGCCGGCCTGGCCACCCGCGCCGAGGTCCAGGTCGCGTACGCGATCGGCAAGGCCGAGCCGGTGGGCCTGTTCGTCGAGACCTTCGGCACCGAGACCGTGCCGGTCCTCAAGATCCAGGAAGCCGTGGTGAAGGTCTTCGACCTGCGCCCGGCCGCGATCATCCGCGACCTGGACCTGCTGCGCCCGATCTACTCGCAGACCGCCGCCTACGGCCACTTCGGCCGTGAGCTGCCGGACTTCACCTGGGAGCGCACCGACCGGGTCGAGCAGCTGAAGCAGGCCGTCCAGGCCTGACCCGCGCCGCACCTGCCAGGCGGCGGCCGCCCCGTTCCGACGGGGCGGCCGCCGCCTGCGGCTTTGTGTCAGTCCTAGGTGGTAGTACTTGGAGCGATGAGCAGCACAGACGAGGCCGGGGGGAGCGGGGCGCCGGAGCAGCTCGCGTTCATCCGCGAGACGGTCCGCCGCGCCAAGCCGCGCACCTGGCTGGGCGCCCAACGGGCCGAGCACCTGCCGGTGGCCCGGGTGCTGGTCGACAAGGGGCTGCTCCACCTCGACCAGTTCTTCGACTACGCCGTGCCCGCCAACATGGCCGAGGAGGCCGTGCCGGGCGTCCGGGTCCGGGTCCGGTTCGGGGCGCGGGTGGTCAACGGACGCCGCGAGGGCGGCGAACTGCACGACGGGTTCATCGTCGAACGCCGGGCCGACAGCGACTACGCCGGCCCGCTGGCACCGCTCGCCCAGGTGCTCTCGCCCGAGCCGGTGCTCACACCCGCCCTGCTGCGGCTCTGCCGCACGGTCGCCGACCGGTACGCCGGCACCCTCGCGGACGTCCTCCAGCTGGCCGTGCCGCCCCGGCACGCCAAGGCCGAGGCCGAGCCCTCCCCGCCGCCGGCGCCGCTGCCCGCCGCCCCCGAACCGGGCAGCTGGAGCCGCTACCCGCAGGGGCCGGAGTTCCTGGCGGCGCTCGCCGCCGGCCACGCCCCGCGCGCCGTCTGGACGGCGCTGCCCGGCCCGAGCTGGCCGCAGGAGATCGCCCGGGCGGTCGCCGCCACCCTGGCCGGCGGGCGCGGCGCCCTGGTCGTGCTGCCCGACGGGCGGTCCACCGCCCGGGTCGACGAGGCCCTCACCGAGCTGCTCGGCGGCGGCCTGCACGCCACCCTCGCCGCCGACCTCGGCCCCAAGGAGCGCTATCGGCGCTGGCTGGCGGTCAGCCGCGGTTCGGTCCGCGCCGCGGTCGGCACCCGGGCGGCGATGTTCGCCCCCGTCCGGGACCTCGGCCTGGTGGTGGTCTGGTCGGACGGCGATGGCAGCCACGCCGACCCGCGCGCCCCGCACCCGCACGTGCGCGAGGTCGCGCTGCTGCGCGCCGCCGAGGAGGGGGCCGGCGTCCTGCTCGGGGGGCACGCGGTCACCGTGGAGGGCGCGCAGCTGGTGAACACGGGCTGGGCCCGGCCGCTGGCCGCCGACCGGGCGACCGTCCGGGAGGTCGCACCGCGGGTCCGCACCGTCACCGACCTGGACCAGGCCAGGGACGCCGCCGCCCAGCAGGCCCGGCTGCCCAGCCTGGCCTGGCAGACGGCCCGGGAGGCGCTGGCCACCGGCCCGGTCCTGATCCAGGTGCCCCGCCGCGGCTACGTCCCCCGGCTGGCCTGCGGCCGCTGTCGCACACCGGCCCGCTGCCGGCACTGCGAGGGGCCGCTGGAGGCGGCCTCGTCGGACGCGCCGCTGCGCTGCGGCTGGTGCGGGGAGGCCGAGGAGCGGTGGCACTGCGCCGAATGCGGCTCGTTCCGCCTGCGGGCCCAGGTGGTCGGCGCCCGGCGGACGGCGGAGGAGCTCGGCAAGGCCTTCCCGAGGATCCCCGTCCGTACCTCCGGGCGGGACGCGGTGCTGCTCTCGGTGCCGGCCGAGCCCGCGCTGGTGATCTCCACCCCGGGCGCCGAGCCGGTGGCCGAAGGCGGCTACGCGGCCGCGCTGCTGCTGGACGGCTGGGCCCTGCTGAGCCGGCCCGACCTGCGGGCGGGGGAGGAGGCCCTGCGGCTCTGGCTGGCGGCGGCCGCGCTGGTCCGGCCGGCGAGCGAGGGCGGCACGGTGGTGGTCGTGGCGGAGCCGACGGCCCGGGCCGTCCAGGCGCTGATCCGGTGGGACCCGGCCGGCCACGCCGCCTTCGAGCTGGAGGAACGGGCCCAGCTGCACTTCCCGCCGGTCTCCCGGATGGCCTCGGTCACCGGGGCGCCGGCGGCGGTGGCCGACCTGCTCGGCCTCACCCGGCTGCCGGAGGGTGCGGACGTCCTCGGCCCCGTGCCGGTGTTCGGCGGGCGGCGCGGTGAGGAGGTCGAGCGGGCGCTGCTCCGGGTCGCCCCCGGCCAGGGGGCCGCACTGGCCTCCGCGCTGAAGGCGGCGCAGATCGCCCGGATCGCCCTGCGGACACCGGAGCCGGTGAAGGTGCGGATCGACCCGCTGGAGATCGGGTGACGGCGCGCGGCGCCGGCCGGGCGCCGTGAGCGGTCCGGCCGTGGGGGTGCTCGCGGGCGCGCGGCGCAGGTGAGCGCCGCTGAGCCCGTCCGCCGCGCCGGGTGCCCACCGCTGATCCTGGCCGGGCGCCCGCGCCGGACGGCCACGAGGCGGGCCGGGCCGGGTGCCACCCCGGCCCGGCCGTGCCACCCCGGTCAGCCGCGGATCTGCAGCCCCGAGCGGTTCAGACCGCCCTGGCGGGCCGCCGGCACGGTCGCCGCCAGCCCCGGGTTCCCGCCGGCCGGCGCGCCGACGCCCGGCGAACCCAGGCCCGGCGAGCCCGTCGACTGCGGGCCGATGCCCGGCGAACCCGTCCCCGGCCCGGCCGCCGCGACGGCCGCCACCTCCTCGGACCGCTCCCCGCGCCCCTGCGCGGGCCCGGCCGGCGACGGGATGCCACCCGCCGCCAGCAGCTCGCCGGCGGGGCGCCGCATCCCGTACCGCCGGTGGACGGCCTGCTTGGTGACGCCCAGCGCGGAGCCCACCGAGTCCCAGGAGAAACCCAGCGCCCGGTCGAACTCCACCGCCGCCGCCACCAGCGTCTCCACGCTCTCGCGCAGCTCCTGCGCCAGCCGCACGGTCGGCGCCGGGGCCCGCCCGTACACCACGAAACCCGCGGAGGTGCTCGGCCGCCGGGGGCGGTAGACGTTGCCCAACTGGGCGGTGAGCGTCCGCAGCGCGTCGACCTGCCGCCTCACCCGCTCGATGTCCCGCACCAGCAGGTGCAGGCTCGCCCGCGCCCGGGCGTCGTGATTGATCTGCTCGGCCATGGCCTACGTGCCACCTTCCGTACGGTCAGCTCGGTCGGGGCTGCTCCCCCGTGCCCCGGTCAATCTCACTTGACCAACGCCGGACCAGGGGCCGGGGTCACGCAGCCGGGGCACTCGGGATATGCCAGAACGCCCCCCTGCCCGCCAATCGGCCGCCCCCGCCGCCCATCGGCCGCCCCCGCCCGGCCGGATCGCGGGGGCGGGCCGCGCGCCCGGGGGCATTGCATAGACTTGCCGACGGCCAGCAGCCGAAATCCGACCGGACGGGAGTCCACCACCTTGCCGATCCAGCCGATCCGCATCTTCGGGGACCCGGTCCTGCGCGCCACCGCACAGCCGGTGACCACCTTCGACAAAGAGCTGCGCACGCTGGTCAAGGACCTCACCGACACCATGCTGGACGCCCCCGGCGCCGGGCTGGCCGCGCCTCAACTCGGCATCTCGCTGAGGGTGTTCACCTACCACGTGGACGGCGTCACCGGGCACCTGGTGAACCCGGACCTCAGCCTCAGCGAGGAGGAGCAGGAAGGCCCCGAGGGCTGCCTCTCGCTGCCCGGCCTGCGTTTCGACACCCGGCGCGCCTTCGGCGTGGTCGCCAAGGGCTTCGACATGTACGGCGAGCCGGTCACCGTCGAGGGCACCCAGCTGCTCGCCCGCTGCATCCAGCACGAGACCGACCACCTGGACGGCATCATCTTCATCGACCGCCTCGACCGTGAGCGGCGCAAGGCCGCGCTCAAGGCGATCCGGGAGTCCGACTGGGGGGACGGGCCCGCCCCGACCGTCCGGGTCTCCCCGCACAGCACCTTCGGCGGCGCCCGCTGACGACCGGTCCGCCCGGCCCCGCCCCGCCCCGCCCCAGCTCGGCTCCCACCCAGCCCCTACCGGAAGGCCCTTGATGCGCCTCGTCTTCGCCGGCACCCCCGAGGTCGCCGTTCCCGCCCTGGACGCCCTGCTGGCCTCCGACCGGCACGAGGTCGTCGCGGTGGTCACCCGCCCCGACGCCCCCGCCGGCCGCGGCCGCAAGCTGGTCGCCAGCCCCGTCGCCCAGCGCGCCGAGGAGGCCGGGATCGAGATCCTCAAGCCCGCGAAGCCCAGCGACCCGGACTTCCTGGCCCGGCTCGCCGAGATCGCCCCCGACTGCTGCCCGGTGGTCGCCTACGGCGCGCTGATCCGCCCCGGCGCCCTGGAGATCCCCGTCCACGGCTGGGTCAACCTGCACTTCTCGCTGCTGCCGGCCTGGCGCGGCGCCGCCCCCGTCCAGCACGCCGTGCTGGCCGGCGACGAGGTGACCGGCGCCTCGACCTTCCGGATCGAGCAGGGCCTGGACTCCGGCCCGGTCTTCGGCGTCATCACCGAGGAGATCCGCCCCACCGACACCAGCGGCGAACTCCTCACCCGGCTCGCGCACTCCGGCGCCCGGCTGCTGAGCGCCACCATGGACGGCATCGAGGACGGCGGGCTGCAGGCCGTCCCGCAGCCGGCCGACGGCATCACCCTCGCCCCGAAGATCTCGGTGGAGGACGCCAGGATCGACTGGAAGCACCCCGCCCTGCGGATCGACCGGGTGGTGCGCGGCTGCGCCCCCGCGCCCGGCGCGTGGACCACCTTCCGCGGCGAGCGGCTCAAGGTCTCCGGCCCGGTCACGCTTCTCCCCGGCAGCACCGAACTCGCCCCCGGCGAGCTGGCGGTCGGCAAGAACAGCCTCCGGGCGGGCACCGGCAGCCACGACATCGAGTTCGGTGAGGTCCAGCCGCAGGGCAAGAAGCCGATGCGCGCGGCGGACTGGGCCCGCGGGGCCCGCATCGAGTCCGGCGAGCAGCTCGGACTCTGAGCCTCGGGTTCAGCTTCACCCTCCACCCGATCTACCGTGGAGTACCCGATCCACCGCGGGGCACCGGCCGGCCCGGCCGGTGCCCCGCGCACCGGGCCCCACGCGGGGCCCGGTGGCGGTCCGCCCCGCGGCGGTCCACCGCCGGGTGCCCCGGCCCCCGCTCCCGCAGCGTCGGGCCCGGGGCACCCCGGTCCGGGCAGTTCCGCCGGACCGGACCCATCCGTAAACCCCGCAGCACATTGAGGCACCAGATGAGCACCCCCGGCAGCACCCCCGGCGCCAAGCGCCCCCCTCGCCCGCACCGCCGCCCCAAGAAGGACCCGGCCCGGACGGTCGCCTTCCGCGCCCTGCGGGCCGTCGACGAGCGCGACGCCTACGCCAACCTGATCCTGCCCTCGCTGCTCCGCGAGGCCGAGCAGAAGCACAACCTCGACCGCCGTGACGCCGCCCTCGCCACCGAGCTGGTCTACGGCACCCTGCGGCTCCAGGGCACCTACGACGCGGTCATCGCCGCCTGCATCGACCGGCCGCTGCGCGAGGTCGACCCGCCGGTCCTGGACGTCCTCTCGCTCGGCGCGCACCAGCTGCTCACCACCCGCATCCCCAGCCACGCCGCCGTCTCCGCGACCGTCGAACTGGCCCGGGCCGTGCTCGGCGACGGCAAGGCCAAGTTCGTCAACGCCGTCCTGCGCCGGATCAGCGCCCAGGACCTCGACGCCTGGATCGCCCAGGTCGCCCCGCCGTACGAGAAGGACGCCGAGGACCACCTCGCCGTCGTCCACTCGCACCCGCGCTGGGTCGTCTCCGCGCTCTGGGACTCGCTCGGCCGCTGGCAGCCCGACGCCTCCGGGCGGACGGCCGTCGAGGAGCTGCTGCGCGCCGACAACGAGCGGCCCGAGGTCACCCTCGTCGCCCGGCCCGGCCGGGCCACCGTCGAGGAACTCGCCGAGGCGCTGCCCGAGTCCACCCCCGGCCGATGGTCCCCCTACGCCGTCCGGCTCGCCGAGGGCGGCGACCCCGGCGCGCTGGAGACGGTCAAGGAGAACCGCGTCGGCGTCCAGGACGAGGGCAGCCAGCTGGTCGCCCTCGCCCTCGCCGCCGCGCCGCTGGACGGCCCCGACCGGGTCTGGCTGGACGGCTGCGCCGGCCCCGGCGGCAAGGCCGCGCTGCTCGCGGCCCTCGCGGCCCGGCGCGGCGCAGCCCTGGTCGCCTCCGAGAAGCAGCCGCACCGGGCCCGGCTGGTCGCCCGCGCGCTGGAGGGCAACCCCGGCCCGTACACCGTGATCGCCGCCGACGGCACCCGGCCGGCCTGGCGGCCGGGCACCTTCGACCGCGTCCTGGTCGACGTGCCCTGCTCCGGTCTCGGCGCGCTGCGCCGCCGGCCCGAGGCCCGCTGGCGCCGCCGGCCCGAGGACATCGCCGCCTTCGGGCCGCTCCAGCGGGACCTGCTGCGCGGCGCCGTCGCCGCCACCCGGATCGGCGGCGTGGTCGGCTACGCCACCTGTTCGCCGCACCTCGCCGAGACCCGGGCCGTGGTCGACGACGTGCTGCGGGAGGAGGGCGGCCGGCTGGAGTGGATCGATGCCCGCCCGCTGCTGCCCGGCGTCCCGGCGCTCGGCGACGGCCCGGACGT
This sequence comes from Kitasatospora herbaricolor, assembly GCF_030813695.1. Taxonomy (NCBI): domain Bacteria; kingdom Bacillati; phylum Actinomycetota; class Actinomycetes; order Kitasatosporales; family Streptomycetaceae; genus Kitasatospora; species Kitasatospora herbaricolor. The sequence goes on from NZ_JAUSVA010000002.1 coordinate 7,705,694, forward strand.
CCAGCTCTGGCCGCACCTGCACGGCACCGACGCGATGTACCTGGCGCTGCTGCGGCGCACCGCCTGACGGCCCGGGGCACCCTGACGGCCCGGGGCACCCTGACGGCCCGGCGCACCCCTGACGGCCCGGGGCACCCCTGACGACCCGGCGGACGGCCCGCGGCGCACCGTACGGCGGTCGCCCCGGGCCGCCCGCCGGGCCGGGGCGCGTCGAGCGGCTGCCGGGTGTGCCCGGCCGGGATCCCGTCCCGGCCGGGCACACCCGGGCACTCAGCAGGTGGGGGAGTCGCTGATGCGGATCCCGGTGAGGGTGGCGTAGATGCTGGCGCCGTTGTAGATCGAGGTGGCGGGCTCCAGGCAGGTGTAGTAGGTGGTGCCCCCGGAGACGTAGCGCAGCCAGACGGTGTCGTCGTTGCGCGTGTTCAGAACGGCGACGTTGGTCCGCGAGGTGTTTTGGTACCCGCTGGTCACGTCCCGGTACATCCCGATGATGCTGCCGTTGACGGTGCCGCCCGCGTAGATGCACACGTACGGGTACTGGCAGCCGTACTGCGAGTCCGCGTGGGCGGTCGAGGCGCCGGCGATCGAGAGGGAGGCCATCGAGGCCGCCACGGCCGCGATGCTGGAGGCCTTCTTGAAGAGGGAACGCATGCGATAGCTCCGCATTCTGTGGTGACTGGGCGAACGGCGATGTCCCGCGCCGCACTTGAGGTGCGGCGCGGTGCGACTGATCCCGCCCGCCGGGCCACGGGATCCGGCCACTGATCATCAGGACCCCGAGCCTGTCGCGGCCCACCAACAGGCTGCCAACGCCCGGCCAACGTCTCCGTCGCGCGCCGCCCGGGGCGGACCGGCCAGGTGCGGAGGCCGGGCCCGGGGCCTTCGGACGGTGATCTTCGGGGCCACCGCCACCGCGAAGATCACCGCCGGCACCGCGGCCGCCGGCGCGCCGGAACGGTCGGCCGACGCCCCGGTGCCGTACGTCCCGCCCCTCGGGACCTGCTCAGCCGCCGGGCTGCCCGCGGCGCTGGACGGCCAGCGCCCGCAGCGCCACCTCGGTCGCGAACCGGTCGTCGGGGTCGGCGAGTTGCTGTCCGAAGGCGCGGTCGAGGATCCGCATCCGGTAGCGGACCGTCTGCGGGTGGACGCCCAGCAGCCGGGCCATCTCGGCGGCCGTGCCCCGGGTGGTGAGCCAGGTCAGCAGGGTCTCGACCAGCCGGCTGCGCTGGGCGGGGGTGAGCGCGGCCAGCGGGCCGAGGTACTTCTTCGCCAACTGCGCGACCAGGGCCGGGTCCCGGAGCAGCCAGAGCGGCAGCAGGTGGTCCTCGCAGGACACCACCGGGCCGCCGTCCACGATGCCGGCCGAGGCCAGGGCGAGGGCGTGCCGGGCCCAGCGCAGCGAGTCCGCCGCCTCGGCCAGCGGGGCGGTGAGGCCGTAGGCCGCCCGGCAGCCGTCCAGGGCCCGGTCCAGCTCGGCGCGCCGTTCCGCGGTGAGCGCCCCCGGCACCAGCAGGTGCGGCTCGGGGACGGCCAGGTCGAGCAGGACGTCCTTGGCGAGCAGGCCGGTCGGGGGCAGCGTCCCGGCGTCCACCGCGACCATGGTGACCTCGGCCGGTAACGGCCAGGCCGCGTGCTCCGCCAGCTCCACCAGGGCGTTGCGGGCCACCGAGGAACCGGTGAGGATCCGCCGCAGCAGCTGCCGGCGGCGGTTGTCCGGCTCCTCGCCCAGTTCGGCCATGGCCTGCAGGTAGCCCTCGCGGGAGAGCGCGGCGAGGTCCCCCATGTAGGCGAAGAGCGCGTCGGCGAAGGAGAGCATCACGGTGGCGGACAGGTTGTAGCGCCTACCCAGCGTCCTGGCCCGGCGCAGCGCGGTCTGGCAGCCGATCCGGTAGGCCTCCTGCAGCATGTCCAGGCTGCGGCCCTCGTAGGCCTCGAAGCGGCCGAAGCGGCGGCAGATGTCGTCCCGCAGCACCGTGGTGGCGGTGGGGACGGCGATCTGGTCGACGAAGGCCGCGATGTTCTGCTCGATGCCGAGCCGGATCACCCGCGCGTTCGGGCCCTCCATCAGCGGTTTGTACTCCGGGATCGCGGCGACGATCTCGCTCGCCATCTCCTTGAGCAGGCTGGGGAGTTCAGGGCGCATGATCATGGCCAACTCGCGCGGCATCGGTCCCATCGGCTCGCCGCGCTCCGTCAGCTGCCTGGCTACGGCCATACCTGTTTACCCCCTGAGCTCTCCGCCGCCCCTTGGCCGCCAGGGCCCGCCGGCGGGCCGGTGGCGGCTGCGGGGGAGCGGAGGTTCGGTCAATTGCCCGGCCCCGGCGCGCTGGTGGGGAGCGGGCCGGCCGGGCGGTAGCGGGTCGCGTACAACTCATCGCGGCTGCGTGCAACATAGACCACGGCGCACACGGAGCGCAGCACCCCGGACACAGAAACCTCACTTCCGGACGCCCGTGGCCCGCCGCCGGCCGTCGGGGGCGGTCTAATCGGCCGACCGGCCGGTTTTCGGATTCCCGCCCCGCCCGCTCGCTTCGTTATAACCGGGCGGCCTTCTTTGCTGCTTTCGTGACAAGGGAATACCCGCCGGTAAGTTCGCCGGAAGAATCTGTGACGGGCATGTTGCACCGCCCGGTTACCCATGCGTAACGTCCCCGTTCAACAGGGCGGCCGAGCGGATTCGGGAGCAGCCGAATTCCGAACTCCAGGCACCCTGGGCCCGGTTTATCGGGTATTCCACCCCACCCCGAAAGGATCAACCGTGCGCAAGTTCACCGCAAGCGGCATGGTCGTCGCCGCGGCATTCGCCGCAGCCGCGGGCCTCGCCGCCGCCCCCGCCTACGCCGCACCCACCTGGACCGTCACCCCCGGCGGCGCCTGGACGGCCAAGGCGACCTCCCCGAAGCTCACCGACACCAAGACCGGCACCAAGCTCACCTGCACCTCCTCCAGTGCGACCGGCACCCTGGCGAGCGGCACCGGCCTGTCCGGCACCGGCATCTCCTCCATCACCTCGGTCGGCTGGGTCAGCTGCTCCGGCCCGCTGGGCATCACCTTCACCGTCACCCCGCAGGGCCTGCCCTGGAGCCTGAACGCGGTCTCCTACAACAGCGGCACCGGTGTCACCACCGGGACGCTCACCGGCGTCAAGGCCCACATCAGCGGCGCCGGCTGCACCGCCGACTTCTACGGTCCCACCAGCACCAGCTCGGCCACCCTCACCGGCTCCTACAGCAACTCGGCGAACACCCTCACGCTGAGCGGCGGCGACCTGCACGCGTACAACGTCTCGGGCACCTGCCTCGGGCTGATCAACAACGGCGACGCGGCGACCTACAGCGCGGCGTACGTGCTGGCCTCCTCGCAGACCATCACCTCGCCCTGACCCGGACCCCGGGCCCGCCGTCCTGCCGGGCCCGGACCGTCCGGCGCGCGGCCCCCGGCGGCCGGACATCCCTCCGGCCGCCGGGGGCCGCGGATGCTCACCGGAGGACAATCCTCCGCCGGCGCTTTGTCAATCGGTGACAAGAAATCCGGCCGAGCCGAGGCCGTGGAATCTTCCCGGGTTCGATCACTTGTCGCTGCTTGTTACCGGGCCGTAGTGTCCAGTTCGCCCAGGAACACCACCCGCTGGATTCCGTGACCCGTGCGACGGATGCGGCCGGTGCAGTTCGTGCGATTCCCGTTGTCCGCTCCGCCGTGCTCGCTTTCCCCCGTTCCCCCTTCCGTCCGTGGGCGTACCGTGCCGTGCCACCACGGCGGTTCGTCCCCGCCGCGCCGCTCGGCAATACCGGCCGTTCGCGCTCCGGGCGCTCCGGTTCCACCCGTTCGTGCTGCCGTTCCACCCGTTCCCGCTGTCCCCGCAGTTCGTCCGAAGATTTCCCGCCGCCGTGCGCCGAACCGGCTCCACCGACCAGTCCGAGGAGTACCGCGATGGGCGAAGCAGTGGTCCGGCGCCGCGCCTGGCGGCCGGCGGCGATCACCACCACCGTGCTGCTGGCCGGGCTGCTGCCGGCCGCGGCCTCGTCGGCCGACGGGCCGGGGCAACTGGACCTCGGGTACACCTGCGGGTCCGCCCGGGGCCCGGTGGAGGTCCGGGTGCTCCTCGGGCAGGAGTACCCGGACGCCGGGGTGGCGGGCAAGCCGCTCCGGCCCGGGGCGCTGACCGCCGAGATCGCCCTGGACCGGGCCGCGGTGGCGGCCCTGCTGCCGGCCGGCACGGCGGCCGTCGGCGGGACGGGCCGGTTCACCGCTCATGTGCGGCAGGGCGGTTCGGCGGCCGAGGCGGACTGGACGGTGCTCGCCGCGGCCGGCTCGCCGCTCGCCGGTGAGGGCGCTCTGCGGCTCGCCCTCACCGGGACGGTCGCGCCCGTGACGGTGTCCGCGCCGGGGGACGTCACCTTCACCGCCGGCGACCTCGACCTCACCCTGGCCGCCGCCTCCGCCCCCACCGTTCCTCCTGCCCCCGCCTCCCCCGCCGCTGCCACTGCCCCCGCCTCCCTCACCTTGCCCACCGCCCCCGCCTCCCCGGCCGCCGGGGCCGCCCCCACCTCCGCGACCCCCGGCGAGCCGGCCCCGGTCTCCCTGCACTGCGTCCAGAATCCCGGCCAGCGAGCGGAGTTGGGCAGCGTGCCGGTGTCGGCGGCCACGCAGCCGAGCCCGTCCGCCACCGGATCGCCCGGGCCGTCCGGCTCGGCCCCGGCCGGCGGCTCCGCCTCGCCCACCGCCACCGGACCGGCCGGCGGAGCCCCGTCGCCGACCGGCGCGCCCCCACCCTCGGGTGCCGCGTCCGCCTCGGCAGGCGCCTCCGCCCTGGTGGCGCCCCGCGCGGAGACACCCGCCCAGGGCGGCACCATCACGGTCGGCGGCCCGGTCCATTCGGGGGTGAACGCCTGCCCGGCGGCTCCGCAGGGCGAACTCGACCCCCGCCGCCTGCCGAAGGTGCCGGAGGGCGCGATCGTGCTCCCGATGCCCGGCGCCGACCCCTTCGAGCCGGTGCCCGCCTGCGCGTTCGCGGTCGGCTACGCCAATGTCGGCAAGCTCGGCGGAGCGGCGCTGATCAATGACCCGACCCGCGACCCGGCGATGATCCGGGTCGACATGCACAAGCGGATCGTGATGCTCTGGACGGACGACGGCAGCCCCGGATACGTCGAGGTGGACGGCATCGGCGAGCTGGAACTCCCGCCGGCCGAAGCCACCTTCCTCACCTTCGGCTTCATGCCGACCACGGCGAGGATGAGGCTCACCCCGCTCACCCCGCTGACCCTCACGGTGATCGGGAACAGCGACTGGGACCAGCCGGTGATCACCACCGCCGCCGGGTACCAGAACCTGACCCTGTACGACGTCCGGGTGAACGGCACGCCGCTCGACGTCGGGCCGAACTGCCGCACGGCCGCGCCGGTCGACCTCACCCTCGTAGGCCGGCAGGACAGCGGGATCAGCACCGACGACGGCCGTCCGGACTACACCGTGCAGACCGGCGGCCCGCTCTCCTCCGCCCATCTGGTCATCCCGCCGTTCACCGGCTGCGGCACCGGCGGCGAGGACCTCAGCCCGCTGTTCACCGCGGCCGTCTCGGGCGCAGGGAACTCGCTGAACTTCATCCAGGGCGCGCTCTGCACCCCGACCAGCGACGAGCCGAACGGCTGCACCCCGGAGATCGAGATGCCCGCTCCGCCGCACCGCTGACCGCCGTACCTCGCCGTACCCGCCGCACCCCGCAGCAGTACCCGCACCGCCGACCGCCGCCGCTCTCACCCCCGGGAGGTGTCATGGGAATCGAAGTGATCGTCGAAGGTCTGACCAAGTCGTTCGGCCGCCAGACCGTCTGGCAGGACGTCTCGCTCACGCTGCCGCCCGGTGAGGTCAGCGTGCTGCTCGGGCCGTCCGGCACCGGCAAGACGGTGTTCCTGAAGTCCGTGATCGGCCTGCTGAAGCCCGAGCGGGGCCGGGTGCTCGTCAACGGCGTCGACATGGTGAACAGCCCCGAACGGGACATCTACGAAGTCCGCAAGCTGTTCGGCCTGATGTTCCAGGACGGCGCCCTGTTCGGCTCGATGTCGCTCTTCGACAACATCGCCTTCCCGCTGCGCGAGCACACCCGCACCAAGGAGTCACAGATCCGGCGGATCGTGATGGAGCGGATGGAGATGGTCGGCCTGCTCGGCGCCGAGCGCAAACTGCCCGGTGAGATCTCCGGGGGGATGCGCAAACGCGCCGGGCTGGCAAGGGCGTTGGTGCTGGACCCGCAGATCGTCCTGTGCGACGAGCCGGACTCCGGGCTCGACCCGGTCCGCACCTCCTACCTCTCCCAGCTGCTCATCGACCTCAACGCGCAGACCGACGCGACGATGCTGATCGTCACCCACAACCTCGACATCGCCGCGACCGTGCCGGACAACATGGGCATGCTGTTCCGCCGCGGGCTGGTCGCCTTCGGCCCGCGGGAGGTGCTGCTGACCAGCGAGGAGCCCGTCGTCCGGCAGTTCCTGACCGGTCGCCGGGAGGGCCCGATCGGGATGTCGGAGGAGAAGGACGAGGCGACCCTGGCCGGCGAACTCCGTTACGGCGAAAGCCCGCCCGCGCCGCCCGGGCCGCTCCCCGCGCAGCTGGAGCCGTCGCCCAGGCTGCCCGCGAGGTCGGCCGTGCGGCGGCGGCAGGCCAGGGTCCGGGAGCTGTGGGACGAGCTGCCGGCGCCGGCCCGGGCCGCCCTCGGCGCCGCCGCGGCGCCCGGCCCGGGGGAGCGGGCATGACCGCCGCCACCCGCCTGGCCGGGCCGCTGCGGCAGAGCGGCCGGCTGTTCGCGCTCGCCGCCACCACCGTCCGGGAGATCTTCCGCCGGCCGTTCCAGGTACGGGAGCTGGTCGAGCAGTTCTGGTTCGTCGCCAGTGTGACGATCCTGCCCGCCGCGCTGGTCTCGATCCCGTTCGGCGCCGTGATCGCCCTCCAGGTCGGCTCGCTCACCCAGCAGTTGGGCGCCCAGTCGTTCACCGGCGGGGCCAGCGTGCTGGCCGTCGTCCAGCAGGCCAGTCCGCTGATCGTCGCCCTGCTGATCGCGGGCGCCGGCGGCGCGGCGATCTGCGCCGACCTCGGCTCCCGGACCATCCGCGAGGAGCTGGACGCGATGGAGGTGATGGGCGTCTCGCCCGTCCAACGCCTGGTGGTGCCGAGGGTGCTGGCCACGATGCTGGTGGCCGTGCTGCTCAACGGGCTGGTGTCGGTGGTCGGCGTCCTCGGCGGCTACTTCTTCAACGTCGTTCTGCAGCACGGGACTCCGGGCGCCTACCTGGCGAGCTTCTCGGCCCTCGCCCAGCTGCCGGACCTGTACATCGGCGAGTTCAAGGCGCTGGTCTTCGGCTTCGTGGCCGGCGTCGTCGCGGCCTACCGGGGCCTGAACCCCCGGGGCGGCCCGAAGGGCGTCGGGGACGCCGTCAACCAGTCCGTGGTGGTGACCTTCCTGCTGCTGTTCTTCCTGAACATGGTGCTCACGGCGGTCTACCTGCAGATCGTCCCGCCGAAGGGAGCCTGACCGGTGGCCCTGCTCGACAAGAACCCGGCCCCCGGCGGCGCGCCGCCGGGCGATACCCCGCCGGCGCGCCGCCGCCCGCGCCGCTGGTTCGGCTTCCTCGACGAGAGCGGCGACCACCTGCTCTTCCACCTCGCCGCGGCGCTGTGGATCCCGCGTACCCTGCGGCGCTACCGCACCGAGGTGCAACGCCTGCTGGCCGAAGTGGCGTTCGGCAGCGGCGGCCTCGGCGTGATCGGCGGCACGGTCGGCGTGATGATCGGCATGACCCTGTTCACCGGCACCGTGGTCGGTCTCCAGGGCTACGCCGCGATGAACGAACTGGGCACCACCGCCTTCACCGGCTTCATCTCCGCCTACTTCAACACCCGTGAGATCGCGCCCCTGGTGGCCGGCCTCGCGCTGTCCGCCACCGTCGGCGCCGGCTTCACCGCCCAGCTCGGCGCGATGCGGATCAACGAGGAGATCGACGCGCTGGAGGGCATGGGCATCCGGAGCATGCCGTACCTGGTCACCACCCGGATCATCGCCGGGGTCGTCGCGATCGTCCCGCTGTACGGCATCGGCCTGCTCAGCTCGTACCTGGCCTCCCGGGCGGTGACGGTACTGGTCAACGGGCAGTCGGCGGGCACCTACGACCACTACTTCAACCTCTTCCTCTCGCCGGTGGACGTGCTGCTCTCCACCTTCAAGGTGCTGGTCTTCAGCGTGATCGTGATCCTGGCGCACTGTTACTACGGCTACCGCGCCACCGGCGGCCCGGCCGGGGTGGGCATCGCGGTGGGCCGCTCGGTGCGCAACGCGATCGTCATCATCAGCGTCAGCGACTTCTTCCTCAGCCTCGCGGTCTGGGGCGCGACCACGACGGTGCGGGTGGCCGGATGACCGCCCCTGCTCCCGCCGCCGCCGTCCCGGGCTCCGGCGCGTCCGCACCGCCTGCCCCCGCCGTCCGGGGCCGACGGGCCGCGCGGGCCCGCCGCCGGCTCGCCGGGGTGGCGTTCCTGATGACGCCCGTCCTGCTCGCCTGGCTGGCCGTCGCCGTCTACGACCGGCAGTTCACCGACAGCGCGACCGTCACCGTCGAGGCCGGCAGCGTCGGCCACGAGATGCACGTGAACGCCGACGTGAAGCTGCGCGGCGTCGTGGTCGGCCGGGTCCGGGAGATCCGCACCGACGGCGACGGCGCCCGGCTCACCCTGGACATCGACCCGGCCCGGCTCCGGCAGATCCCCGGCGAGGTGTCCGCCCAACTGCTGCCGACCACGCTGTTCGGCGAGCGCTTCGTCGCCCTCGTCCCCGCCGCCAACTCGTCCGGGCGCAGCCTCGCGGCCGGCAGCACCGTCCCGCGCGACCGCTCCGGCAGCGCCGTCGAACTGCAGCAGGTCCTCGACCACCTGATGCCGCTGCTCACCGCCGTCCGACCGGAGAAGCTCGCCGCGACCCTCGACGCGGTGGCCACCGCCCTGGACGGCCGCGGCACCCAGCTCGGCACCACCCTCACCCAGCTGGACGGCTACCTGGGCCGCCTCAACCCCGAACTGCCCGTCCTCACCGAGGACATCCGGCGCCTGGTGGAGGTCAGCCGGGTCTACGACCGGGCCGCCCCGGAGATCGTCCAGGCACTGACCGACTTCACCCGCACCAGCGAGAGCGTCGCTCAGCAGCGCACCGGCCTCGCCGCCCTCTACGGCGCCGCCACCGGCGCCGCCCAGGACCTCGACACCTTCCTGCGGCAGAACAAGGACAACCTGATCCGGCTCAGCACCGACAGCCGGGACACCCTCGGCCTGCTCGCCCGCTACGCACCGTCCTTCCCGTGCACCCTCAGCACCCTCGCCGGCTTCGTCCCCGCCATGGACAAGGCGCTCGGCAAGGGCACCGACCGGCCCGGCCTGCACATCACCGTCACCACCGTGCCCTCCCGTGGCAAGTACCTGCCCGGCCAGGACACTCCCGCCTACCGGGCGGGCAACGGCCCGGCCTGCTACGCCGTGCCGTACACCGGCACCCCGATCACCCCGGCCGACCCCGCCACCACGCCGATCACGGCCCCGCCCGCCGACGCCGCCGGCCTGCCCAACTCCCCGCAGGAGAACGCCCTTGTCACCGAGCTGCTGGCCCCCGGCATGAACACCACCCCGCAGGACCTCCCGGACTGGACCAGCCTGCTGGCCGGCCCGGTGCTCCGCGGCGCGGAGGTGACCCTGCGGTGAAACGACGCAGCCTCGCGGGCCCGCTCGCCAAGTCGGTGGTCTTCGTCCTGGTGACCACCTTCGCCACCGCCGTCCTGGCGCTCGGCATCGCCGACACCGGTGTCGGCGACACCGTCGGGTACCAGGCCCGCTTCAGCGACACCACCGGCCTCACCGCCGGCGACAGCGTCCGGATCGCCGGGGTGCGGGTCGGCCGGGTGGACCGGATCAGGGTGGTCGACCACCGGATCGCCGAGGTGCGCTTCTCGGTGGCCAGGGGCCGGCCGCTGCCCGCCTCGGTCACCGCCTCCGTCAAGTACCTCAACCTGGTCGGGCAGCGGTACGTCGACCTCCAGCAGGGTGCCGGGCCGGTGGACCGCAGCCTCGCCCCCGGCGCCACCATCCCGCTGGAGCGCACCACGCCCGCCCTCGACCTGACCCAGCTGTTCAACGGCTTCCAGCCGCTCTTCCAGGGCCTCTCGCCCGCGGACGTCAACCAGCTGGCCGGCGAACTCGTCCAGGTGCTCCAGGGCGAGGGCGGCACCGTGGACAACCTGCTGCGCACGGTCGGCTCGCTGACCGGCACGCTGGCCGCCAAGGACCAGGTGATCGGCGAGGTCGTCGACAACCTGAACACGGTGATCGGCACCGTGAACGATCGTGAGGGCGGATTCCGCGACCTGGTCGCCACCCTGCAGCAGCTGGTGACCGGCTTCGCCGGCGACCGCGAGCCGATCGGCCGGTCCATCACCGCGATCTCCGCGCTCACGACCAGTACCGCCGGACTCCTGCAGGACGGCCGGGCCCCGCTCAAGGACACCATCGGCCAACTCGGCCGGCTCTCCGCCAACCTCGCGGACGGGACCCCGCAACTGGAGAACTTCCTGCGGCAGACACCCGAGAAGATGCGGGTGATCGGCCGGGCCGCGAGCTACGGCTCCTGGTTCAACCTCTACCTCTGCCAGGCCACCGTCACCGGCGTCACCACCTCGGACGGCAGCAGGCCACCCACCGGCATCGTGAGCTCCGAGGCGAGGTGCGGAACATGACGGACCATCAGAACGAGCCGGACCCTGCCGTGCCGCCCACCGGGCAGCCGTCCGCAGGGCAGTCGCCCACCGGACCGGGCCCGCGCGGCACCGGGCGCCGAGAGCGGCGCCGCAAGCCGCTGTTCACCCCGCTCCGGGAGCGCAACCCCGTGGTCGTCGGAGCGGTCGGCCTGCTGCTGCTCGCCGTGACCACCGCCGCCGCCTACAAGGCCGACGCCCTGCCGGTGATCGGCGGCGGCACGGCCTACGCCGCCGACTTCTCCGAGGCCGCCGGACTGCGCAGCGGCAACGAGGTGCGGGTCGCCGGGGTGAAGGTCGGCAAGGTCACCGGGGTCGCGCTGGACGGTGACCGGGTCAAGGTCAGCTTCACCGTCCGCGACACCTGGATCGGCGACGCCAGCACCGCCGCCATCGGCATCAAGACCCTGCTCGGCGAGAAGTACCTGGCCGTCGACCCGCTCGGCGGCGCCGAGCAGGACCCTGGCGCCCGCATCCCGCTCGGCCGCACCACCTCGCCGTACGACGTCACCAAGGCCCTCGACGGCCTCGGGCAGACCTTCGGCGCGCTGAACACCGAGAAGCTCTCGGAGAGCTTCCGGGCGATCGCCGACACCTTCCGGAACACCCCGGAGTCGGTGCGCGGCGCCGCCGACGGGCTCTCCGCGCTGTCCCGGACGGTCGCCGACCGGGACGCCCAGCTGGCCCGGCTGCTCGCCGGCAGCAGGCAGCTGACCACCACCCTCGCCGACCAGAACGGCCGCTTCGAGAGCCTGCTCGCCGACGGCAACCTGCTCCTCGGCGAACTGCGCCAACGCCGCGACGCCATCCACGCGTTGCTCACCGGGACGCGGGACCTCGGTGCCCGGCTGAGCGGGCTGGTCCAGGACAACGACCGGCAGCTCGGACCCACGCTCGACGCGCTCGACCGGGTCGCCACCGTGCTGCGCGCCAACCAGGCGAGCCTCGACCAGGCCCTCGCGCTGGCCGGGCCGTACTACCGGCTGGTGGGCAACACCGTCGGGAGCGGCCGTTGGTTCGACAGCTACCTGTGCGGGCTCGTCCCCCGCACCTACCTGCCGGCCGGCACCCCGCCGGAGACCGGATGCCTGCCGCCCCAGCCCCGGGACGGTCACTGATGAGGTGGTCACCGATGCGCGTACGTGCCGGGCGCCCGATCGCGGTCGGCGCCGCCCTCGCCCTGCTGGCCGGCGGCTCGGCAGCCGGAGTCCTGGCCGCCGGCGGCCAGGACGGCCGGCACGTCACGGCCTGGTTCGACCACGCCGTCGGCGTCTACGCCGGATCCGACCTGCGCATCCTGGGGGTGAAGGTCGGCACCGTCGAGGCCGTCCGACCGGAGGGCACCCGGGTCGAGGTCACCCTCCTCCTGCGGGACGGGATCGTGGTGCCCGCCGGGGCGGGCGCGGTGGTGGTCGCGCCCAGCGTCGTCGCCGACCGGTACGTCCAGCTCACCCCCGCGTACACCGGCGGACCACAACTCGCCGACCACGCGGTGATTCCCGCCGAGCGCACCGCCACGCCCGTCGAGGTCGACCAGCTGTACGCGAGCATCACCCGGCTCAGTGACGCCCTCGGCCCTGACGGCGCCAACGCCACCGGCAGCCTCTCGGACCTGCTCGACGTGGGGGCGCGGAACCTGGACGGCAACGGGAAGGCGATGGGCGAGACCATCGACCAGCTGGGCCGGGCCACCCGCACCCTCTCGGGCCACAGCGACGAGCTCTTCGCCACCCTGGCCGCCCTGCAGTCCTTCACCACCATGCTGAAGGAGAACGACGGCAAGGTCCGCGCGGCGGCCGACCAGCTCTCCACCGTCACCGGCTTCCTGGCCGCCGCCCGGCAGGAGCTCGGTGCCGCGCTGGACCAACTCGCCACCGCACTGGGCCAGGTGAAGACCTTCATCCAGCAGAACCGGTCCCGGCTCAAGGCCACCGTCGACCAGCTGGTGCCGATCACCCAGTCACTGGTGGACCAGCGGGCCTCGCTCGCCGAACTCCTGGACACCGCACCGCTCGCGGCGGACAACCTGCTCGCCGCCTACGACCCGGCGCGGCGCACGATCGACGGCCGCGCCAACCTGAACGAGCTGAGCACCGGAGACCGGCCGGGCGGCACGGGTACGCTCCCGCTCCCGCTGCCGCCGGTCGACACCGCCCCCACCCCGGTGCCCACTCCCACCGCCGACCCGGGCACCCCGCCGGACCCGGACCCGGGCACCCCCACCGACCCGGCCACCGACCCGGGGACCCCGCCCGACCCGGACCCCGGCGCCCCGACCGGTCCGGCCAACGGCCCCGGCGGCGAGAGGGCGGCCCGATGAACCGGGACACCGCCAAGGCCGCCCTCGCCGCACTGGCCACCGCCGTCGCCCTGGCCGGCTGCACCCCCTCGCTGACCGGCGCGCAGGACCTCCCGCTCCCCGGCGGCGCCGACCTGGGCTCCCACCCGTACGAGATCAAGGCGCACTTCGCCGACGCCCTGAGCCTGGTCCCGCAGTCCGCCGTCAAGGTGAACGACGTCGCCGTCGGCCGGGTCACCGCGATCACGCTCGCCCCGGACGACTGGTCCGCCGTCGTCACCATGAGGATCAACGGCGCCGTGCGGCTGCCCGCCGACGCCTACGCGCAGCTGGAGCAGTCCAGCCTGCTCGGCGAGAAGTACGTGCAGCTGACGCCGCCGCCCGCGAAGCCGGGAGCCGGCCCGGCGGCCGCCGCCGCAGAGGAGGCGGCCGACCGGCTGGTCGACGGATCGGTCATCCCCGTCGACCGTACCAACCGCAGCGCCGAGGCGGAGGAGGTGTTCGGCGCGCTCTCCATGCTCCTCAACGGGGGCGGCCTCGACCAGCTCAGGACGATCACCGTCGAGCTGAACAAGGCCCTGTCGGGCAACGAGTCGCAGGTCCGCTCGCTGCTCACCCAGGTCGACACCATGGTCACCCGACTCGACGCGCACAAGCGGGACATCACCGACGCCCTGGACGGCCTGGACCGCCTCTCCGCGACGCTGGCCGGCCGCAGCGGCCAGATCGGCGGCGTGCTGACCGGCCTCGCCCCCGGACTGAAGGTGCTGGAGGAGCAGCGCGGCGCCCTGGTCACCATGCTCCGCTCGCTGGACACCCTCTCAGGGACCGCCGTCGACACCGTCAACAGGAGCAGGGACGACATGGTCGCCGACCTCAAGGCGCTCGCACCCACCCTGCAGCGCCTGGCCGACGCCGGGACGTCGCTGCCCGACTCGCTGCAGGTGCTGCTCACCTACCCGTTCACCGACGAGGTCCTGCGCGGCGTGAAGGGCGACTACCTCAACGCCTACCTCGACCTCACCGCCGCACCCGGCACGCAGATCATCCCGGCGGTCGACGCCGAGGACAACGCCTACCCGCCCCCGCCCGACCCCGGCCCGGACCCGGGGACGGACCCGGGGACCGACCCCGGCACCGACCCCGGCCCGGACCCCGGCGCCGGGGCCCGCGCCCACCCGGCCCCGCCGGTACCGCTGCCGTCCGTCACCGGAGCCGCGCCGGCAGGGAGGACGCGCTGATGCTCACCCTCGGAACCCGCCTGCGCAACCTCGCCTTCCTGCTGGTGGCCGTGCTCGTCCTCGGCGTCATCGCCGTCCGCTACGCCGACCTCGGGCGCTACGTCGGCGTCCGCGGCTACTACGTCGTCCAGGTCGAACTCCCGGAGACCGGCGGCCTGTTCGAGCACTCCGACGTCACCTACCGGGGTGTCTCGGTGGGCCGGGTCGGCCCGATCGCGCTCACTCCCCACGGCGTCCGGGCCGAACTGCGGATCGACAACTCCGCGCCCCGCATCCCCACCCGGCTGGAGGCCGTGGTCGCCAACCTCTCCGCCGTCGGCGAGCAGTACATCGACCTGCGGCCCAGCACCGCGGACGGCCCCTACCTGGTGGACGGCTCCACCATCGCCGAGCCGGACACCCGGACGCCCGCACCGGTCACCAACCTGCTCACCAGCGTCGACCGGCTCACCGGCTCCGTCCCCCTGCAGTCGCTGCGCACCGTCGTCGACGAGTTCGGCCAGGCCTTCGCCGGCCAGGACGCCAACCTGCGGGCCCTGCTGGACAACAGCGGGCGCTTCATCGCCGCCGCCGATGCCGCGCTGCCCGGCAACACCACCCTGCTGGCCGACGCCCGGACGGTCCTCGGCACCCAGGCCGAGGAGGGCCGGGCCATCGAGTCCTTCGCCACCGACGCCCGCCTGCTCGCCGAGCAGCTCAGCGCCTCCGACCCCGACCTGCGCCGGGTGATCGCCGCCGGACCGGCCGCGGCCGGCCAGGTCAGCTCTCTGCTGGGCGACCTGAACCCCGGGCTCGGCGTGCTGCTCGCCAACCTCCTCACCACCTCCGACATCGCGGTCACCCGCCAGCGCGGCATCGAGGAACTCCTGGTCCGGCTCCCGGCGGTGGCCGCCGCCGGTGCCGGCGCGGTCGACGCGGACGGCCTGCGGGTCGGCATGGCGCTGACCTTCTTCAGCCCGCTGCCGTGCACCGACGGCTACCAGGGCACGACCCGCCGCAACGGCCTCGACACCTCCGCCGGACCGGAGTTCAACACGGCCGCCCGCTGCACCGCGGCGCCGGGCACCGGCATCGGTGTCCGCGGCTCCGCCAACGCCCCGACCGGCGGTGTGCCCGAGCCGGCCGTACCGGGATCCCTGCTGCCGGCCGCCGGAACGCCCGCCGCCGGCGCCGCCGGTCCCGGCGCCGGGGTCGGGCCGGCCACCGCGCTGCCCGGCCCGCTCGGGCTGCCGGCCCTCCCGCTGGCCGCCCCCACCGACCTGCGCGGACTGCTGGGACTGGGCGGCGGTGCCGGATGACCCTGAAACGCCTCGGGCTCCTCGTCGCCGTGCCGGCCGCGGCGCTGTTCTGCGCCCTGTCCGCCACCTACTACGCGCAGGCCCGCACCGACGACACGCTGGCCCTGGCACGGGCCCGGGACACCGTGCTGACCACCGGCCGGCAGCAGATCACCGAGCTGAACACGGTGGACGCCCAGCGCGTCGAGGAGTGGCTGAGCGAGCGGCTCGACGCCACCGCCGGCCCGCTGCACGACCAGATGCTGCGCGCCACCGAGAGCGACCGCGGTGCGCTCCGGCAGTCCGGTGCCTCCGCCCGCGGGACGGTCACCGACGCCGCCGTCACCGCGCTGGACCCGCGGGCGGGCACGGCGAGGATGCTCGCGACCGTGGAGGTCCGGGTCACCCCGAAGTCCGGTGCGCCGGCCACCGACCGCAAGCGCTTCGAGGTGGGCCTGGAGCGCACCGCCGCCGGCTGGAAGATCACCACCTTGGCCACCGTACCCGTCGCCACGCCCGGCGCGCAGGGCTGACCCGTACCCGAGAGGACGTCCCAGCGTGAGCACAGCAGAGGTCCGCGATCCGGCACCGGTGCCACCCGGCCGGTCCGAGGAGCAGCCCGGTACGCCGTCCGCCGCCTCGTCCGCCCGGCTCCCGGAGGAACCGGGCGCCGGCGAGCGGCAGGACGGGGAGGAGCCCGGCGGCGCCCGTCGGACGGAAGAGCCGGCCGCCCGGTCGCCCTCGCGCGGGCGGCCGCGCCTGCGGCGGGTGCTGCTCCCCCTCCTCCTCGTCCTGCTGCTGGCGGCCGGTGGCGGCTTCCTGCGGCTCGGTGCGCAACTGCGCGGATCGGCGGACACCGCCGATCTGGCACTGACCGACCCGGCGGCCGCGGCCCGGGTGACCGGCGACGTCGGGACGGCGCTCAGCAAGGTGTTCTCGTACCGGCCGACGGACACCGAGGCCACGGCGGGGGCGGCGCAGGAACTGCTGGACGCCCCCGCCGCCGAGCAGTACGGGGCCTTGATGGCCGAGCTGCGGCAGCGCGTGACCGAGCAGAAGCTGACGCTCACCACCCGGGTGGTCCGCACGGGTGTGGTCCGGCTCACCGCCGACCGTGCGCAGCTGCTGGTCTTCCTGGACCAGGTCGCGCAACGCGAAGGCAGCGCCGCGACCGTGGCGCCCGCCCAACTGTCGGTCTCCGCACGGCTGGACGGCGGGCACTGGCGGATCACCGACCTCAAGGCCCGGTAGGGGGAGGAAAGATGAGTGAAGGCGACAGGAGGCCGCGGCGCAGTCCGCTGGTCGTGGTGGCGGGTGCGACGGCCGCGCTGGCGGCCGTGCCGGCGCTGTGGTCCGGCTGGTCCTGGTACGCGGCGGCGCACGACGACTCGGCGGCGTACGCGCGGGTCCGGGACACGGTGCTGGCGGCCGGCGAGCAGGCCGCGCAGAACATGAACACCCTCGACCACCGTGATCTGGGCCCGGGGCTCGACCTCTGGGAGAGTTCCACCACCGGTGACCTGCACGATCAACTCGTCCAGGGGAGGGCCAAGTTCGAGGGGCAGGTCCGGCAGGCGCAGACGGTAACCAGTGCCAAGGCGCTCTCCGGGGCGGTCACCGAGCTGGACGACCGGGCCGGCCGGGCCAGCGTGATGATCGCGCTGCGGATCACCGTCCAGGTGCCGAACAGCGCGCCGGCGACGAAGGACAGCCGGATGCTCGGCGAGCTGACCCGCACGCCCGGCGGCTGGAAGCTCAGCGCGCTCGGTCAGGTGCCGATGGGCGACAGCGCCGCAGCAGGGCAGCAGTCCGGAGCGCCGCAGCAGGCGGTGCCCGCGCCCTCGGGTACGGCGGCCCCGCGACCCACGTCCGCCGGACCGTCCGCCCCGCAGCAACCGGCCGGCCACTGAACCGCGAGCGCGAGGAGAACCCCTGATGTCGACGACCCGCCACCTGGTCAACCGCCGGCGACGACTGGACGCGGTCGGCGGCCGCCCGGGCGGCCGCCCCGGACCGGTCCTGGAGCAGGAGGACCGCCCGGCCCGGACGCCGACCGGGCCCGATCGGGAGCAGGCGGCCCGGGAGCGGTCTGTCGGCGAGCAGCCGGCCGGGGAGCAGCCGGCCCGCGCCCGCCGCCGCGGCCGACCGGCCGCCGGCCCGGGGGAGGGGACGCCGCCGGATGCCGGCGCCGCCGCTGTCCCGTCCGCCGGGCCTCGCCACCGGCGGCTGCTCGCCCCCGTCGCGTTCGCCCTGCTGACCGTCCTGCTGGGCGGTTTCGCGGCGGTCGCCGGGGGCGCCGGCGCGGACCTGCGGTCGGCCCCGGGCGTGCGCAACGCCGCGCTCACCGACGCGGCCCGTACCAACGAGGTGAAGGGAGCGGTCTCGCAGGCGGTCAACGCGCTCTTCTCCTATTCGTGGGCGGACCCGGCGAAGAGCGAGGAGGCCGCGAAGCGGCTGCTGGTGGGGGCGGCGGTGCAGCAGTACGCGGGGATGCTGGCGGAGGTCCGGGCGCAGGCCCCGGTGCAGAAGCTGGTGCTGACCACCACGGTCACCGGCGGCGGGGTGGAGGCGATCGAGGGGGACCGCGCCCGGGTGCTGATCTACGCCGACCAGCGCAGCACCAGTACCGCCGACGCCGCCAAGGCCGGGGACAGCACCTATGCCGCCGCGATGTTCGCGGTCGACGCCGTGCGCCGGGGCGGGGTCTGGCAGATCGCCGGTATCGACACCTTCGCCCGCTGACCGCTCTCGACCGCCGAACCCCTGCACGGCCGGCCGCCTTCGACCGCCGAGGTGCCCTTGCAGGGCGGAGGCCGCGGCATCGGTCACGTTCGGTGCCGCCCCGGGCACGGAGGAGTGCATCCGGCGGGTCGGAGGGGTCGGCGAGGACGGATGCGGGGTGGCCGGCGAGGCCGTTCCGAGGGCGCCCGGAGGTCTGGACCACCCGGCAATCGATCGCAAAATCGGACATATCAGGCATCGTCGAGGTGAGGGTCCTCACAGGCCTCCGGGGACTACGGAGTCGGATAGTTGATCCGCGCCCCGGTCGCGGAGGCCCCGGCGGGGGTGGAGCTGACCAGGATTTGGTGCTTCCCCGGGTTTAAAGGGTCGACGGAGAATCTGTGCAGGTGGGAGACATCGCCCCGAGTGTCCCTTTTGCCTGAATTGGGTGGTTTGAGGGGGTGGAGCAGGGGTACCCGGGAGGGATCTCGGACCGGTGATCCCGCCGCCGGCTACGACGCACCGTCGTAGCAAGGGGGTCTTGGCGGCCGCCGTCGGGCCCGCTAACAATTGCGGAGTCGCCAGAGACCGCAGCACCTGTCCCGCTGCGAATCTCCTTCGCAAGGCTCCGCCCCGTGCGGAAGCCCAGCGCCCCGTCCCGACGTACGAGCCCCTGTCCGGCTCTGCGGACCTGCGGACGTGAGCGCAGCAACCGATGAGGATCACCCTTTCATGCGCATTTTCTCCACCCGCCTGCGTGCTTCGGCCGCCGTGCTCGTGTCCGCCGCCGGTATCGCCACCCTGGGTAGCGTCGTGGCGCCCACCGTCGCCGGCGCGACCACCCCGGCCTCCTCCGCGAAGGCCCTGGCCGCGCAGATCGTCCCGGCCAACCAGCTGGCGTCCTTCAACCAGATCGTCGCCCACGAGAGCAGCTGGAACGTCAGCGCCACCAACGCCTCCTCCGGCGCCTACGGCCTGGTCCAGGCCCTGCCGGGCTCGAAGATGGCCTCGGCGGGCGCGGACTGGAAGACCAACCCGGCCACCCAGATCAAGTGGGGCCTGAACTACATGAACGAGCGTTACGGCAGCCCGAACGCCGCCTGGGCGTTCTGGCAGACGCACCACTGGTACTAAGCCGAACCGGTACCTGAGCAGACTCCCCCCCACCAGCCACTACCGCGGCGCCCCGGCCGTCGGACAGGGGCGAACCGGGGCGAAGGTGAGGGGTCCGGGGAGCGCGACCGCGCACCCCGGACCCCACCACCGACGCTCCGTCCCGCCCGGTCCGCCCCCCGCTCGCGCGCACACCCGCGCGCGGCGGACGGGTGCCCGCCCGCTGCGCACCACCGGTGATCCCGGTGGCGGCGCGGCAGCCGCCTGCCGAAGGCCGCCTCCTCAACCACGAGGAGGCGGCCTTCGGCGTTCCCCCGCGGGACGCCCGGCCATGGGGCGGGTGCGGTCAACGGGCCCGGTCCGGCCGGGCGTCCGTCCCGTCCGGGCCCTCGTCCCACCGTCCGGCCCACCCCTCGTCCCACCCCTCGTCCCACTCGTCCTCCCAGTCGTCCACCCACCGCTCGTCGCGGACCCCACCCCCGCCCCGGGGGCGCCCGTCGTCCCGGCCGGGTCGCACGGCCAGCGCCAGCAGTGCGCGGTCGTCCTCGCCCTCCGCGCCGGCCGACCAGCAGTCCGCGTCCGAGCGGACGAAGGCGGCCACCAGCTCCGGATCCGGCAGCCGCCGCCCCGCGAAGCGCCCCGCCGACTGCTCCAGCACGGGGTAGCAGACGCCCGCGGTGTTCCGGGCCTCGCTGACCCCGTCCGGGTGGAGGACGATCACGTCGCCCGGTTCGAGCGGACGGGTGGTGATCTCGCAGGGCCCGACCCGCTCCGGCACCGGGCGCAGCGGGGTGAGCTGGACCGCCTCCGCCACCGAGCGGGCAGGGATCAGACGGTTCTGGGCCCGGACCCGCTGCCGGGCCAGCAGCACCGCCGCGACGCCGATCAGGGCGGTGGCCCCGTAGAGGGCCAGATGGTGCTGCTCGCCCAGGTGCCCGGGGCGGCGGGAGGCCATCGCGAGCTCCAGCAGGACGCGGCCGGCGGTGATCACGGCGACCGGGCGGGGCCCCCGGGTGGCGGCCGCCGGCGGCGGCACCGCGACCAGCAGGAAGCTCAGCGGTTACCGGCTGTGGAAGGCCAGGTCCAGCAGGCGGCCAGGACGGCCAGGACGAACGGCAGCCACCAGGACCACGTCCGGACGGCCGGCGGCGGTCGCCATCGCCAGATCCCGGGGATCCGGGCGGTGCCTCCGCCACGGGTTTGCGGCATGGGACCACTGTAGGCACCCGCGCGACACCCCGTCCCTCGACCGCAGCCGGCCGGGGAAGGCTCCCGGCACGGCATATCCGCAGCTCGGAGCAGGTAGGGGCGCCGGACGGGTCGAGCGTCGACCTCGCCCGGGCCGGGCTTGAGGAGGCCGGCCGCCGTTCCGCCGCCCGGTGGAGGGCCGGCCCCCGGCGGCCCCCGCGGCACGGCGGGCGGGCCGCCCCTCCCGGAGCCGGCCGGGCGCGGCCCGTCCGTGCGCGCGCGATTGTGTCAGGCTGGTGGGTGGGGCGGAGCGGGACCGAGTCTGGAGGTCTGCGATGGCCGTGATCAGGGCGAACGGTGTGGCGCTCTACTACGAGATCCGGGGCGCCGGGCCGAGTGTGGTGCTCGTCCACGGCTCCTGGGGGGACGCGGACTGCTGGGAGCGCGTGGCACCGGGTCTGGCCGAGCAGTGCACGGTGGTCACGTACGACCGGCGGGGGCACAGCCGCAGCGAGGAGGTCCTGACCCAGGGGTCGGTGCACGAGGACGCGGCCGACCTCGCGGGCCTGATCGAGGGGCTCGGACTGGCACCGGCCTTCGTCGCCGGCACGCTCTACGGCGGGATGGCCGCGCTGCGCCTGGCCGCCGTCCGGCCGGCGCTGCTGCGGGGGATCGCCGTGCACGAGCCGCCGGCGGTCGGCCTGCTGGCGGCCGACCCGGACCTGCGCCCGGTCGCCGACGACGCGGTGGCCCGGGTCGCGCCGGTCCGGGCACTGCTCGAACGCGGTGAGACCGCCGCGGCGGCCGAACTGTACGTCGACACCATCACCCTGGGCCCCGGCGCCTGGGCCCGGCTGCCGGCCCCGATGCGGCACACCTACATCCGCAACGCGCCCACCTTCCTGGACGAGCTGCGCGACCCGGACGCCTACGACCTCGACCTGGCCGCGCTCGGGGGCTTCGGCGAGACGGCGCTGTTGACCCAGAGCGACGACGGCGACCCGATGTCCACCTCGGTGCTGGACATCATCGACCTCGCCCTGCCGAAGGCGGAACGGTACCTCTACGAGGACGCCGGCCGGGAGCCGCACGTGGTGCGGCCCGCCGAGTACGTGCGGGTGACCCTGCCGTACGCGCTGCGCTGAGAGCGGGCCGCGCACCCGCGCACCCGCGCACCCGCGCACCCGCGCACCCGCGCACCCGCGCACCCGCGCACCCGCGCACCCGCGCACCCGCGCACCCGCGCACCCGCGCACCCGCGCACCCGCGCACCCGCGCACCCACCCACCCGCGCACCCGCGCACCCGCGCACCCACCCACCCGCGCACCCACCCACCCACCCACCCACCCACCCACCGTCGAGCAGCCCGCCCGCAGGGCTCAGGCCGGCGGCTCGACGGTGGTGAAGAACCCGCCGAGCAGCCGGGCGTCGGCGCTGTCGGGGTCCGGTTCGCCGTGCTCGGCGAGCACCTCGGCCGCGTACAGCTCGGCGTCGTCCTGCGGTTCGTAGCCCAGCGCGCGGGCGGAGGCGAGGCTCCACCAGGCCCTGGTGTTCGCGCTGATGCCGTTGACGACGGTGTGTCCGACGCCCGGCGCGGTCAGTGCGGCGTGCACCAGTCGGGCGCAGTCGGCCGGGCTGAGCCAGGTGGACAGCATCCGGGGCGAGCGCGGCCGGGGGAAGCAGGAGCCGATCCGGATCGAGACCGTCTCCACGCCGTACTTGTCGGCGTAGAGCGAGGCCAGGCCCTCGCCGAAGACCTTGGACAAGCCGTAGAAGGTGTCCGGCCGGGGCGGGATGTCGGTGCCGATCAGGCCTTCGCCGGTCAACGGGGTGAAGCCGACGGCGTGGTTGCTGCTGGCGAAGACGACCCGCCCGACGCCCTCCAGCCGGACGGCCTCGTACAGGTGGTGCAGGCCCTCGATGTTGCTGCCGAGGACGGCGGCGAAGCTGTCCTCCAGCGAGATGCCGCCGAGGTGGACCACGGCGTCGACCCCGCGGACGGCCTCACGGACGGCGCGGGCGTCGCGCAGGTCGAAGACGAGCGCGTCCTCGGTGCCCTCGACCGGCCGCAGGTCGGCGAGCCGCAGCCGGTAGCCGTACGGGGGGAGCAGGTCGCGCAGCAGGGTGCCGACGCCGCCGGCCGCGCCGGTGAGCAGGATGGTCCGGGTCATCACAGTGTCCTGACGGTGTGGGACTTGATGTGGTCGAGGTCGAGGTCGTCGCCCAGGCCCGGGCGCGGCGGGAACCGCACCACACCGTCGGCGTCGATCGCGTCGATCACGGAGTTCAGGTGCGGAGGCACCTCGTCGAAGTCGAACTGCGGGTGCAGCAGACCGCGTTCGTACCAGCGCCCGTTGGTGCCGGCGCCGAGCAGGGCGAGGTTGCCGGAGCCGTTGCCGTGCACCTCGCAGTCCATGTTGAAGGCCTCGGCGAGGTGCAGGGTGCGGACGGCGGGTGTGATGCCGCCGACGTCGGTGGCGCCGGTGCGCAGGATGTCGCAGGCGCCGGAGGTGACCCACTCGGCGCGGGTGAAGTTCTTGCCCCACGCCGTCTCCGGGCCTATCACCGGGATGTCGAGCTGGTCGGCGAGCCAGCGGTAGGAGGAGACCGAGGCCTCCTCCATCGGCTCCTCGAACCAGTAGTAGTCCAACTCCTGCAGCGCGCGCCCGAGTCGGAGCGCCTCGGTGCGGGAGTACCAGTGGTTGGCGTCCAGCATGAGGTCGATGTCCGGGCCGACGGCCTCGCGGACGGCGGTGCAGGCGGCGATGTCCAGGGCGACCGACGGGGCCCCGGGCACCGGCGGCATCCAGGTGTGCAACTTGATGGCCCGGTAGCCCTGTTCGACCAGCTGGACGGCGAAGGCGGCGAAGTCGGCGGGGGTGGCGAGGCCGCCCGGCGTGGTGTCGCCGCACATGGTGGAGGCGTAGGCGGGGGCGCTGCTGCGGGCGCCGCCGAGCAGTTTCCAGACCGGCAGGCCGGTGCGGTGGCCCGCCAGGTCCCACAGCGCGAGGTCGACGAAGCCGAGCGCGCGGTCGGTGAGGCCGCCGTGGGCGCCGCGCTGGCGGCGGGCCAGCGAGGTCCAGAGCCGCTCGCGCTCCAGCGGGTCCTGGCCGGTCAGTACCGGGCGGATGTGCTTGTCGAGCACGGCGCCGCGCAGGTGGTCGGGCTGGACGAGGACCCGGCCGGCGGCGCCGTCGGTGTCGGTGACGGTGAGCAGCGCCTCCTGAACCTCGTGCGCGGGGGAGGGGTGGCGGTGCCCGTGCGGGTCCACGGCCGTCCGGGCGACGGTGGTGAACAGCGACACCTCGATGCGTTCGATCGTCGGGGTCATCCGGCTCACCCGTTCTTGGACTTGTAGTCGGCCTGGGCCTTGGTGAGGGCGTCGGCGACGCCCTTGGCGAATTCCGCGGCGGACGTCTTGCCGAGCAGGACCTTCTGGAAGGCCGGCTCGGCGTCCGTCTTGGTGATCTTCGAGTACTGCGGGAGGTAGACCGGCGGCTGGACGAGCTTGGTGCCGGACGCGTTGAGGAGGTCGCCCGCCTCCTTGGTGATGCCCGACTTGGCGTACCACTCGTCGGCGTACGCCTCGGTGTTGGCGGGGATCTGGCCGACGTTCTCGTTCCAGTAGCTGTTGGAGGCGTGCGAGTCGAGGAACTCGATGAACTTCCAGGCCTGCGCCTGGTGCTTGGAGTTCTTGAAGAGGCCGAAGCCGTCGACGGGGTTGGCCAGCACGCTGGTGCCGTCCGGGCCCGCCGGCAGCAGGAATCCCGCGACCTTGTCGCCGAGCGCCGTCTTCACGTCCTTGGTGGAGCCCAGGTTGTGGTGCACCATCATCACCTGGTTGGCCTGGAACTGGGCGAGCATCTGCGGGTAGGCGTTGGAGACGTCGGCCTCGGGGGTGGTGGTCTTGTACTGCGCGGCGATCTTCTCGATCAGCGCGACGTTCTTCGGGTCGTCGACGGTGGACCTCCCGCTTGCGTCGAACATCTCGGCCACCCCGGAGTAGGCGTAGGCCTCCGAGAGCACCTGGAAGCCGGCGCCGGCGCCGCCGCGGATGGTGAAGCCGTACTGGTTGGCGCCCTTGTCCGTCAGCTTGGCGGCGTCGGCGAACAGTTCGTCCCAGGTCTTCGGGGCGGCGAGCCCGGCCGCCTTGAACTTGTCGGCGCGGTACCAGATGACGTCCTGGTTGCCGGAGGACGGCAGCTGGAAGAGGCCCTTGCCACCACTCGCGGCCTTCGAGGTGGCCAGGAAGTTGGCGGCGAGCCTGCCGTTCAGCGAGCTCTTGGCGTACAGGTCGTCGAGCGGGGCGAGCGCCTTCTGCGCGGTGAGCGAGGCGAGCAGCGCGGTGGTGACGCCACCGACGTCCGGGGTGCTGCCGGAGGCGATCGCGGTGTTGTACTTCTCGGCGACCTCGGAGCTGGTGACGCCGACGTACTTGACGGTGATGGTCGGGTTGGCCTTCTCGAACTCGTCGATCAGGTGCTGGAACAGCGGTGTTCTGGCCGGACCGGCGTTGTTGTCCCAGTAGGTGACGGTGACCTTCGCGCCGCCGCCGGCGTCGGTGGACGATCCGGTGGAGCTGCAGGCGGTCAGCAGTCCGAGGGCGGCGAGGGCGGCGGCGGTGGTGCGCAGGATGCTGGACATGAGGGGGTCCTGACGTGTGGGTGACGGGTGGGGTGCTCGACCGGCGGGCTCGGCGCTGTGCTCGACCGGGGGCGGGGGCCGGGTGGTGCTCAGCCCTTGACGGCGCCGGCGCTCATGCCCTGGACGAGGTACTTCTGGACGACCGCGAAGACCAGGACGACGGGGACGGCGGCCACCACCCCGCCGGCGGCCAGCGCCCCGAAGTCGACGGTGTTCTCGCCGATCGTGGTCTGCAGCCCGACCGGGACGGTCTGCAGCTCCGGGTCGTTGAGGAACATCAGGGCGAAGAGGAAGTTGTTCCAGCTGCCGATGAACGCGAAGGAGCCGACGGCGACGATCCCCGGGCGCAGCAGCGGCAGCACGACGGCGAGGAAGGCGCGGATCCGCCCGCAGCCGTCCACCATCGCGGACTCCTCCAGCTCCACCGGGACGTTCCGGACGAATCCGCTCATCAGGATCATCGCCAGCGGCAGCTGGAAGGTGCTTTCGGCGATGATCAGGCTCCACCGGGAGTCGATCAGGTCGAGGGTCTGGAAGATGTTGAAGAGCGGGATCAGCATCATCGCGCCCGGCACGAACTGGGTGCAGAGCAGTGCGAGCATGAACAGCCGCCGGCCGCGGAACTCGAACCTGGCGAGGGCGTAGCCGCCCATCAGGGCGAAGAAGGTGACGAACAGCAGCGTCAGCAGGGCGATCCAGACGCTGTTCTGGAAGTAGACCCGGAAGCCCATGTCGTTCCAGACCGTCCCGAAGTGCTCCAGCGTGAGCGGCCAGGGCAGCAGGGAGGCGGAGCCGGCCGGCCGCAGCGCGAACAGCAGCATCCAGTAGAAGGGGACGACGGTGAAGACCAGGTAGAGGCCGAGCGGGAGGAACAGCCGCAGGAACCGGCTGCCCCGCTCGCCCCGGCGGGCGGCGGCCGGTGGGAGGACGGCGGTGGCGCTGGTCACGGCGGGGCTCTCCACGGGTGCGGTCCGGTCAAGGGGGGCTTGCTGCAGGCCGGTCACCGCTGGCGTCCGAACTTGCTCAGCCGCAGGTAGAGCACCGAGCAGAACAGCAGGATCACGAACGCCGCCGTGGTGAGCGCCGAGCCGTAGCCGAAGTCGTATGACTTGCGGGCGAGTTGGGCGACGTACAGCGGGAGGCTGGTGGTCGCGCCGGCCGGGCCGCCGTTGGTCAGGGTGTACAGCAGGTCGACGTTGTTGAACTCCCAGACCGCGCGCAGCAGCGTGGCCAGCACGATCGCGTCCCGCAGGTGCGGGAGCGTGACGTGCAGGAAGCTGCGCGTCCGGCCGGCGCCGTCGATCGAGGCCGCCTCGTACAGCTCCTTGGGCACGGACTGCAGGTCGGCGAGGATGAGGATGGCGAAGAACGGGACGCCGCGCCAGAGTTCGGCGACGACGGCGGCGCCGAACACGGTGTCGGGGTTTCCGAGGACGGAGGTGCCGGCGTTGCCGACGCCGATCTCGGAGAGGTAGTGGAAGACGCCGGTGGCGGGGTTGTAGAGCAGCATCCAGATGCTGGTGGTCAGCACGCCCGAGACGGCCCAGGGCGAGAAGACCAGCGCCCGGGCCATCGCCCGTCCGACGAAGGTCTCGTTGACGATCAGTGCCAGGGCGAGGCCGAGCAGCAGTTGCAGCAGGACTTCGGTGACGACCCACTTGGCGGAGAACGCCAGGCTGTCCCAGAAGCGTTGGTCGCCGAGCATCGCCCTGAAGTTGCCGAGACCGACGAAGGCGTCGTCGTACGGTTCGTTGACCACGTGGTGCTGCAGCGCGTAGTGGACGACGCTGCCGACGGGGACGAGCAGGAAGACCGCGAGCAGCAGCACGGTCGGGGAGATGAGGGCGTACGGGGCGAGGGCCCGGCGCAGGCGGGGCCCGCGCCGACCGGTGGGTGGTGGCCCGGCGGCGGGCGGCCTGACGGTGGTCCTGTCGGCGAGAGCCACGGTGAGCTCGCCTCCTCTCGGGCCGGTTCCACGGATGCCCGATCCCCGACGGCGGGGTTCCCGGCAGCGGTGGTCGGCAGCTCGGCACGGCGGTGTGCGGTGGGGGCAGGGGGTGTGACGGTGTCTCGGGGAAGTCGCTGCCATGAAGGTGACACGCTCATGGACAGGGTTCACATGCTTGGACACCCTAGATTTGCGCTGTCCCGCCGTCAACCCCCTGATATCACTTGGGAGATCCGCGGAATCGAGGGCGCTTTGGCCGGTTCGGTGTTCATGGATGTGTCCAGTGGTCAGAATGATGTATAACGCTGAGACCCCCAGAAGCCCCTCCACCCTCCACCGAGTCCCGGAGAGCACCCGCCATGCCAGAGATCGTCCCGCCCCTCGTCGACCGCCTCGACGGCCTCCTCTTCTTCCCCGTCACGGCCTTCGGGCCCGACGGCGGCATCGACGTCCCCACCTTCCGGGCCCATGTCAGGTCCCGCATCGACCACGGCGCGGTCGCGGTCTTCGCCGCCTGCGGCACCGGCGAGTACCACGCGCTGGGCCTCGACGAGTACGAGAGCGTCGTCGCCGCCGCCGTCGAGGAGGCGGCCGGCGCCGTCCCCGTGGTGGCCGGCGTAGGCCACGGCACCGCACTCGCCCTGGAGTTCCTGGCCCGCGCCGAGCGCGCCGGCGCCGACGGCGTACTGGCGATGCCGCCCTACCTGGTGACCCCTTCGCAGGAGGGGCTGCTGCGGCACTACACCGCCCTCGCCGAGGCCACCGAGCTGGAGATCATCGTCTACGCCCGCGACAACGCCGTGTTCGACCCGGACACGGTCGTCCGGCTCGCCGAGGTCGACAACATCGTCGGTTTCAAGGACGGCATCGGCGACCTCGACCGGATGCAGCGGATCGTCAGCGCCGTCCGCACCGCCCGCCCCGGCCTGCCGTTCCGCTACTTCAACGGCCTGCCCACCGCCGAACTCACCGGCCTCGCCTACCGGGGCATCGGCATCACCCTCTACTCCTCGGCGGTCTTCTGCTTCGCCCCCGACCTCGCCCTGGCCTTCCACAAGGCGCTCGGCAGCGGCGACGACGACACCGTGAACCGCCTGCTGGACGGCTTCTACCGGCCGCTGGTCGAACTGCGCAACCAGGGACGCGGCTACGCCGTCTCGCTGGTCAAGGCCGGCGTCCGGATGGACGGCCTCGACGTCGGCACCGTCCGCTCCCCGCTCACCGAGGCCGCGCCCGAGCACATCGCGCAGCTGGCCCGCCTCCTGGAGCGGGCCCGCACCCTGATCTGACCAGGACCGCCCGTGGGCGCCGGCCCCGGCGCCCACGTCCCCCTCCGATCCAGTCCAGGAGAACCGGTCGTGCGCAGCTCCGCCTTCCTCTACCCCTGGGACGTCGTGGGCGACCCCGACGCCCCGCGGCGGCTCGCCGCGCTCGGCGTCCGGCAGGCCACCCTCGCCGCCGCCTACCACTCCACCCGGGCGCTCACCCCGCGCCACCCCGACACCCGGATCGTCACCGCCCGGCACTCCGCCGTCTACTACCGGCCCGTTCCGGCCCGCTGGTACGGGCGGGCCCTGCGCCCGTACCAGCAGGGCTGGATGCCGGGCGCCGATCCGTTCGAGGCCGCCCGGTCGGCCCTGGCGGCGGCCGGGATCGACGTCCACTCCTGGGTGGTGCTCGCGCACAACTCGCGTCTCGGCAGCGAGCATCCGCGGGTCGCGGTGCGCAACGCCTACGGCGAGCGCTACCCGTGGGCGCTCTGCGTCGCACAGTCGGAGGTGGTCGAGTACGCCGCGCTGCTGGCGGCCGAGGCCGCCGTGCGGCCGGGGGCGGGCGGGGTGGAGCTGGAGTCCTGCGGCTGGTACGGACTCGCCCACCTGCACGCCCACGACAAGATCGCCGGTGTGCCGCTCGGCCCGGTCGGCCAGTACCTGATCTCCCTGTGCTTCTGCCCGGCGTGCGAGCGCGGCTACGCCGCGGCCGGTGCCGACCCCGCCGAACTGCGGGCCGCCGTCCGGGCGGTGCTGGAGCCGCTTTGGCGCGGCGGCGCGGAGCCGTCCGACGGCAGCGAGCCGGAGCGGATCGCGGCGCTGCTGGGCGACCACCTGGCCGGCGCGGCGCTGGCCCACCGCACGGCGGCGGCGTACGCCTTCCAGCGGACGGCGGTCGAGGCCGTCCGGAGTGTGGCGGGGCCCGGGTTCCGGATCCTGCTGCACGCCGATCCGGTGGCGCACCGCAGCGGCCCCAACTGCGGCGTGGAGGTCTCCCGGGTCATGGAGTTCGCGGACGGCCTGGTCGTCCCGGCGTCCCTGGCGCCCGCCGCGGCGGCGCTGATGCCCTCGGGGTCCGTGCTGGCGGCCAACCTCGGCATCGTCGCGGGCGCCGGCGGCGACCCGGCCGGCCTCCACCTCCCCGAAGGGGCCACCGAACTCCGGCTCTACCACGCGGGGTTGGCCTCCGACGAGGACCTGCGGAAGGCCGCCGCCGCGCTCCGCGCCCTCGGCTGACGGACGCCCCCGCCCTCGGCCGACGGGCAGCGGGGCGTCCGTCAGGCCGCCGCCGGCCGGTGGCGGGTTCAGGCAGGTCGGAGCGGGCCCCGGCGCGTGGGTGCGCCGGGGCCCGCCGGGACGGGGGAACGAGGGGCCGCGGTGGGGGCGGGGCGGATCAGACGCGGCCGGCGCCGGCCCTCGCGCTGACCAGACCCGGGACGGCCCAGGCGGGTGAGACCTGGGCGCGCAGGGTGGGCGTCCACCCCGCTCCGGCGGTGAGCGGCTTGGCCGGATTGGCGGTGTTGAACGCGCCGATCAGGTCGGTGGTCCTGCCGTTGACCAGGTTGCCGGAGTCGGTGAGCGCGGTGCCGCCCCAGTTGTAGATCAGCTTGGCGGCGGAGATGTCGGCGGGCAGCTTGAAGTAGTTGGCCTCGGCGACGATCTGCGAGGACTTGCCGACGCCGAGGGCGTACTCGAAGTCCCCGGACTCGGGCGTGTAGTAGTTGTTGTAGACGTCGACCTGGCCGAACCGCACCCGGGGCGAGCGCTGGACGGTGTTCTGCCAGAAGTTGTGGTGGAAGGTGACCCGCAGGTGGCCCGCGTCGACGGTCGAACTGTCGCTGCTGCCGACCAGGTTGGTCTTGTCGTGGTCCTTGAAGACGTTCCAGGACGCGGTGACGAGGTCGGCGCCCTTGGTGATGTCCAGCTGGCCGTCGTGCACCTGGTACGGCCGGTCGAAGTAGAGCGGCTGGGCGGCGTCCTGGTTGGCGCCGTCGGTGAAGGTGTTGTGGTCCACCCAGACGTGGGTGGCGTTGTAGAGCGCCACGGCGTCGTACAGCGAGTTCCAGTTGCCGGTGGCGCCGTCGGTCGGGTCCCACTGCGGGAAGCAGTCGGCGGCGTCCTCGACGGTGAGGTTGCGGATGATGACGTTGTCGACGTTCTTCACCACCAGGCCGCCGCCGAGCAGCCGGCCGCCGTGGACGCCGACGATCGTGGTGTTGGAGCCCACGTTGATCTGGACCTTCTCGCCCTGGAGCTTGGCCGAGGCCGTGCGGGCGTCCTCCTGGGCCCCTGCCGGCTCCGTCGCGGTGCCCCAGACGGCGGGGTCGTACGCGGCGAGGTAGGCCGCCAGCGAGTACCCGTCGGTGCTGTAGTCCTGGCAGTTCAGGTGCTTGGCGGCGTCGTCGGAGTTGAGGTCGATGGTGCCCGAGATGTAGATGATCTTCGGGGTGGCGTCGGTGCCGTTCGTGGCGTTGCTGCCGCCGAGCGCGGCGACCAGCTGGGCCCGGGTCCGGACCGTCGTGGTGTGCGCGGCATCGGCCCGGGCGCCGCCGGTGGTGCCGGTGGTGGCCGAGCCCCAGCCGTCGTCGGCGGCCAGCACGGCGCGGCCGGGGTTGGAGGCGGCCGCGCCGGGTGCCGAGGTGACGGCGAGGCCGAGGCACAGGACGGTGGCGGTGAGCAGGGTGCCGGCCGGCCGGATCGATCGGGAGACGCGCATGGGTGGGCTCCTCGTCCTGGGGGTGCGGCGCGTGGCGCAGGGCGCGCGCTGATGGGGGAGCGGCGCGCGGGCGGGCGCGCCGGGAGGCGGTGCGAGGCGAAGCGTCGCCATCAGGTTCATGGATATGAATCCTGATCGCATCCATGGCCGGACATTAGAGAGCGGGGCGCGGTCCTGTCAACAAGTCCGGCGGGCACGCGAACGGCGGCGCCCCGCACGCGGAGTGCGGGGCGCCGCCGGAGAATGACGGTCCGTCAGAGGTGCCGGGTGGCCAGGGTGAGCCGGTCGCGGGCGTCCAGCAGCGCGTCCCGGATCATCTGCTCGCGGCCGGGCGTCAGCCGGGCGATCGGCACCGACACGCTCACCGCGTCCCGGGCCGGAGTGCGGTACGGGATCGCGGTGCCGAAGCAGCGCAGGCCGAGCGTGTTCTCCTCGCGGTCGACGGCGTAACCGTGCTCGCGGATCCCGTGCAGCTCCTCGATCAGCTTCTCGCGGTCCGTGTGGGTGTGCTCGGTCAGCGGCTCAAGCTCGGCCGGCAGCAGTCGGCGGACCTGCTCGTCGGTGTGGGTGGCCAGCAGGGCCTTGCCGTGCGAGGTGGAGTGGGCCGGCAGCCGCCGGCCGATCCGGGTGAACGGGCGCAGGCTGTGCTGGGACTGTCGGGTCGCCAGGTAGACCACGTTGGTGCCGTCCAGCCGGGCCAGGTGGATGGTCTCCGAGGTGTCGTCGGCCAGTCGGTCGAGCGTCGGCCGGGCCGCCGCGACCACCTCGTCGCCGTCGATGTACGAGGTGCCGACGAGCAGGGCCCGCACCCCGATGCCGTACCGGGTGCCGGTCGCGTCGGTCTCCACCCAGCCGAGTTCGACCAGGGTGCGCAGCAGCATGTAGAGGCTGCTCTTCGGGTATCCGGTCTGCTCCTGCACCTCGGTGAGGCTGTGCATGCCGGTGTGCCCGGCGAAGTACTCCAGGAGCTCGACGGTGCGCACGGCGGACTTCACCTGCGCACCGGTGCCGGCGGTGGGGCTGCTCGGTGTGGTCATGCCCTTGACCCCCTCTGTCGCGCGGCGTATCGTCCCGCGAGTTCAACGAGTTGTATGGCGTTCAGCATACTGAACAAATGCATGGTGTGTGGACACTGTGGCGCAGACCACTCGCAGGGCCCCCGGGGCCCCGGAGCGGACGCTACCGGACCGCCACCCCGATGAGGAGGCCTGCGCCGTGACCACCGAGACCGCCCCGGCCGCCGGGCCGGCGACGACCAGGCCCGCCGCGCCCGTGTGGAGCACCGACCCGCGCACCGGCGACCACCGCGCGCAGGTGGCCGTCGAGGCCCGCCCGTCCGACGTGGACCGCGCCGTACGGGCCGCCGCCGGCGCCGCCCACGCGCTGGCCGACCGGCCGCTGCGCGCCGCCCTGTTGCGCGCCGCCGCCGACCAGCTGGAGCGCGCTGCCGACGAGGTGATCGCCGTGGCCGACGCGGAGAGCGCCCTCGGAGCGCCCCGGCTCGCCGGAGAACTCGCGCGCACCACCTACCAGTTGCGCGAGTTCGCCGGGATCGTCGAGGAAGGCGCCTACCTCGACGTGGTGATCGACCACGCCGACCCCGCGCTCGGCCGCCCCGACCTGCGCCGGATCCGTACCGCGCTCGGCGTGGTCGCCGTGTTCGCCGCCGGCAACTTCCCGCTCGCCTTCAGCGTCCCCGGCGGCGACACCGCCAGCGCCCTCGCGGCCGGCTGCCCGGTGGTCGTCAAGGCCCACCCGGACCACCCGGCCACCGCCGAACTCTGCGCCCGGCTGCTGCGCGCCGCCGCCACCGCCGTCGGCCTGCCCGAGGACGTGGTCTCCCTGGTGCACGGGTTCGACGCCGGGCCCGCCCTGGTCCGCCACCCGCTGACCGCCGCCGTCGGCTTCACCGGCTCGGTCCGCGGTGGCCGTGCCCTGCACGACATCGCGGCGGCCCGGCCGCGCCCGATCCCGTTCCACGGTGAACTCGGCAGCCTCAACCCGGTGGTGGTCACCCCGGCCGCCGCGGCCGGCCGGGCCGCCGAGATCGGTGCCGGCCTGGCCGCCTCCTTCACCCTGGGCAACGGACAGTTCTGCGTGAAACCCGGCCTGGTGCTGACCCCCGCCGCGGCGAGCGGTGCCGGAGAGCTGGAGAAGGCCGTGGTCGAGGCCGCCGGCCGGGCCCAGGCCGCCCCGCTGCTCGACAGCCGGATGCGGGCCGCGTTCCTGTCCGGCGTCCGCGAACGAGCCGCCCTGGACGAGGTCGAGGAGCTGCTGGCGGCGGCCGAGGAGCCCACCGCGACCGCGCCGCTGGCCGTCCGCCCCGGCGTGCTGGCGGTGCCCGCCGCACTGCTCGCCGCCGACGGCCCGCACGCGCTGCTGCTGGAGGAGTGCTTCGGCCCGGTCACCGTCCTGGCCCGCTACCGCGACCAGGCCGAGCTGGCGGCCGTGCTGGCCCGGCTGGACGGGAATCTCACCGCCACCGTGCAGCTCGCGGCCGACGAGCGCGGTGAGGACGCCGCCGCGCTGCTGCGCAGCCTCGTCCCGCTGGCCGGCCGGATCGTCGTCGACGGCTGGCCGACCGGCGTCGCCGTCGCTCCCGCCATGCACCACGGCGGGCCCTACCCGGCCTCCACCTCGACCGCCACCTCGGTGGGCGCGGGTGCGATCGCCCGCTGGCTGCGGCCGGTCAGCTATCAGGCCGTCCCGCCGGAGCTCCTGCCGGCCGAGCTGCACGACGGCAACCCGCTGGGCGTGCCGCGCCGGGTGGACGGCCACCCGCAGCCCGGCCGCTCCCGGTAGGTCCGGGCCCCCACCCGCCCGCAGTGCGGGACGGTCGACCGCGGGCCGGTCGGCGCAGAGACGGCGCTGTCGGAGGGTGCCGGACACCCCTGACAGGTGTCAGGTACCGGGGGCGGGGACGCGCTGGTTCTCTGGTCGTGGGCGCACCGCTGCGGAGCGCCGGTACCGACCACCCGTCCCGCGTCGACGGGACGTCATCTCCTGGGAGAACCATGTTCGCTGTACGCAAGCTCGCCCTGGCCGGCGCCGCGGCCGTGCTCGGAGTCGCCACGCTCGGTCTCACCGCGACCTCGGCCGAGGCGGCCGGAGGCTGCACCGACAACGGCAACGGCACCTACGACTGCCACGTCTGGAAGACCGCCCCCACCTTCTGGAGCGGCAACGTCCGGGCCGGCACCCTCAACGCCGGTACCAACTACTTCTACTGCCAGGCCGTGGGCACCGAGATGTCCGACGGCGCGTACCACAACAAGTGGTACGCGAAGACCGACGACGACAGCGGCAACCGCGGGGTCTGGGTGAACGTGATCCACCTCTCCGGCGGCGGCAACGACGAGCCCGTCCCCGGACTCCCCTGGTGCTGAGCTGAACCGGGGCCCCATCCGGGGCCGTCCTCGCCGTGACCGTCCTCGCCGTGACCGTCCCCGCCGTGGCCGTCGCGGCGGGGACGCTCCGCGTTCGCCGGGCGCCGGGTGCCGGCTCAACCGTCGTACTCGGCCAGGTACTTCATCACCTGGTCGACGTGCGGCCGGACCCGGTCCGGCACCCGGCCGGCGTCGGCCACGGTCTTGTCGCTGGTGCGGTACCCGGCCACCACCAGCGCGGGCAGGTCGGTGCTCAGGCCCCGGTGCTTGAACTGCTGGTCGAGCCAGCAGACGTAGTTGCCCATGCTGACGATGGCGTCCGGCGCCGACATGTAGTCCCGGTCGCCGTCGTTGTCGCCGTCCTGGGCCCAGGCGTTGAAGACCGCCGGTGTCCACATCGCGATGCCGTACTCGTCGGACTGCGGCCGCGCGGCGGCGGCGTCGAACCCGCTCTCGGCCTTGAGCATCGCGGCCAGCAGGGCCGGCGTCACCTCGGGCTCCGGGCAGCGGCGGGCCGTGCCGGCGATCACCTCGCGCAGCGCGACCGGTACGTCGGAGTCCTCGGGGATGGCGCCCGCAGGACGGCTCGGACCGCCCTGGCCGCCCTGGCCTCCCGGACCTCCTGGACCGCCCTGGCCGCCCGAGGTGGCGGTGGCGGCGGGCGGCGGTGGGGACTCGCCACCACCGGGCAGCAGGGTGCCCGCGAGAGCGGCGGTGCCGGCGGCGAGGGTCAGCGCGAGAGCCCCGGCGACGAGCGGGACGGCCCGACGGGGGCGTCGGGGTCGGACCTCGGCGCAGGCCTCCGGACCGGCCAACAGGACGACCCTACGCAGGAGTTCTGTCGAGTCCAGCCTGCCCCGCGCAGCCGGGTCGGCGGCCAGGCAGGCGGTGATCAGGCCCCGCCACCGCTCGGGGACGCTCCGGTCCAGCCGCAGCGGGGAGGCGCCCCGGGCGTAGGACTGGGCAGCCAGCGACCTGGCCCGGGCGGTGGCCCCGGGGAAGGGATGCAGCCCGCCGCTCAGCACCTGGTGGGCGAGCACGCCGAAGGCCCACACGTCGGCCCCGGGCCGCAGCGGGACACCCCGGCTGCCGGCGCGCTGGGACCACCACTCCGGCGGTACGTGGTCGGGCGAGCCGAGCGGCGGGACGTACGCGTGGGTGCCCTCCAGCTCGGCGGTCAGCCCGAAGTCGGCCAGCCGGGCGGCGCCGCCGGGCATCAGCAGGATGTTGGCGCCCTTGAGGTCGCCGTGCACCCAGCCGTGGCGGTGCATGTGGGCGAGACCGGCGCAGATCTCGGTGAGCAGGCGCTCCGCCTCCGGCACGGGGGTGTGCGGTGCGGTGGCGGCGAGCAGGTCCTGCAGGCTCCGCTCGGCGCGTTCCATCACCAGCACCACGGCGCCGTCGAGCGGGGGGTCGTCCGGCTCGTCGAGGGTGGCGGTGCGCAGCGTCCGCACCAGGCCGGGGTGGTCGGCCTGGCGGCTGAACCGCACCTCGCGCTCGACGAGTTCGGCCATGGTCCGGCGCTGGCCGGGGGTCAGTCGGTCGGGGCGGAGGAACTTCACGGCGACCGGTGCGCCGTCGGCCAGCTCCTCGGCCGCGTAGACGCTGCCCCAACTGCCGTTCCCGATCAGGCCGGTGATCCGGGTCCCGGCCACCAGTCGGCCGGCCGGCACGTCGAGCGGTGGCCTGCCGGGGTCCTTCATGCGTGCTCGGCCCTTTCGGACGTCGGCCGGCCGGGTGGCGCCGGCCGAGGGGTCAGCGGGTTCGGCGGGCCGGGAGCAGGGCGAGGTGCTCCTCCCGCACCAGGTCGAACCGCAGTGCCAGCGAGACGAGTTCCTCGCGCTTGCCCCCGGCCGCGCCGGTCCGGGCGGCGGCCGGGAGGCCCGGACCGGCCGGGAGCGCATCGTCGCGCAGGCGCAGCTTGACGCCGGCCAGGTAGTCGATGTGGTAGTTGACGGCGGATCGGCTCAGCTCCCGGCAGCCGTGCAGCGGGCGCAGCCGCTCCACGACCTCGGTGGCGCCCGGCACGGCCGCGGTGGCGGACCGCAGGCGAGGCTCGCAGAGCGCCAGCAGGACCAGGAAGTACTTGGAGGTCGGGTCCAGGGCGAACGGGCTCACCGTGTGCTCGCCGGTGCTGGGGCCGGACTCGCCGTCCAGGTAGGCGTGTTGGGGTGCGAAGACCTTGAAGTGGGTGCTCCCGCCGAGCGAGGGCAGCACCACCCGGGAGAACTCGAACGGCACCGGCGCCCCGAGCCGTCCGGGAGCCACCTTGATGTGTTCGCCGGCGCCCTCCAGGTTCTCCACCACGTAGGTCGCGCCGGTACTGAAGTTGGACAGCCGCCAGTAGTCCTCGGCCGCGGTGATCTCGCCGGCCCGCCGGGAGACGCCCTGGTCGTCCAGCGGGACGGCGGCGGGCCGGCCGGGGGAGCCCCGGCCGAACTCCGCGCTCTCGCCCGGGCCCATCCGCAGCAGTTCCGGCTTCGGCGCGGCGTCCCCGGGCCGGCGGCCCGCCCGCTCCGGCAGCTGGACGATCACCGTGTCCAAGGCGTTCCCCTTCCCGCGGCCCGGCGCGTGGCGGTGCGCGGCGCGGCCTGACGGGGCCCGGCCGTCCCGGCCCCCGGAGGTGCGACGTGCACGCAGCATCGTACGCGCTCCGAGGCGCTCCGGTCACGCTTGGTCACCGCGCCGGACGATCCGCCGGCGCGGGTGCGCGGCGGCCCGGGGTCGGCGGGCGGGCGGCTCCGGGGCGTACGGGGCCGTTCGCCCTCGGGTCGGGGCGGGGTGTGAGCAGCCCGGCAGCACCCGGTGGCGGCCGGCCCGGCCGGGTGCTCCGTCCTGCCGACGGCCTTCGTCCCGCCGGCGGTCAGGAGGTTCGCCACCCACGGATTCCGACACCGCGGGCCGGGTCGGCACCCGGCGTGCCGCGGCCCGGGCGCCGGGGAGTTGGTGCTGGACAAAGCCCCCGGCCCGCACAAGGGTGGTGGACCATGGAGTACACCCACCTCGGCCGTACCGGCCTGACCGTCTCCCGCCTGTGCCTGGGCACCATGAACTTCGGACCGCACACCGAGGAGGCCGACGCCCACCGGATCATGGACGCCGCCCACGAACAGGGCATCAACTTCTTCGACACCGCCAACACCTACGGCGGCCACGGGACCAGGGGCCGAACCGAGGAGATCATCGGCGCCTGGTTCGCCCAGGGCGGCGGCCGCCGCGAGCGCACGGTGCTCGCCACCAAGCTGTACGGCGAGACCGGGACCTGGCCCAACGAGGGCAAGCTCTCCGCGCTCAACATCCGCCGGGCGGTCGACGCCAGCCTGCGCCGCCTGCGGACCGACCACATCGACCTCTACCAGATGCACCACATCGACCGGGACACGCCCTGGGAGGAGATCTGGCAGGCGATGGAGGTGCTGGTCGCCCAGGGCAAGATCGTCTACGTCGGCTCCAGCAACTTCGCCGGCTGGCACATCGCCCAGGCCCAGGAGGCCGCCAGGGCCCGCAACTTCCTCGGCCTGACCAGTGAGCAGTCGCTCTACAACCTGCTGGAGCGCAGCGTGGAGCTGGAGGTCGTCCCGGCCGCCCGGCACTACGGTCTCGGCCTGATCCCGTGGTCCCCGCTGCACGGCGGCCTGCTCGGCGGGGTGCTCCGCAAGGAGCGCGAGGGGGTGCGCCGCAGCCAGGACCGTCAGGCCGGGGTGCTGGCCGCCCGGCGGGACCAGATCCAGGCGTACGAGGACCTCGCCGCCGAACTCGGTCACGAGCCCGGTGACGTGGCGCTGGCCTGGCTGCTCTCCCGCCCGGCGGTGACCGCCCCGATCGTCGGGCCCCGCACCCTGGAGCAACTGCTGGCCGCCGTCCGAGCCCTGGACGTGACGCTGGACCGCAAGACCCTCGACCGGCTGGACGAGATCTTCCCCGGCCGCCGGACCGCCCCGGAGGACTACGCCTGGTAGCCGCCCCGGTACGGCGGCGCAGGCCGGAGCACCCGCGCCGCCGTCCGGGCCCGGGCCTGCCGGGTGGCCCGCGCCGCCGTCCCGGTGCGCCCCGTCCGGTCGGCCTCCGTCCGGGAGGCCCGCCTCCGGTCGACCCCCGTCCGGGCCGCTCTCGACGGGAAGGCGGCGCCGGGCTGTGGCAGGGTCGGGCCATGACGACCGTCGCGGAGATCATCCACCAGGTGCCCTACTACTCCCAGTGGGAGTCCCCCGAGCTGGTCCGGGAGATCATCGCGGGCAAGCTGAGCGCCGCCGACGACCCCCTGTGGGGCCAGTCCGGGGCGGCGACGCAGGAGGAGTACGAGTTCTGGTCCTGGCGGCTCTGCGGCATGGCCTGCCTGCGGATGGCGCTGGACCACTGGTGGGGCGTCGCGCCGCCGGCCATCACCCTTGCGGGTGAATGCCTGGCGGCCGGTGCGTACGTACGCCGGGGCGAGCGCCTGGACGGCCTGATCCACGCGCCGTTCGCCGCCTACGTCGGCGAGCGATGGGGGCTCGCGGCCGAGTCCCGCCCGGAGCTGCCGGCCGAGGACATACCGCGGCTGCTGGCGGACGGGCGCCTGGTGATGACCTCGGTGCACCCGGCCGTCCGCACCCTCGGGCCCGAACCGGCCCGCCGCGGCGGCCACCTGGTGCTGGCGGTCGGCGCGACGGAACAGGAGCTGGTGATCCACAACCCGTCCGGGTTCGCCGGCGAGTCGCAGGCCTTCGCCCGCGTCCCCTGGACGGACCTCCCGCGCTTCTACGCCGGCCGGGGCATCGTGCTCGGCCCGCACGGCGCCGCCCCGGCCGGCCTCTGACCGCCGCGCGGGGCGGTCCTGGGTACGACCTGGTCGTCCCCCCGGCCTGCCGGGGGGACCGCCGTGCGGCGCGGTGCCGGGTACGACCCGGCTTGCGGCCCGCCGACGAGAACCGGATCAGCCCGCGCCGGCGGGCAGCCCGATCGGGTTGATCGGCGGCAGGTCCGTGCGGCAGAGCGCCGAGATGGGCTTGAGGTCGGCGGCCAGCCGGTCCAGCTGGGCACGCGGGTACCCCTCCCAGACCCGGGCCGCGGCCAGGTCGGTGGCGGCCTCCAGCGCCTGGTGGCGGATCCGGCCGCACTCCGTGACGGTGCCCCGCGCGGTCAGCCAGCCACGTTCGACCAGCCGCTCGGCGGCCGCGTCCCACTCCTCGTCCGTCCAGCCGCGGTACGGCTGCAGCTCCTCCCGCTGGAGGTCCAGCGAACATCGGACCACCAGCGCCTCGCACCCGTCCAGACCGGCGGCGACCAGGGCCGCCACGTGCCCGTCCCCGCGGTGCTCGCGCATCACCGTGGCGGCCTGCCAGAGCCGCGCCGGCAGGCCCTCGGGCCGGGGCAGTGCCGCGTTGGCCGAGGCCAGCACCCGTCCCGCGCAGTCCAGCCTGGCCGCGGCCAGCTCCAGCTGGGTCACCACCCGCTCGATCCGGTCCGGCTTGATGTGCTCCAGCAGCCGCTCCAGCGCCGCCGCGGCGCCGGCCGTCCGGGCCTCCAGCGCGGCCTGCGGGGTCACCCTGGTCCACACGTCGGGCAGTGCCCGCTCCACCATGCTGGGGGCGAAGTTGAAGAAGGCGGCGACCACCGGCGCAGCGTCCACCGCGCCCAACGGCGCCGCCCGTCCGGCGAAGTAGCCGCGCCAGCCGCCGCGCAGCCCGGCCGCCTCGTAGGCGGCCCTCCCCTCGGGGGAGAAGTAGGTGACGGCGTGCACCGGCTCGAAGAGCCACCACAACGCGCGGGCGGGATGGACCAACTCGGCCATCTGCAGACCTTCCTCGGAGGGACGGGGACGGGACCACGGCGGCCGTCACGATAGCGCGCACACGGTGTGACGCGGGTCACGGGGACGTATCGCTGTGTGCCACCGGCCGCCCGGCCGGGGGATGATGTGGCCGAGGTGCCCGCTCCCGGCACCCTGGTCCAGCTGTGAAGGCATCGGAAATGGCGCAGATCAACCCCAGCATCCTGTCGGCCGACTTCGCGCGACTGGCCGAGGAGGCCGAGGCCGTCCGGGGCGCGGACTGGCTGCACGTCGATGTGATGGACAACCACTTCGTGCCCAACCTCACGCTGGGCGTCCCGGTGGTCGAGTCCCTCGCGCGCGCCACCGACACCCCGCTGGACCTGCACCTGATGATCGAGGACCCGGACCGCTGGGCCCCCCAGTACGTCGAGGCCGGCGCCGGTTCGGTGACCTTCCACGTCGAGGCCGCCGCCGCGCCCGTCCGCCTCGCCCGGGAGATCCGCTCCAAGGGCGCCCGCGCGTCCATGGCACTCAAGCCCGGCACCCCGATCGAGCCCTACGAGGACCTGCTCCCCGAACTCGACATGGTGCTGATCATGACCGTCGAGCCCGGCTTCGGCGGGCAGGCCTTCCTCGACATCATGCTGCCCAAGATCCGGCGCACCCGGGAGCTCATCGCCAAGTACGACCTGGACCTCTGGCTCCAGGTCGACGGCGGCGTCGCCGCGTCCACCATCGAGCGCTGCGCCGAGGCCGGCGCGGACGTCTTCGTGGCCGGCTCGGCCGTCTACGGCGCCGAGGACCCGGCCGAGGCCGTCCGGGCGCTGCGCGCCCAGGCGGAGCGGGCGACGGCCGGGGCGTCCTGGGCCTGCCGCCACTGACGTCCCGGCCCGCCGGGCCCGGTGCCGCACCTGTCGATCACCTGTGACCGCGGCGGCACCGACCCCGGACCCGCACCCTTCTAGGCTTGGTGACTCACCGTCGAAGGGGGAGAGTGCTGTGGGTCGCGGGGAGACGTCCGGGGGCCGTGCGGGGAGCGCGGGGGAGCGGACCGGCCGGGTGGGCCGGCGCACACTGCTGCGGGCCGCCGCCGGGGCCGGCGCCCTGGCCGTGGCGGCGGCCGGCACCGGAGCGGCGATGGCCGAGGACGTCCTGCCCGGCGGCGCACGGCTGCGCCGGGCCCTCGGCCTGACCGGCCCCGACGGCGTCCTGCCGGCGGCCACCGCCGGCCCGGTGCGCACCGAGGACCGGCGCTCGGCGGCGCGCGGCACCACGGTGCGGCTGATCACGATGACCCCGCCCGGTGACCACCGCGCGGCCGACCTGCCGGTCTGCCTCGCCCTGCACGGCCGCGGCGCCACCGCCCGCACGATGGTCGAGACCGGGCTGCCGGAGTTCCTCTCGGCGGCGGTGGCGGCCGGCGTCCCGCCGTTCGCCGTGGTCGCCGTGGACGGCGGCAACGCCAGTTACTGGCGCCGCACCGCGACCGGCGACGACCCGCAGCGGATGCTGCTGGACGAACTGCCCGGCTGGCTCGCCGAACAGGGGCTGCGCCCGCCCGGCGGCGCGATGGGCATCTCGATGGGCGGCTTCGGCGCCCTCAACTACGCCCGCAACCGCGGCAAGGGCTTCGGCCCGGTGGCCGCGCTCAGCCCCGCCGTGTTCCGCGGCTGGCCGGACGCCGAGGCCGTCGAGGTCTTCCGGGACGAGGCCGATTGGCGCGAGTACGAGCCGCTGCTGCACCTCGACCAGCCGCTCGGCAGCCCGCTCGGGGTCTGGTGCGGCACCGAGGACCCGTTCTGCGCGGCGGCCCGCCGGCTGGCCCCGCACGCCGCCGAGGCGCACTTCCCGCCCGGCGAGCACAGCGGGGGGTTCTGGCGGCGGGTGCTGCCGGACGTCATGCCCTTCCTCGGCCACGCCCTGGCGGGACGGCCCGCCTGACCGCGTCCGGGGGCGGGCGGCCGGTCCCGGACCGCCCCCGGTACGGTCCCGGTGTTCGCCGCCGGTCCGCCCCCGGTCCGCCCCCGGTACGGTCCCGGTGTTCGCCGCCCGCTCCCGGTGCTTCGTGATCCACCCTGTCTGACGGATGATCGTTCGGAACTCCGGTGCGAGCCGGCCCCGACCCCTACGGTGGACCCGACATGAGCAATCTCGACCTGAAGCCCTCCGCGACCCGCTGCGGCGGCGAGGCCGGCACCGGGCCGGTCAAGGAACTGCTGGCCGGACGTCAGGTCCGGCTCGGCGAGAGCACCGAGGTGCGCCGGCTGCTGCCCAACCTCGGCCGGCGGATGGTCGGCGCCTGGTGCTTCGTCGACCACTACGGGCCGGACGACATCGCCGACCAGCCCGGCATGCAGGTGCCCCCGCATCCGCACATGGGCCTGCAGACCGTCAGCTGGCTGCACGAGGGCGAGGTCCTGCACCGCGACAGTCTCGGCAGCCTGCAGACCGTCCGCCCCTACGAACTGGGCCTGATGACCTCCGGCCGGGCCGTCTCGCACTCCGAGGAGTCCCCGCGCGAGCACGCCCGGCTGCTGCACGGCGCGCAGCTCTGGGTCGCCCTGCCCGACGCCCACCGGCACACCGCCCCCGCCTTCGAGCACCACAGCGAGCTGCCGACCGTCACCGCCACCGGCCTGCGCAGCACCGTGATCATGGGCACCCTGGACGGCGCCACCTCACCCGGAACCGCCCACACCCCCCTGGTCGGCGCCGACCTCGCCCTCACCGAGGGCGCCGAACTGCGCCTGCCCCTGGAGCGCGACTTCGAGTACGCCGTCCTGGCCATGACCGGCAGCGTCGACGTGGACGGCGTCCGGGTCGAGCCCGGTTCGATCCTCTACCTCGGCTGCGGCCGCACCGAACTCCCCCTGCTGGCACGGACGGACGGCGCCGTCCTGCTCCTCGGCGGCGAGCCCTTCGAGGAGGAGATCGTGATGTGGTGGAACTTCATCGGCCGGTCCGGTGAGGAGATCGCCCAGGCCCGCGAGGACTGGATGTCCGGCCCCCGCTTCGGCGAGGTGCACGGCTACGACGGGGCCCGGCTGGCCGCTCCCCACCTGCCGA
Organism: Kitasatospora herbaricolor; assembly: GCF_030813695.1. Lineage (NCBI taxonomy): Bacteria > Bacillati > Actinomycetota > Actinomycetes > Kitasatosporales > Streptomycetaceae > Kitasatospora > Kitasatospora herbaricolor. Next base: position 7,749,107 of record NZ_JAUSVA010000002.1, read on the forward strand.
CCGGGTCCCTGAAGCCACGGGGCCGGGCGCGCTGAGCCGGGGCTGCACTCAGGGTCGGTGACGGCGGCGAGGGGGAACGCGATCGTGGTGGCTTCCAGGAAGCCGTTCCAGCGAATGGCCCTCCCGGCGCGGCCGCCCGATTTCGGCCGGCGCCGGATCCCGGGGCCTTGCCCGGCGAGCTGGAGCCCGGCGGGCTGCCGGTCCGCGCGTTCCCGGCGGCGTGCGGCGGGTCGCGGACGGCAGTCCGGAAGCCGGCGCCCTGCTGATCGTCGCCGTCGGACCTCTCACGCCGGGCCGATGACCTTCTTCCGCAGGTGTCCGTAGACCACCGAGGTCCGGACGTCCGCGAGTTCCGGTCGCTCCGTCAGCTTGTCCAGCACCACCGCGTGCAGATGATCGGTGTCGCGGACCGCCACATGGAGGAGGAAGTCGTCGGTACCCGTCAGGACGAAGACCGAGATCACCTCCGGCATCCGTGCCACGAAGCTCTGGAACTGCTCGATCACGGTCCGGGTGGGCGGACGGACCCGCACCGCGATCATCGCCTGCAGGCCGCGGCCGAGCGCCGCAAGGTCGGCCTCCGCGTGGAAGCCGGTCAGCACGCCGCGTTCGCGCAGCGAGCGGACCCGCTCCAGGCAGGTGGAGGGGGCGATGCCCAGCTCCTGCGCCAGGTCGCGGTTGGTACGCCGACCGTTCTCCTGGAGAAGCCGGACCAGCGCCGAATCAAGTTCATCCACGTTCCCTCAGATCTGGCCGGAGCCGAATTTAGTTCGTCCTGCTTGGTTGAATTCCGCAGGGGTTGTTAGCCTTTCGCGTGACCTTCCGCTCATTGTTCGACGGATGGTCAAGTCGAGAGGGGCAGCCGCGGTGCAGTACGAGGGTAAGCCCAGGGCCTGGGCGATCTGTTCGGTCGTGGCGGCCGCGCTGTTCTGGAGCAGTTCCTACGCGGTGACCAAGCGGGTGCTCGACGATGTCGGGCCGCTGTCCATCGGGGCCGTCCGGTTCACCTTCGCGGCAGGCCTGCTGACCGTGATGATGCGGCTGCGCCGCACGCCCTCGGCCCGGCCGGACGCCCGCCGGCGGCGGATGCTGTACCTGAGCGGCCTGCTCGGCATCACGGGCTACTTCGTACTGGAGAACGTCGGGGTCGAGCTCTCCACGGCCTCGGACGCGTCGCTGATCGTGGCGACCTACCCGCTGATGACCATGCTCCTGGAGTTGGTGGTGTTCCGGAGCCGGATGCAACGGCTGCGGGTGGCCGGCGTGCTGCTGGCCACCCTGGGTGCCTTCCTGGTGGTCCGCAACGGGGCTGACGTCGGGGGGAGTTCACGGTGGTTCGGTGATGTGCTGCTGCTGCTCGGCGGTCTGGTCTGGGCCGGCTACAACGTGATCGTGAAGCGGTCCGCCGGGGACCTGGACGCGGTGGGCGTCACCTACTACCAGACCCTCGCCGGCGCGGCCGGCTTCCTGCTCGCCTCGCTGCTGGAGGCCGGTGAGTGGCGGGTGCCCGACGCCACCGTCTCCTCGCTGCTGGCCTATCTGGCCGTCGCCTGTTCGGTCGGCGGCTTCCTGCTCTACAACTACGGGCTGCGGCGCATGGCGTCGAGCGTCGCGGTGAACATCCTCAACCTGGTGCCGGCCTTCGGAGTGCTCGGTGCCGTACTGATCAACGGCGAGTCCATCCGGTTCGCCCAGATCGCCGGGGGTGCCGTCATCGTCGCCGGCGTGGCGCTGGGCATGGTCGAGCGGTCCCCGGCCGTGGACCCGGTCACCGTCCGCGAGAGGGCCGTGGCTGTCGAGCGAGCCTGAGCCCCGCGCCTCGGTTCCGCGCTCAGGTCCACTCCTCCCGTCCGCAACCGGGCGCCCGGCCGTGGGCCCCAACTCCCGTCCTGCGCTTCTCATTGACAGCCGTAGGTCCCCCCGACACCATGGACGGCGCCGCCCCTGCCCGAAGGCGTCGCATCCCACCTAGGCGTGGGAGCGCTCCCACGATGGGGTGGAGAAGCATCCCGTGGCGTCACCACCGCCGCGGGCCGCCCGACCTCGCACGTCACCGGTCCGTACGCCCCCACCCCCGTGCGGACCGGTGACGCGCCGCCAGCCCCTGCCCAGCCTGCGACCACTGCGCAGGCCGCCCCGCCCTGGCCGGTCCCGCCCGGCTCCCGACCGCCGTCCGTCACCCCGCCGCCCGCGCCGCGAGGTACCCCCGCCCTCCGTCGCACCCACCCCGCCGTCCCGGAAGGACGCCATGTCGTACCCCGCCGAACCCCCACCCGGCCGCCTCCTCCCCGTCCCGTCGCAGCCGCACCGCCGCCCCAGGCGCGGCCTGGTGGGGTTCGCCCTCGCCGGCGCCCTCGCCGCCGGCCTGCTGCTGCCCCTGCACACCGAGAGCGCCCAGGCAGCGGCGCCGGCGTTCAACTACGGTGAGGCGCTGCAGAAATCGGTGCTCTTCTACGAGGCCCAGCAGTCAGGCAAGCTGCCGGCCACCAACCGGGTGAGCTGGCGCGGCGACTCCGCGCCCGACGACGGCAAGGACGCTGGCCTCGACCTCACCGGCGGCTGGTACGACGCCGGTGACCACGTCAAGTTCGGCCTGCCGATGGCCGCTTCGACCACCATGCTGGCCTGGGGCGGCATCACCCAGAAGCAGGGGTACACCGACTCCGGGCAGATGCAGTACCTGAAGAACAACCTGCGCTTCGTCAACGACTACTTCATCAAGGCGCACCCGGCCCCGAACGTCCTCTACGGGCAGGTCGGCAACGGTGCCGACGACCACAAGTGGTGGGGCTCCGCCGAGGTGCTGCCGATGGCACGCCCGTCGTACAAGATCGACGCCTCCTGCGCCGGCTCCGACCTCGCCGGCGAGACGGCCGCCGCGATGGCCTCCTCCTCGATGGTCTTCGCCGACAGCGACCCGGCCTACGCGGCCACCCTGCTGACGCACGCCAAGCAGCTCTACAGCTTCGCCGACACCTACCGGGGCAAGTACTCGGACTGCATCACCGACGCCAAGAGCTACTACAACTCCTGGAGCGGCTACAACGACGAGCTGGTCTGGGGAGCGCTCTGGCTCTACAAGGCCACCGGGGACGCGAGTTACCTCGCCAAGGCCGAGTCCTCCTACGCCAACCTCTCCACCGAGCCGCAGACCAGCACCCGCTCCTACCGTTGGACCATCGCCTGGGACGACAAGTCCTACGGCGCGTACGTGCTGCTCGCCCAACTCACAGGCAAGCAGCAGTACATCGACGACGCCAACCGCTGGCTGGACTGGTGGACGGTCGGCGTCAACGGCAACAAGGTCACCTACTCACCCGGCGGCGAGGCCGTCCTCGACTCGTGGGGATCCCTCCGCTACGCCGCCAACACCGCCTTCGTGGCACTGGTGTACTCGGACGGCATCACCGGCGACGACACCCGCAGGGCCCGTTACCACGACTTCGCCGTCCGCCAGATCAACTACGCGCTCGGCGACAATCCCCGCAGGTCCAGTTATCTGATCGGCTTCGGCGACAACTCCCCCAAGAACCCGCACCACCGCACCGCCCACGGCTCCTGGACGGACCAGCTCACCAGCCCGGCGAACAGCCGTCACCTCCTGGTCGGCGCGCTGGTCGGCGGTCCGAGCTCGGCGGACGACTCCTACACCGACGACCGCTCGAACTACACCGACAACGAGGTCGCCACCGACTACAACGCGGCCTTCACCGGGGCGCTGGCCCGCCTCTACCGCGAGTACGGCGGCACCCCGCTGGCCTCGTCCTCCTTCCCGGTGAAGGAGAGCCCGGACGGGCCGGAGATGTCCGTGCAGGCCGGGCTGAACACCACCGGCAGCACCTTCACCGAGGTCAAGGCCTATCTCGTCAACAAGTCGGCCTGGCCGGCCCGCGCGATGAAGAACGCCGAACTGCGCTACTACTTCACCCTGGAGCCGGGTGTCAGCCCGAGCCAGCTCACGCTGACCACCAACTACAACCAGTGCGGCGCGATCAGCGGGCCGACCCAGTTCTCCGGGTCCGTCTACTACGTGTCGATCGACTGCTCCAACACCGTCATCGCCCCGGCCGGGCAGTCGGCGTACCGCAAGGAGGTGCAGTTCCGGATCGCCTCCTCGGGGGCCTGGGACCCCTCCAACGACTGGTCGTACCAGAGCATCGGCAAGACTCCGGGCGATGCGCCGATCGACGCGGCGAACCTGGTGCTGCTCGACAAGGGCGTGAAGCAGTGGGGCGCGCTGCCCGACGGATCCACCCCGACGCCGTCCGGCTCGCCGTCCTCGTCGGTCTCCCCGTCCCCGTCCTCCAGCCCGTCGCCGTCCCCGTCCGCTTCGCCGTCCCCCTCGCCCTCGCCCTCGCCCTCGCCCTCGCCGTCGGCGTCGGTGAGCGCCGGCCCGACGGCGCCGGTCACCGGCTGCGCGGTCACCTACGCGGTCAACAGCTGGGGTTCGGGCTTCACCGCCACGGTCACCCTGAGGAACACGGGCACCACGCCGGTCGCCGGCTGGACGCTGGGCTGGACCTTCCGGGCGGGTGAGGCGATCACCAACGCGTGGAGCGCCACCGTCACCCGGTCCGGCGCCGCCGTCACCGCGAAGGACGCGGGCTACAACGCCGCGATCCCCGCCGGCGGCTCGACCTCCTTCGGCTTCCAGGCCGACGGAGCACCCGGTGCGGCACCCGCCTTCACGCTCAACGGGAAGGGCTGCACCGGCTGATCCGCACCACCCGCGCCCACGATCCGGTCTGCTCGAAGGGGTGGACCGGACCCGCGGGGACGTTCCGTCGCCACTGCGCCCGGGTCACGGCCGCCCACGTCGACCCGCAACCCTGCCCGGCCGAGAGGCAGGACGGGGGCTGCGGGTCGACGTGGGCGTCGACGTGGGCGGGCGCCAACCGCCCTGCTGCCGAGCTGGATTCGCCGGGCGCCCGCCGGTCAGGCGGGCTCCGCCCGGGTCAGCCCGGAAGCGACGCCGAGGCCGTGGCCACCGGGGTGGTGGCTTCCGAGGCGGTGGCCTCCGAGGTCGCGACCTCCGCAGCCGTCGTGTCCGGAGTCGTCGCACTCGGGGTCGCGGTGGCCGCGGCCGAGCGGCGGCGGGCCAGGCGGCCGGAGAGCTGGTAGCCGCCGCCCATGAGGGCGATCACGGCGACGGTCTCCAGAGTGCCCCAGACCCAGGTGGAGGTGCTGACCTGCTTCGCCGGGAGCTTCGGGAGCTTCTTGGCGGGGATCGGGGTGGCGGACTGCTCGGACACCTGGGCCTGGTAGGCCTGGTTGCGGGCCGAGCCGTGCAGGAAGGGAGCCACCAGGAGCAGCGCCAGGGCGAGCACCACCTCGACGGCGACCACCGTCGGGAACCTGCGGAGCAGCACGGTGACCAGGGGACGCTGGTCGCCCTCGTCGCGCAGGGCTTCGAGTCGCGGGTGCAGCCAGAACTGGTTGAAGGTGCCGAGGAGCAGCAGGCCGCCGAAGATGAGGATCTTCACACCGAGCACCCGGCCGTACATGGTGGTGACCAGCTGGCTGAGGCCGTCCACGTGCGCCCAGTACAGGAACAGGCCGGAGAGGGTGATGGCGGCGACGCAGGCCGTCGCGGCGACGGAGAAGCGACGGACGGCCACGGACCAGAAGGCGCGTCGTCCGGCGGTGGGGACGGCGCCGGGGACGGCGAGCAGCAGCAGGCCGGCGAGGCCGCCGAACCAGACGCCGCCGCCGAGCAGGTGCAGCATCCAGACCAGGGTGTCGAAGCTGCCGCGGCCCCGGTCGGCGGGCGCCTTGGTGGGGAACTTGGTGGCGCCGAGGGAGACGGAGGCGGCGGCCAGCCCGGCGCCGAGCAGCCAGGTGCGGGCCCGGCCGGCGGCCACCGAGCGGACCGTCAGCGGGGCGACCAGGGCGGCGGCGACCAGGGCGAGGGTGACCTCCAGCCCGGACAGCCGGCCGGCGTTGGTGCCGTCGTAGAGGGAGTCCCAGGCGGCCGACCAGTCGTAGCCGTGGTTCTTGGAGGCGCTGTGCGCGAGTTCGGCGAGCACGGCCGGGGCGGCGAGGACACCGGCGACGACCGAGGCCCAGGCGATCCGGGTGGTGACGGCGGGGAGCGCGGCCGGCGCCGTGCGGGCCGCGGCGGGGCCGGTGGACAGTACGGCGAGGGCGATCAGGCCCACCAGGCCCATCAGGGTGACCCAGGTGGTCCAGGACACGAGGCCGTCGACGAACGGACCGAGGGGGGTGGAGGGTGCGGCCGCCGCCAAGGACGTCAGGGCAGGGGGTATCACAGGCGAGGGCACGGGGGGCCTTCCATCAGCAGGGGGAAACAGGGACTTAGGGTAGCCACACCTAAGTCAGCTCGCAACACTCTGTGGAAGGACGGTATCGGGGTCCTCGCAGCCGCGGCGGGCCGGCTCGGCCGGGCCGAGGGGATCACCCGCATTGGGGTTGGCGGCTCGTTCGTGTACGCGTGCCGTGCGGTCCGCGCGGACCGTCCCCGCCCCGCCGGACCCGCTGGTCACGGCCTGTCAGCGGCCCACGGTCGTCGGCGCGGTGGATCCCGGCGAGGCGCTGCTGCGCCCGGCCGCTCCCGGGCAGACTGGCGGCCATGTCACTCACACCGCCCGCCGGCCGGCGCAGCGCCGGACCGGGAGAATCCGCCCGGCAGGGAGCACCCGCCGGACCGGGAGCACCCGCCGGACGGGGAGAAGCCATCGGCCCCGGAGGCGCCGCCGGCCAGGCCGAGGCCGACCGCGGGCCGCACCGCCTGCCCCGCCAGCAGGCGCCCCGCCACGCGGCCGTGGGCGGGCACATGGTGATCTGCGGCGACGACGCGCTGGCACACCGTCTGACGGTCGAACTCACCCGGCTCTACGGGCAGCGGGTGACGGTCGTCCTGCCGTCCGCCGAGCGCGGTCACGGCCCGCAGATCCAGGCGCTCGCCACCGAGCACGGGCTGCCGGTGGAGGTCGTCGAGGCCGCCGTGCTCGACCACGCGGCGCTGACGGTGGCCGGCGTGCGGAACGCGGTCGCGCTGGCCCTGACCTCGGAGGACGACCAGGCCAACATCCACGTGGCGCTGCGGGCCCGCAGGATCAACCCCGCCCTGCGGCTGACCGTCCGGGTGTACAACCGCAAGCTCGGCCGGCGGGTGGAGCAACTCCTCGACCGGGCCGCCGCCGCCCGCCGTCCGGACCTCCCGCCGGCCGCCCTGGAGGCCTCCACCACCGTCCTCTCGGCGTCGGCCACCGCTGCTCCCGCCCTGGTCGCCGCGACCGTGGCCGGCCTCAGCCACGTGGTCCCCGTCGACGGGCAACTGCTGCGGGTCACGGAGGTCGCGCCCGGCGCGGCCGTGGCGGGCCGCGAGGTCGCCACGCTGGCCGCCCGCACCGACCGGCCCGAGCACGACCGCGCCGAGGAACTGCTCCCGGACCCGGCCCTGCTGCCGCCCGACGGCCGCCGTACGGTGCTGGAGCTCGTCGGCCGGGTGCAGGCGCCGGGCCGGCCGCGCCGGCTGCCCGGCCTGTCCGCCCCGCCGCTCGCTGCGCTCTTCTCCCGTCGTCTGCGCTGGGCCCTCGCGGCCCTGGCCGGCCTGGTGGTCCTGTTCGCCGCCCTCACGGCGACGATCAGCGGCACCACGCCGCAGCATGCCGCCTGGCTCACCGTCATGGACGTGCTGGGCGTGGGCGACCCGGCCACCGAGGAGGGGTCCGGGCGCAAGGTCCTGCAGATCCTGACCGCCGTCAGCGGGATGCTGGTGATGCCGCTGATGATCGCCCTCGCGCTGGAGGCGCTCGGCGCCTTCCGCAGCGCCTCCGCCCTGCGCCGCCCGCCCCGCGGACTGGCCGGCCACGTCGTGCTGGTGGGCCTCGGCCGGGTCGGCAGCCGGGTACTGGAGAGCCTCTGGGAACTCGACGTGCCGGTGGTCTGCGTGGAGCGCGACCCGACCGCCCTCGGGGTCTCCACCGCACGTGCGTACGGGGTGCCGGTGGTGATCGGGGACGCCACCCAGGAGGGTGTGCTGGAGGCCGCGAAGATCGGCCGGAGCGCCGCCCTGGTCACCCTGACCGGCAACGACAGCGCCAACCTCGAAGCGGCCCTGCACGCCCGCGAGGGGAATCCGGAGGTCCGGGTGGTGCTGCGGCTGTTCGACGACGACTTCGCCGGCGTCGTCTACCGGGCCCTGCGCGACTCCTACCCGCGGGCCGACACCCGCAGCCGGAGTGTCTCCTTCCTCGCGGCGCCCTCGTTCGCCTCCGCGATGATGGGCCGCCAGGTGATCGGGGCGATCGCGGTGGGCCGGCAGGTGCTGCTGATCGCGGCCGTGGAGGTCACCGCCAACCCGCTGCTGAACGGACTGACCGTCGCCGAGGCCCAGCGGGCGGGGTTCTGGCGGATCCTCGCCGTCGACCTCAGGGAACCCGCCGCGCGCACGCCGGACCTGTCCCGGCCGGCCGGTGCCGGGCCCGAACTGCTCTGGGACCCGGCGCCGGGCCGCCGGCTCGTCGACGGGGACCTGGTGGTGGTCGCGGCCACCCGCCAGGGCCTCGGCGCGCTGACCTTCGGCCGTCCGTCCTGAGCCGCGGGCCGTCCGTCCTGAGCGGCCGCCGGCCCGGATCACCCGGGCGGGTGATCCGGGCCGGCGGTTGCCGGGCGGGGGTCAGCTGCTGAGGATGCGGGCCTTCTGGGCGGCGAACTCCGCCTCGGTGAGGACGCCCTGTTCCTTCAGGGCGGCCAACTCCTTGAGCTGGTCGAGCTTGTCGTCCATGGACGCGGGGCCGGGCGCCGCCGGGGCGGGCTGGGCCGGGGCCGGTGCGGGTGCGGCCTGCGGTGCCTCCTGGCTGGCCCAACGGTTGGCCTGGCGACGGGAGACGCGGTTGGAGACGGTGGTCGCCGTACCGGCGATGACGGCGGTGCGTGCGACGCCGCGCAGTAGTCCGGGCATGGTTTCCTGCCTGGGGTGAGAGGGCGGACGGGTTGCGGTCGGGAACGGGACGGTGCGGTCAGGCCTTGGCGTCGAGCGCGTCCAGCGCCTCGATCAGATCCTCGACCGGGACGTGCCCCCGCGCGATCATGCGGGCACCCGCACGGCGGAGCGCGGCGGCCAGCGGCGCGGCCCACAGGTTCTCGTAGAGCAGGACGGCGGCGGAGTCGCCGGGAGAGAGGATCGCGCCGGCCTGGCTGCGCTCCTCCTCGCCGAGCAGCCCGGAGGACACGCCCTCGAACACGGCGAGGTCGAGTTGCCCGTCGCCGTTGACGTCGGCCAGCTCGATGCCGCTCACCGAACCGTCCTCCTCCTTCCTGACGAAGGTCAGGTCGAGGATCCGGATGATGCCGCGGTCGACCAGGTCGGCGAGCAGGGGCATGCCCTCCCCGGTCAGGCGGCTGCCGGGGAATTCGACGATCAGGTAGTCGATGGGGCCCGGTTCGATCGGTTCGCTGGATTCGTTGCTCACGTCAACTCCTATCGGTGACGTCCGGTGCGCGGCTGCCGGGTGCCCGGAGCGGGACCGGTCGGGCGTCCCTCGTACGGTCCCCGCGCTGATCGGGGAACGGTCCCGGACGCGACGGGCCCGCAGGCGGCGACCGGGGGTGCGCCGGACCGTGCGGCGCGGCGCCGCGACCGCCGTCCGGCTCCGGACGGGTGCGCTCCTGCGACGCTAACGCTAAATCCCTCCCACGGCGCTCCGGATCACCTGAGGGGGGTGACCCGGAGCGGCGCGCCGGCCGACCGGGTGGGGCCGGGGTCACCCTGCCGGGGTACTCCTGCTCGCGGTCCGGGCCCGGCGGGCTTTGGCTGGGGAGGCGGCCCGTGACGGCGCCTCGCCGTCCGGGACCGCCACCGAGGAGCGACCATGACACCGACCGGACCCGACGGGCCGTCCGAATCCGACGGTCGACCCGGACCCGACGGGCCCTCCGGCCCCGGATCCAGCCCTGGCCCCGGATCGAGCCCCGGTCCGGGATCCAACCCCCGTCCGGGATCCAGCCCCGGACACCCGCCCGAGCCCGGGGCGGAGTCCGGCCCCGCCGAAGGGTTCGGTCTCGGGAAAGAGCCCGGCCCCGGCAAGGCGTCCGGCCCCGGCGAAGCGAAGGGTCTCGGGAAGACGTCCGGCCCCGCGGGGCCCTCCGGCCCCGGCGAACCGCTCACGGCCGGGGCCGAGAGCGAGGAGCTCGCCGCCCTGCACCGCAGGGTCGCGCAGTTGGAGGCCCGGGAGACGAGCCGGCCCCAGCACCACCGCCTGCGCACCACCGGTTCGGTGGTGCTGGTGGTCGTGGCGTCCGTCCTGTCGCTGCTCGCCGTCATCGCGGTGTGGGCGCACGACGAGGTGACCGACACCGACCGGTTCGTCGCCTCGATGGCCCCGCTGGCCCGCAACCCCGACGTGCAGAACGCCCTCGCCAACCGGATCACCACCGCCGCCATCGACCAGATCGATGTCAAGGCGGTGGTGAACGACCTCTCGCAGGCCGCCGCGGACCAGGGCGTGCCGCCGAGGCTCGCCCAGCTGCTGGGCGGTCTGACCGGTCCGCTGGAGAGCGCGCTGACCAACCTCGTGCACAGCGCCGCCGAGCGGGTGGTGACCAGCGACGCCTTCGCGACGGTGTGGGAGACCGCGCTGCGGGCCGGTCACTCCAGCATGGTGAAGGCGTTGACCGGCCAGGGCGGTGGCACCGTCCAGCTGAAGAACGACGAGGTCACCATCGACATCGGGCCGGCCGTCGAGCGGGTGAAGGCCCAGCTGGTCGACGCGGGCTTCGGACCGGCCTCGAAGATCCCGACCGTGCACACCGACTTCGTGGTCTTCTCCTCGCCCGACCTGGCCAAGATCAAGAGCGGCTTCCGGCTCCTGGAGGTGCTCGGCAACTGGATGCCGGTCATCGTCGTGCTGGTCGCCGCGGCCGGCGTCTTCACCGCCTTCAACCGGCGCCGCGCCCTGATCGGCGCCTGCCTGGGGATCGGGGCCGCGATGCTGCTGCTGGGCATCGCGCTGGCCGTGTTCCGCTCCTACTTCCTGGACCACCTGCCCTCCGACGCCTCGCCCGACGCGGCCGCCGCGGTGTACGACGCCCTGGTCACCTACCTGCGCCGGGCCGTCCGCGTGGTCGGCGTGCTGGCCGTCGTGGTCGCCCTCGGCGCCTTCCTGATCGGGCCCTCGCGGGCCGCCGTGACGGTCCGCTCGGTCAGCGGCCACGGCGTCGCCGCCGTCCGCTCGGCCGCCGACTCCGCAGGGTTCCGGGCCGGCCCGGTGGAGCCGATCGTCCGCCGCTGGAAGCGCTGGATCGGCATCGCCGTCCTGCTCGTGGCCGCCGTGATCTTCGCCTTCTGGGACCACCCGAGCGGCGTGGTGGTGTTCTGGTTCGCCGTGGTGGTGCTGATCGCCTTCGCCGTCCGGGAGTTCCTCGCCCCCAGCTACCGGACCCTGCCCCCCGCCACCCCCGCCCCGCGGACGCCCGACCCCGCGGGCGCCTGAGCCCACACGGATGTCCGACCCCGCCGGGGGAGGCCGACCCCCGGCGGAGCGGCCGCCCCGGCCCGCTCCCCTTGCGGGTCCACCGGGTGCGGCCGAAGATCGTAAGCAGGCCGTGGATTCCCGGCGGGTACCGAGCGCTGAGGCGGTGATCGCCGTGACCGGACGACCGGGACACCCGGCGGGCGGCCGGCAGCGGACCGCCCCACCCCGCGCCCACCCCGCCCTCGCCGGCCGGCTCGGCGTGCCGCCCGTCCCCGCCACCTTCGTCCGCCGGGCCCGGCTGGCCGACCGCCTCACCCGCGGGGTCCGGGAGCACCCGCTGGTCCTGGTCGACGGACCGGCCGGTGCGGGCAAGACCCTGCTGGTCTGCGACTGGGTCAGGAGCTCGCCGCCCCCGCGCCCCCCGGCCTGGCTGACCGTCGAGGCGCAGGACAACACCCCCGCCGTCTTCTGGCACGACTTCGGGCAGGCACTGCGCGCCGCCGGGGCACTCCCGCGCGCCGTCGGCGCCGCACGCCGCGCAGCCCCCGCCGGCCGGCCCCCCAAGCACCTGGCGGCCGGTCTGGGCCTGCGGCGGGAGCCGGTCGTGGTCGTCCTGGACGAGTTCGAGCGGATCACCGACCCGGAGGTGGCCACCGGGCTGGACCACCTGCTGCGCCACTGCGGCGGCATGCTGCGTCTGGTGCTGGTCAGCCGCAACGAGCCGCTGCTGCCGTTGCACCGCTACCGGGCCGCGGACGAGATCACCGAGATCCGCGCCGCGGACCTCGCCTTCTCCGCCGAGGAGACCTCCGACCTGCTGACCCGGCACGGCCTGTCGCTGTCCGGCGCGGACGTCCGGGTGCTGACCGGACGCACCGAGGGGTGGGCGGCCGGCCTGCGGCTCTGGGCGCTGGCCGCCACCCGCAGCCCGGACAGCGGGCAGTACCTCAAGGAGTTCGAGGCCGGGCACAGCACGATCGCCGACTTCCTGCTGGCGGAGGTGCTCGACACCCGGCCGGCGGAGACCCGCGACCTGTTGCTGCGCACCAGCATCCTCGACCGGATCCACCCGGCCCTGGCCGACGCCCTCACCGGCGGCGCCGGCGCGGAGCGGATCCTCGACGAACTCGCCCGGGCGAACGCCTTCGTCACCCCGCTGAACGGCCCCTGGTACCGGCAGCACCCGCTGTTCGCGGAGATCCTCCGGGTCCATCTGCGGGCCCGGCACCCGGGGCTGCCGCCGGAGCTGCACCTGACCGCGGCCCGCTGGCTGCGGCAGGCCGGTCTGCCGGAGGACGCCCTGCGGCACGCGGTGGCCGCCGATCGCTGGGACCTCGCCGCCGACTGGTTCGCCGCCGGCCCGGCGGTGGACCAGTTCCTCTCGTCCACCGGCCGCGGGCGGTCGGCGGTGCTCTTCGACGCCATGCCCGCCGGGCTGGAGGGACCGAGCGCCGAACTGATCCGGGCCGCCCGCGCCCTGGCCTCCGGCGACTGCGCGGCCGGGACGGCCCATCTGGACCGGGCCACCGCCGGACTCGCGGCAGCCGAGGACGACGCCCCCGCCCGGCTCACCGCGGCGGTCCTGCGCCTGGTGGCCGCCCGGCTGACGGGTTCGGCGCCGGGGGCGGAGGAGGCGGCCCGCACGGCGGACCGGCTCCGGCGGGCCGTCCCGGCCGATCCCGCGCGGGAGCACCAGGCGCTGCCGGTACGGCTGTTCACCGACCTGGCGGCCGTCCGGCTCTGGTCGGGCGACCCCGGCGCGGCCCGCTCCGCCCTGCTGGCCGCCGTCGCCGAGGCGCCGGGCGCCGAGCACCCGGAGCGGTACGAGCCGCTGGCGCTGCTCGCCCTGGTGGAACTGCTCGGCGGGGCCGTCGGTGCGGCGGAGCGGCGGGCCCGGCAGGCCCTCGCCGAGGCCGGGACCTGGGAGGCGGAGGACTCCGGCCGGGCCGCGGTCGCCCACCTCGTGCTGGCGTGGATCGCCCTGGAGCGGGGCGATCCGGCCACCGCGCGGAGCCACGCCGGGCGCGTCCCGGCGGCCGACTCCGGTGAAGCGCAGGACGGCACTGCCGAGGAGGGAGGCGCGCTGGAGGGCCGAGGAGTTCCGGAGCGCGGTGCCCCGGCGGTCAGGTCCGGCCCGGGGGGAGATCCGCTGGGGATCGTCCTCGACGCCGTGGTCCGCGCCCGGCTCGCGCTCCGGCACGGCGACCCCCGGCGCGCCCTGGCCGCCCTCGCGACCGCCGAGCACCCCGGAGCCGCGGCGGAGCCTTCGCCCTGGGCCCGGGGGCTGATCACGCCGGTCGCCGTCGAGGCCCTGGTGGCGGCCGGTGAGGGCCGGGCCGCGGTCGACGTGCTGCCGGCCGACGGGGCCCGCGGCCCCGGCCTGGCCCTGGCCACGGCGCGGGCCCGGCTGGCCGCCGGCGACCGCGGCGCGGCCGCCAGGGCGCTGCCCCGCGCACCGGCCGGGCCACCCGCCACCGTCACCCGTGTCCTGCTGCTGAAGGCGGAGGTCGCCGCGGCCGACGGCGACGACCGGACGGCCCGGCAGTTGCTCGCCCGCGCCCTGGCCACCGCCCGTCCGGACCGGCTGCGCGGCCCCCTCCTGGAGGCCGGCCCCTGGCTGGCGGCCTTCCTGCGGCGGCGGCCGGACCTCACGGCGGAGCACGGCTGGCTGCCCGAGCCGCTGCGCCGTCCGGCGGTCCCCGCCCCCGGTGCCGCCGAGGACGCCCCGCCGGTCGAAGCGCTCAGCCGGCGCGAACGGGAGGTGCTGGAGCGGGTGGCTCAGCTGATGTCCACGCAGGAGGTGGCCGCGGACCTCCAGTTGTCCGTCAACACCGTCAAGACCCACCTCAAGAGCATCAACCGCAAGTTGTGCACCAGCCGGCGCACCGAGGCGGTCCGCCGCGCGCGCAAGCTGCACCTGCTCTGAGGCGTCGTCCGGCCGGCGGCGGCCGCGGGGCCGGCTCACCTCCGCGGGGTGATGACCGCCCGGCCCCCGGCCGCGAGCCTGGAACCAGGAGGGGGAGCCCGGGACGCCCGACGCGGGCGGTCCGACGCGGGAGGCGCGCATGCGTTACGAGATCCGGGTGGCCGGCGCCATGTCCGACACCATGGTGGACGAGGGCTTTCCCGAGCTGGAGAGCTTCGTGATCGCCAGCCAGACCGTGCTGGTCGGCCCGATCGTGGACGAGGCGCACCTGTACGGGCTGCTGGCCCGGTTCCAGCAGCTGGGCCTGCGCGTCACCGAGCTGCGGCAACTGCCCGACTGACCGGCCCGTCCGCACCCCGACACTGGCCACGGCCGAACGGGTGGCTGCCGAACGGGTGCCTGCCGCAGGGGTGACTGCCCGTGCCCCGGCGTACCCGCGCCGTCGACGTCCCCGTCCCGTCCCGGCGTCCCCCGTCCCGTCCCGAGGCCCCCCGTCCCGTCCCGGCGTACCCGCGCCGTCGACGTCCCCGTCCCGTCCCGTCGTCCCCCGTACCACCCCTGGCGGGTGATCTCCCGCGGGCCGCGGCGGCGCACACTGCAGCTGTCGTCGCAGCCTGGGACCCCCCTGGCGCGGGGCGTCCGGGTCGCCGGACGCCCCGGGCGGCCCGGCCGTCCGGGCCGCAGCGGACGACCCGGACGAGGAGGCCCATCGTGACCACTGCTCCCAGGCCGGACCAGGCCGATCCCCAGGACTGGCTGGCCGTCGTCGGCCGGTCCTGGTCGTGGACGCTCGGGTTCGGCGTCCTGACCGCCGTCGCCGGTATCCTGATGCTCAGCTGGCCCGAGGGCACCGCCCGCGTGGTGGCCGTGATCATCGGCCTGCAGCTGCTGGTGGCGGGGGTGGTCCGCTTCGTGACGGCCTTCACCCACGACACCTCGGGCGGGGCCCGGGTGCTGTACGTGCTGCTGGCCCTGCTGTCCGTGCTGGCCGGTGTGCTGTGCCTGCGCCACCAGTTGCAGACGGTCGGCTTCCTCGCCCTGGTGGTGGGCGCCTACTGGCTGCTGGGCGGGATCCTCGCGCTGTACGTGGCGATCGCCGGCCGGGGCCTGCCGGGCCGGGGGCTGGCCGGGTTCCTCGGCGGGTTGGGGATCCTCGCCGGGATCGTGGTGCTGAGCTACCCCGTCGAGTCCGCGATCGCGCTGGCCAGGCTGATCGGGCTCTGGCTGCTGCTGCTCGGGCTGTTCGAGGCCGGCTCCGCACTCGTCCTGCGCCACGCGGCCCGTTCGGCGAGCCGCGCCGGGGCCGCGGCGGGCTGACGGGCTGGGGCGGAGCAGGGGCCCGCCGGGCCGACGGCCGACCGGGTGGGCCCCGTGCGTGGGCCCACCCGGCAGGGCCCCACCGGCAGGGCCCCACCGGCAGGGCCTCCGCCCGGCCCTCAGTGGCCCAGGCTCGCCTTGGCCGCCACGATGATCAGCCCGAGCACCAGGTTGACCCCGGCCTCGATGCTCGCCTCGCGGCGCGAGGCCCTGGCGTGCAGCGCCCCGAGGTAGGCCCAGGTGACCTGCTGCGCCACGGCGATGCCGAGGGCGAACCAGCCGGTCGCGACCAGGCCCAGGCCCAGCAGCGGGCTGACGGCCACCGCGATGCTCGGCAGGACGGCCGCCTCGACGATCGACCATTCGTGGGCGCCGACCCGGCGGGTCTCGGCCCAGCTGATCGCCCGGCCGGCCGACCGTTCGCCGGTGAGCCGCGCGTAGACGTGGGCGGCCCAGAACACCAGCCCGGTGACGAGCAGCAGCACCACGGTTTCGAGGCGGGGGAAGTCGCCGACCGAGCCGGTGGCGGCGATCACGGAGGCGGCGAGCAGGGATCCGTAGACGGCTCCCGAGTAGTCCGTCCGCGCGGGGGTGGGACCGTCCGGCTCGGGCCGGCGCGGCCACGGGAGAAGTCGGTGCACCGGCTCACCCTACGTTCGCCCGGCCGCCGGCGCCCGCCGCGCCACGCGGCCGGGCGGCGCCGTCCGAGGGCCGGGCCGGTCCCGGTCAGCCGCTGTCGGAGAGGGCCGCGTGCGCGGCCCGGAGGATCTCGTCGGACAGCTCGGAGCCCTCGGTGGCCCGGGCCAGCAGCAGGCCGCCGACCAGGGTGGCCAGCCGGGCCAGGCCGTCCTCGGGGTCGTCCGCGAGCCAGCCGGCGAACTCGCGCACCCCCTCGGTGTAGGTGTCGCGGGCGGCCTGACCCGGGTCGCGGGCCATGTCGGCGGCGAGTGCGGCGGCCGGGCAGCCGCTGCCGGCGTCGTCGCGGTGCCGGGGCGACAGGTACTGGTCGATCAGTCCCTGGCGGGCGGCCCGCGGCCGGCCGTCGTGCTCGCGCAGTTCCTCGGTGCGCAGGGCGGCCAGTTCGGTGAAGGCGTGCGCCGCGGCCTCCTCGACCAGGGCCTCCTTGGAGGCGAACTGCTTGTAGAAGCCGCCCTGGGTGAGCCCGGCCGCCTGCATCAGGTCGGCGACGCTGACGCCGGTGCCCTGCTCCCGGAACAGCCGGGAGGCGGTGGCCACCACGCGCGCCCGGTTCTCCTGTGCCTGTGCCTGTGACACGCGGCCCATCCGGCCACCTCCCTGGTTGGATGTCGCTTGCCATCTATCCTACGGGCCTGTTTAGATTATGGGCAGAATCTATTTTCGGGCGCCCGCCCCGACGGCGCCCGCCGCCCACCCGAGGGAGACCGAACCATGGACCTCAAGAACTCCGTCGCCGTCGTCACCGGCGCCAACCGCGGCCTCGGCCGGCACCTGACCGCCCAGCTGCTCGGACGCGGCGCGAAGGTGTACGCGGCGGCCCGCCGCCCGCAGGAGGTGGACGTGGCGGGCGCCGTACCGCTGCATCTGGACCTGGCGGACCCCGAGTCCGTCGCGGCCGCCGCCCGCGTCGCCTCCGACGTGACGCTGCTGGTGAACAACGCCGGGGTCGCCACCGGCACCCCGCTGATCGCCGGGGAGGAGGCGACGGTGCGGTTCGAGATGGAGACCAACTACTTCGGCCCGCTCCTGGTGACCCGGGCGTTCGCGCCGGTGATCGAGGCGAACGGCGGCGGCGCCGTCCTCAACGTGCTCTCGGCGCTGTCCTGGCTGCACCTGCCGGAGCACGGTGCCTACAGTGCGGCCAAGGCCGCCGCCTGGGCACTGACCGGGGCCGCCCGCCTGGAACTGGCGCCCCGCGGCATCGCCGTCTCCGCGCTGCACGTGGGCTTCATGGACACCGACATGGCCGCCCACGTCCCCGCGGACCGCAAGACCGACCCGGCGGCGGTGGCCGCGCAGGCGCTGGACGGACTGGAGCTGGGGCTCCCCGAGATCCTCGCCGACGAGGTCAGCCGCCGGGTCAAGCAGGGCCTGGCCGTGCCGCCGGCCGCCGCCTGAGCCCCGGCGCCCGAGCCCCGCCGTCCGAACCCTGCCGCCGTCTGAGCCCCGGCGCGGCTCGACACCCGTACCGCCCGCCGTTCCGGGCGCTGTTCACGGCCGCAGGGCGCAAGTCACACCCGCAGGGTCGAGCCCTGCTGGTGGGCGTGACCGTACTCGGCGACCAGGCCGGTCAGCTCCGGCCGGCCGAACTCGGCGGTCAACTCGTGGAAGGCGGCGACCTTGTCCGCCCCGAAGCGGGCCACCTGGCCGGCGTAGGCGTCGGCGTCGAGGAACCTCGGCGGGGTGCTCTTCGAGTGGAACTTGTCCGCGTACATCACCAGGCGCTCCTCGGCGCTCACCGCGAGGTAGTCGCCGACCGGGATCGGCAGGCACTGGCTCTCGATGTCCTGGCGGGACAGGCCGACCCCGGTGTGGCAGGAGGCGAACCGGCACAGCTCCTCGGGCAGGCCCTCGGCGCGGAGGATCTCGTGCCCGAGCACCCCGTGCCGGATGTAGGGGCCGTCGCCGACCCGGTACACGCCGATGTCGTGGAGCAGCGCGCCGATCCGCACGAGTTCGACGTCCACCCGCGGGCCGGCGAGCTCGGCGAGCCGGACGGCGATCCGCGCCACGATCTCGCAGTGCGTCAGCACCAGGGCGAGATCCTCGCCGGTAGGTGCGTACTTCTCGTGCAGGGCGCGCACGCTCCGGATGCTGGGAAGGGCCACGCCCGCAGCGTAGCAACGGCCCGGCGCGGCCCTGCCGGCGGGCACGGCCGGCACCGGCCGCTCCGGGCACGGGGGCGGGCCCCGCGCCCGGAGCGGTGCGTCGGGCGGCCGCGCCCTACCGCTTGGTGCCGTCCACGATCAGCGGCGAGCTGCCGGAGCCGGAGCCGCAGGGGCTGGCGTAGACCGGGTTCTTCTCGGCGGCCGCCCTGAAGGCCTCGTAGCACTGGCTGAGCAGGATCCGGTCGGTCAGCGAGTTGGCGATCACCGTGTTGGCCGCGGCCGTGCTCTCGGCCTCGATCTTCCGCTTCTCGGCCTCGGCCTTCGCGGTCAGCACGGCGGCGGCGGCCTGCTGGGTCGCCTGGTCCTGCTGGATCTTCTGGTCGATCGCCTTCTGCAGCACGTCGCTCGGCTTGACGTTGCGCAGGTTCACGCTGTTCACGATGATGCCGCGCGGTGACAGCCGTTCGGTGATCAGCTGCTCCATCTCGGCGCTGATCGCCTCCCGCTGGGTCGCGTAGCCCTCGACGCTGGTGTGCTTGGCGAAGACGTTGCGGACGAGCTCCCGGGTGTCGGGGTACACCAGCCGCTGCTGGACGTTGGCGGCGCTGCCGGAAAGCTTGTAGAGGGACAGCGTGTGCTCGGGATCGATCGCCCACTTCACCGTGAGGTCCACGTACAGCACCCCGCCCTCGGAGGAGCGCACCTCCACCGTGTCGTCGCCGGTGAGGTTGAGGTCGGACGGCCGGGTCGAGAAGGTGGTGACCTCGGTCAGCGGCGACTTGAGGTGCAGCCCGGGCTTCCAGGTCCCGCCCACCGAACCGAGCGAGGTCGGGACCCCCACCTCGTACGGCTCGACGATGTAGGTGAACGAACTGAGGGCCAGCAGCAGCCCCAGGGCGCCGACCAGCACGCCGGTGAGGGTCGCGAAGCGGAAGCCGACGATCGAGCGGCGTTTGAGCACGAGCAGTGCGATGCCGGCGACGAGGAGCAGAACGGCGAAGTAGAACATGGTGCATCCCCCTGGTTGGAACTCGGTACGCCTTCGGCGCAGGGGAATTGATGCCCGGTCGGACCCTGGCGGAACCGCACCTCCGGCCTGCGGCGGGGGAGCGGGCGGCGGGGCCGGACGCCGGGTGCCGCCCCGCCGCCGGGGCGCCCCGGCGGAGCCCGTCCGCGGGCATCCGCAGCACCGCGACCCGCGGAAACGCCAGGCCGTGCGAGTGGTCCGGCGGCGCGCCGGGCCGGGCCCGGAGCCCCGGTCGCCGGCCCGCTGCCGCATACGCTCGCCGGTGTGTTCAACGTGCCGCAGATGCTCAAGCGCCTGGTGATCGGCAGGGCCATGCGCAGCGAGGAGCTGGGGGAGACCCTGCTCCCCAAGCGACTGGCGCTGCCGATCTTCGCCTCCGACCCGCTCTCCTCGGTGGCCTACGCCACCCAGGAGATCCTGCTGGTGCTCACCGTCGGCGGCACCGCGTTCCTCTACCTGACCCCGTGGGTGGCTGCGGCGGTCGTCGCGCTGATGGTGATCGTGGTGGCCTCGTACCGGCAGGTGGTGTACGCCTACCCGAGCGGCGGCGGCTCCTACGAGGTGGTGTCGACCAACCTCGGGCCGAACGCGGGCCTGGTGGTGGCGGCCTCCCTGCTGGTCGACTACGTGATGACGGTCGCGGTGTCGGTGGCCTCCGGCGTCGCCAACATCATCTCGGCGCTGCCCTCGCTGGCGGACTACCGGGTCGAGATGGCGGTCGGCTTCGTGGCGGTGCTCGCGGCGATCAACCTGCGCGGGGTGCGGGAGTCCGGGAACGCCTTCGCCGCGCCGACCTACCTGTTCATCGCCGGCATGATGCTCATGATCGTCACCGGCCTGGTCGGGGTGGCCTTCGGGCACACGCCGGTGGCCTCCAGCGCCCGGTACACGATCACGCCGGAGCACGGCAAGGACACCCTGGCCGGTCTCGGCCTGCTGCTGCTCGGCCTGCGCGCCTTCGCCTCCGGCTGCACCGCGCTCACCGGCGTCGAGGCCATCTCCAACGGCGTGCCGGCCTTCCAGCGGCCGAAGTCGAAGAACGCCGCGACCACCATGGCGGCGATGGGGATCACCGCCATCGTGATGTTCGTCGGCGTCACCGCCCTGGCCCTGATCTCGGACGTCCACATCACCGAGGACAGCTGCCAGCTCGCCGGGTTCCCGGACTGTGCGAACACGCCCCAGCAGACGGTGATCGCCCAGCTCGCGGCGTCGGTCTTCGGCGGCGACCACAGCGTGCTGTTCTACCTGATCCAGGCGGCGACCGCGCTGGTCCTGATCCTGGCGGCGAACACCGCGTTCAACGGGTTCCCGCTGCTGGCCTCGATCCTGGCCGAGCACCGCTACCTGCCCCGCCAACTGCACACCCGCGGCGACCGGCTGGCCTTCTCCAACGGCATCATCGCGCTGGCCGTGGTGGCCGGCGCTCTGCTCTGGCTCTACGACGCCGACGTCACCAGCCTGATCCACCTCTACATCCTCGGCGTCTTCACCTCCTTCACGCTGTCCCAGATCGGCATGGTCCGGCACTGGAACGCACTGCTGCGCGGCGAGCAGGCCCCCGCAGTGCGCGGCGCCGCCCACCGGGCCCGGATCATCAACGGCTTCGGGGCCGTCACCACCGCGCTGGTGCTGGTGATCGTGCTGCTGACCAAGTTCACCCAGGGCGCCTGGCTGGCGGTGGTCGCCGCCCTGCTGCTCTGGCTGATGATGCGCGGCATCCGCCGGCACTACGACGCGGTCGCCGCCGAACTGGCCGTGGACGACCCGCACGCCGAGTCGGTCCGCCCGTCCAAGGTGCACGGCATCGTGCTGGTCGCGAAGCTGCACAAGCCCACCCTGCGGGCGCTCGGCTACGCGCAGGCCTTCCGCCCCGACACCCTGGAGGCGCTGAGCGTCGCGGTCGAGCGGGACGCCGTCGACGCGCTGACGGAGCAGTGGGCCGCGTTCGACGTCCGGGTCCCGCTGAAGGTGCTGGATTCGCCGTACCGCGAGATCACCAAACCGGTGGTCGGCTATGTGCGCGAGTACCGGCGGGTGAACCCGCAGGAGGTGGTCGCGGTGTTCATCCCCGAGTACGTGGTGGGGCACTGGTGGGAGCATCTGCTGCACAACCAGTCCGCGCTCTGGCTGAAGAGCCGCCTGCTGTTCACCCCCGGTGTGATGGTGATCAGCGTGCCCTGGCAGCTCTCCTCCGCCCCGCGGGCCGACCATCCCGCCCGCCGCGCCCCCGGCGCCGTGCGGCGCGGCGAGCCCGCCGCCAACGTCGACCACCTGCCCCGGACCGGCGGGTAGCGCTCCACCCCGCAGCGCCGGGGAGCGGGGGAGTGACCGCGCGCCCGGTCCGGCCGCCCTCTGCCCGGCGCGTACGCCGCCGAGCACCCGCACGCTGACGAGCCGTCGGCGCCGGCGGCCCGCCGGGGGCGGGTGAACGGGAGGCCCGGCGGCGTGATCGGATAGGACATGACAGCCGGTCGCGCCCGCCGCGGACGCGCCGCCCCCGGCCGTCCCGGCTCCGACCGACCCCGCCCGGACCTCACGATGGAGAGTGCCGACATGAAACTCCGCTGCGCCGTCCTCGACGACTTCCAGTCCGTCGCGACCACCGTCGCCGACTGGTCGCCCGTCGCCGACTCGGTCGACGTGGTCACCTTCCCCCGGCACTTCGGCAGCGAGGACGAACTCGCCGCCGCCCTGGAGGGCTTCGAGATCGTCGTGACCCTGCGCGAGCGGGTGGCCTTCACCGCCTCGCTGCTCGCCCGGCTGCCCGCGCTGCGGCTGCTGATCGCGTCCGGCATGCGCAACTCCGTCATCGACTACGCCGCCGCCGAGCGGCACGGCGTCACGGTGTGCGGCACGGCCAGCTCGTCGACCCCGCCGGTCGAGCACACCTGGGCGCTGTTGCTCGGCCTCGCGCGCGGCATCGTGCCGGAGGCCACCGCGCTGCGCGAGGGCGGCCCCTGGCAGTCCACCCTCGGCGCCGACCTGCACGGGAGCCGCCTCGGCCTGCTCGGGCTGGGCAAGATCGGCAGCCGGGTGGCGCAGGTCGGCCTCGCCTTCGGGATGGAGGTGACGGCGTGGAGCCAGAACCTCACCGAGGAGCGCGCCGAGGAGGTCGGGGTGGGCCTCGCCGCCTCCAAGGAGGAGCTGCTGGCCTCCAGCGACTTCGTCTCGATCCACCTCGCCCTCGGCGACCGCACCCGGGGCCTGCTCGGCGCCGCGGAGCTGGGCCTGATGCGGCCCACCGGCTACCTGGTCAACACCTCCAGGGCGGCCATCGTCGACCAGGACGCCCTGCTCGCGGCCCTGCACGCCGGCACCATCGCCGGGGCCGGCGTCGACGTCTTCGACATCGAACCGCTCCCGGCGGACCACCCGATGCGCACGGCGCCGCGACTGCTGGCCACCCCGCACCTCGGCTACGTCTCGCACAGCAACTACCGGACGTACTACGGCCAGGCCGTCGAGGACATCGCGGCCTTCCTGGCCGGCTCGCCCGTCCGCCGGCTGGGCTGACGGCGCCGCCGCCGATCCGGCGCCCCGCCGCCGGGGGCCGGATCGCGCGGGCGGGGCGCCGCCTGCCAGAGTGGGGGCGGAACTGCAGCGGTGAGCGGAGGAGGACCGGCCGGCGTGTTCGTGAAGATCTGTGGTCTGAGCACCACCCAGGACGTGGAGGCGGCGGTACGGGCCGGCGCGGACGCGGTCGGGTTCGTCCTGACCGCGAGCCCGCGCCGGGTGAGCCCGGAGCAGGCCCGCCGGCTGGTCGCGGCGGTGCCCGAAGGGGTGCTCTCGGTGGCCGTGTTCCGGGACGAGCCGCTCGACCAGGTGCGGCGGGACGCGCGGGCGGCCGGGGTCGGTGCGGTGCAGCTGCACGGCGAGCACCCGGCCTCGGCCTTCGCCGAGCTGCGTGACCTCGGGCTGACCCTGGTCCGGGCCACCTCCGCCGCCTTCGCCGCCGGGGCGTCCTGCGGGGACTTCGGCGAGGACCTGCTGCTGCTCGACTCGCCCGTCCCCGGCTCGGGCGAGAGCTGGGACTGGTCCGCGCTGGGCGAGGCCCCGCCGAGCGGCCGGTGGATGCTGGCCGGCGGCCTGGCCCCGGCGAACGTCGCCGAGGCGGTTGCGCTGGCCCGCCCGTGGGGCGTGGACGTGTCGAGCGGGGTCGAGGTGCGGCGCGGGGTGAAGAGCCCCGAGCTGATCGAGGAGTTCCTCCGGCGGGTCCGGGCGGCCGAGCAGGGCTGACGCCCGGCTCACGGACCGTGGGCGCCGGGCCCGGGCCCCGTGGACCCGCCCACCGTGGCCGGCCCCGTCGGGGCCGGCCACAGGCGTGGTCAGGCGACGGCGGTCGGCTGCTCGGAACGGGCGGGGGAGCCGAAGCCGCGCCGGGACAGCACGCCGTCCAGGGCCAGGCTGCCCGGGCCGACGGCCGCGATCAGCAGGAAGGTCCAGCAGAACAGCACCGACCCCTCGCCGCCGTTCTGCAGCGGCCACAGGGCCCGCTCCTGGTGCACCGAGAAGTAGGCGTACGCCATCGAGCCCGAGCAGAGCAGGGCGGACGTTCTGGTGGCCAGGCCGAGCAGCACCAGTCCGCCGGCGACCAGCTGGATCACCGCCGCGTACCAGCCGGGCCAGCTCAGCGCGGGTACGGAGCCGCCGCCCTTGGCCCCGCCGAGTACGCCGAACAGTGAGGCGGCGCCGTGGCAGACGAAGAGCAGTCCGACGACGATCCGGAAGAGGCCGAGGACGTAGGGCCGTGCGGTCTCGACGGATTCGCGGGGGACGAGAGACACTGAGGTGCTCCTGACAGATCGGGAGTGATCAGGTAAGGCTCACCTAAGCTGTGCGATTCCGCAAGTACGCCTGCCGAGATTTCACACCGCGGACACAGAAGAAGCCCGCCCCGCCGAAGGCGGAGCGGGCTTGCGGCAGAAGGTGTCTGACGGACGGTCTGGTGGCGGTACGGCCGGGCGACGGTACGGCGGGGGCCGGCAGGCCGGGGCTCAGCCCCCGGTCACCGGGTAGGCGTAGGTGGCGTCCGGCAGCGCGGCGAGGTCGGGGAGCCAGCAGCCCAGCACCAGCCCCGAGGGGTGGAACAGCGGGCTCGGCAGCGCGTCCGCCTCGAACCGCTCCCAGCCCGCGCAGCTGTGCGGCTCGGTGACCTCGGCCGGTGCGGTGCTCGGCGGTGCCAGCACGGCGGCCGTCAGCCGGGGCCGGCCGAGCTGATGGTCCAGCAGCACCGCCAGCACTCGCATCGCGCCGGCCGGGAGCCGGATACCGGTCTCCTCGGCCAACTCCCGGGCGGCGGCCTGCTCGAAGGACTCGCCCGGCTGGTCGACCTTGCCACCGGGCAGGCCCCAGGTGGGCTGCTCGCCCGCCGTGATGCGGCGGCCGAGCAGCACCCCGCCCGTCCCGGTGGGCACGATCACGCCGACTCCGAGCATCGGTGCGACGGTCATCCGGTCCCTCCCTGGGACGGTCGAGGCGGGCGGTGCGGGTGTCACCAGGCGGACTGGGCGTAGTCCTTGAGGAAGCAGCCGTACAGGTCCTCGCCCAACTCGCCCCGGACGATCGGGTCGTAGACCCGGGCGGCGCCGTCGACCAGGTCCAGCGGGGCGTGGAAGCCCTCGGCGGCGAGCCGCATCTTGTCCGGGTGCGGGCGCTCGTCGGTGATCCAGCCGGTGTCCACGGCGGTCATCAGGATGCCGTCGGTCTCCAGCATCTCCTTGGCGCTGGTGCGGGTCAGCATGTTCAGCGCGGCCTTGGCCATGTTGGTGTGCGGGTGCCCGGCGCCCTTGTAGCCGCGGCTGAAGACGCCCTCCATCGCGGAGACGTTGACCACGTACTTGCGGCGGGCCGAGGAGGCGGCCATCGCCGGGCGCAGCCGGCTGATCAGGATGAACGGGGCGGTGGAGTTGCAGAGCTGGACCTCCAGCAGCTCCATCGGGCCCACCTCGCTGACCGTCTGGACCCAGCTGTTGGTCGGCGCCAGGTCCGGCACCAGGCCGCCGGCGTCGATCGCCGTGCCGGCCTCGATCCGGGCCGGCGAGGCCGAACCGCTGACCAGGGCCAGGGAGGTGACGTCCTCGGCGCTCAGCCGCTCGCTGCCGGCGGTGGCCTGGCCGGGCAGGGCGGGCAGGTCCACGCTGCCGCTGCCGAACCGGCCGATGGTGGTGGACTGCGGCAGCTCGCCGAGCGGCAGCGGCGCGGACTCGGCGTTGACCAGCTCGCGGTAGGACTCCGGGGGCCGGCGCACGGTCTGCGCGGCGTTGTTGATCAGGATGTCCAGCGGGCCGTCGGCGGCCACCTCGTCCGCCAGCGCCATCACCTGGGCGGGGTCGCGCAGGTCGATCCCGACGATCTTCAGCCGGTGCAGCCACTCCGCGCTGTCCGGCATCGCCTTGAAGCGGCGGATCGCGTCGTTCGGGAAACGGGTGGTGATGGTGGTGTGGGCGCCGTCGCGCAGCAGCCGCAGCGCGATGTACATCCCGATCTTCGCCCGGCCGCCGGTGAGCAGCGCGCGCTTGCCGGTCAGGTCCGCGTGCGCGTCCCGGCGGCTGTGGTTGAGCTTCGCGCAGGACGGGCAGAGCTGGTGGTAGAACGCGTCCACCTCGACGTACCGCTGCTTGCAGGTGTAGCAGGAGCGCGGACGCTCCAGGATGCCGGCGATCTCCGTGGTGGTGACGGTGGTGAGGCCGAAGGCGCCCGCCGTCTCGTCGTCGATCCGGCCGGGCGCGCCGGTGGCCGTGGCGGCCGTCACGGCGCGGTCGTTGGCCGTCTTGCGGGCCCGCATCTCCTGGCGGCGGCGCTGCTTGAGCGTACGGAAGACGCCGCCGACCGCCTGGCGCACCACGATCGCGTCGGGGTGGTCCACGTCCAGCTGGTCCAGCTCGGCGAGCACGCTGAGGCAGAGCGCGAGCCGTTCGGGGTCGATGCCCGGACCGTACTCGACCGCCTCCGGGGTCGTCCCGGTGTCCTGGATGTCCTCGACCGCCGTCATGCCGTCACTGCTTCCTTGCTCGCTTTCCCCGCCCGGTTACCGGGCGGAGTCTACTGGGCCGGGCCAGGACGAGGCGAAACCGCTGTGATCATCAGCTCGTCGCAGCGGCGTCCCGGCGCGCGGCGGGAGCATCCGGGGACATCGACCCGGCGCCTCCCGACGCCCGGCCTTCGTCCCCCGCGCCGGCCGGCGCCGCCGGCTCCTCCGGGCCCGCCGGGTGACGCGGATCACGGACCGGGCCGTCGCCGGGGCACACCCGTCCGGTCCGTCCGGCCGACGGCCGGGGCCGCCCACGGGCGGCTAGGCTGACGCCGGTTGATCACCGCTGGAGGGGGACACGGGTGGAGCAGCTCACGCTGGGGGACCTGGCGGTGTACCGCGCGCGGCTGCGCGGGTGCCTGCTCGGTGGCGCGCTCGGGGACGCCCTCGGCTTCCCCGTCGAGGGGCTGTCGCTGCCGGCGGTCCGGGCCCGGTACGGGGAGCGGGGCATCACCGGGCCGGTCCCGGACCTCGACGGGGTGACCGGGCGGATCAGCGAGGAGACCCAGCTGACGCTCTTCACCGCCGAGGGCCGGCTGGCGGGCTACGCCCGCGCGACGGCGAAGGGCATCAGCGGCGCGGAGACCGCCATGGTGCACGACGCGTACCAGTGCTGGCAGGAGACCCAGGACCACCCGGGACCACCGCCGCGGGACGGTCTGCGGCACCGTACGGGCCGGTTGCGCGAGGAGCGGTGGCTGTACGCGCGGCGCGGCGCCGGCGCGGCCACCGTCGCCGGCCTGCGGGAGCAGCACGTCCCCGTCCCGTGGCTGCCGGTCGACGGCACCCCGGGCCCGGTGAACCCCGGTTCGAAGGGGTGCGGAGCGGTGGTCCGTTCGGCGCCCATCGGTTTCACCGGGAGCGACCCCAAGGGGTCCTTCGAACTCGCCGCCCGCTGTGCGCGGATCACCCACGGCCACCCCACCGGCTACTACGCGGCCGGCGCCTTCGCCGCGATGATCAGCCACCTGCTCGACGGCGAGTCCGTGGCGGCCGCCGTCCTGCTGAGCATGGAGCTGCTGGCCGGGTACCCCGGGCACGAGGAGACGACGGCCGCCCTGCGCAAGGCCGTCGACCTCGCCCGCACCGGCCCGGCGACCGCGTCGAAGGTGGAGAGCCTCGGCGCGGGCTGGACCGGGGAGGAGGCCCTGTCGATCGGCGTCTACGCGGCGCTCGCCCCGACCGAGTACCGGGAGGAGCACACCCCCGTGGCGGCCGCCCTGCTGGTCGCGGTCAACCACTCCGGCGGCAGCGACTCCACCGGCTCGATCTGCGGCAACCTGCTGGGCGCCCGCCACGGCGACGTGCTGCTCCCGGCGCACTGGCTGCGGCAGGTCGAGGGCCGGGCCGTGATCGCCGCGCTCGCCGACGACTTCGCCGCCGAGGTCCACCCCGGCGAGCGGCGCCCCTGGATCCACCACTGACCTTCGGCCCGGCCGCCCGGCGCGGTGGCCGGGCGGCCGGGGCCGCCGTCAGTCGAGGTCCAGCGCGACGACGCCCTTGGGGAGCGCCAGGCAGACCAGGCCCTCCGGGTCGACGGTGACCGAGCGGGCCGGGCCGCCGAGGCGCAGGTCCAGGGCCGGGCCGGAGGTGTCCGGCCGACGGATCCGGACCAGGCCGTCGGACCAGGCGGCGACGGTCACCGGGCCCCGGGCGGTGCCGGCGGCGGCCACCGCGGTGACCGGGCAGGGGTGCTCGTCGACCAGCTCAGGCGCCCGTCCGGCCGCGTGCGCCCAGCCCCACACCCGGCCGTCCCGGCCGCCGCTCAGCGCGAACCCACCGTCGCTGGAGACGGCGAGGCCGACGGCCGTGACGGCGCCCCGGTGGAGCGGCTCGTCCGGCGAGAGCACCGGCCCGCCGTCGGTGCCGAAGCAGTGCAGCCGCCCGCCGCCGTCGCCCACGGCGACCAGCGCCGGCTCGTCCTGCTCGCCCCGGGTCGCCAGCGCGGTCACGCCGTCGGCGAAGTTGCGGGTGGCCCAGTCGAGGGCGCGGGACAGGCTGTTGCCAAAGCCGCCGGGCAGGGGGAGCTCGGTGACCACGCCGTCGGCCCGCAGCAGGTAGTAGGAGCCGTCCGCGCCGCTGAGCATGGCGACGGAGGGGAACGAGGGCAGCCGGACCGGGTCGGTCTTCGCGGCGTCCCGGCCGGTCGCCGGGTCGAGGTGGCGCAGGACGCCGTTGACGGCCACCGCGAGCCGGCCGGCGTAGCGGCCGTGGCCGAGCGTCGTCCGGCGTACCTGTCCGTTGGCCCGACGGTACGACCAGCGGGCCGTCCAGGTCTGCCCGGACAGGGCGGCGCACCGCGCGGCGGCCTCCTCGTCCCGGCCCGCCAGCCAGGCGTGCAGGGCGGCGGCCCGCTCGGGCGGAGTGCCGGCCGCGCACGCCGGGCAGGCGAGCTGCCAGGCCTCGGCCAGGGCGCCCGGTGGGTCGCCGGCGGCCTCGGCGTGTTCGAAGGCGGCGGTGACCGCCGCCGGGTCCGCGTGCACCAGGAACTCGGGGTCGGCCAGTAGCTGGCCGGCGATGCCCGCGGGCACGGCGTGCCGCAGGAGCGCCCCGAGCCGCTCGGGACCGGCCTGCGCCAGGTCGGGCCGGCCGGTGGCCAGCCGGGGGACGCCGTCCGCGATGCTCCGGACCAGCCCGGCGTGGCCCACGGCGGGGGAGCCGGCGGCCACCCTGGCCGCGAGCTCGTCCGGCTGGAGCCGCCAGGCCCCGCCGTCGGCCGGCGCGGGCACCAGCTCGGCCGCCCGGCGGACGGCGTCCGGTCCGCCGACCCCCGGCAGGGCGGCCCACAGCCCGGCGGTGACCGGGCCGGCGGCGAGCGCCCGGACGGCCGGGCGCAGTTCCTCCGGCAGCGCGGTCCACCAGGCTGCGGCCAGGGCGGACGCCCGGTCGGCGGGCGACGCCCCGGGGTCGAGCACCGTGGCCGGGGTACGGGCGGCCAGCCGGGCCAGACCGGGGCTCGGGTTGACCTGCCCGGCGGCCACCGGGGTGCCGCCGAGCCCGGCGCACCAGGAGGCGAAGCGGTCCGGATCGGTCCAGCGGGGGTCGTCCAGGTCGAGCACGGCGCCGGCGGGTGCGGCCGTGCCCAGCGCGGTCGCGGCCTGCGTGCCGGAGCCGGACTCCACCAGCAGCCGCAGCCAGGGCACCTGGAGCAGCGGGGTGAGCAGTTCGACGGCGATCCGCTCCGCCGCGCCGGGCAGCAGCGTGCCGCCGGCCCGGTCCAGGTCGGTGACCACCACGGTCCGGGGCACGCCGTCCTGAAGGGCCGCCATCAGTTCGGCGGGCGTCCTGGCGACGAGCCCGAGCCGCGCGGCCAGCAGCCAGGTGGCGCTACGGACCGTCAGTCCTTCGGCGGGCAGCACCGCGTGGACGCGGCGGTCGGCCCGCGGGTTGTCCGGGGGCGCGGCGGCGGCCAGCCAGGAGAGCAGGTGGGTGCGGCCGCTGCCGGAGGAGCCGGCCAGCCGGCAGAACCGGGGAGCCAGCGGGTCCTCCAGCCAGCCGAGCAGGGCCCGGCCGGCCGGGCGCCGGCCGGCGTGAAGCGGCGGCACCGGGGCGCCCGCCCCGGCGGGTGCCACCCGTGCGGGGGTCGTGCCGTACTCCGGGTTGTGCCAGAACCGCAGAACCCGGCCGCCTGGGCTGACCTCCCAGGCTCCGGCGACCGCCCGCGGCGGGACCTGGCCGGCCGGGTCGTACCCCGGATCGGTCCGGTAGAGCCAGCCGCCCGCGGCGTGGGCGCGCTCCGACTGCCCGGGGTCGAGGGGCGGGTCGGGGCGCCAGCCGCGCGGCTTGATCCGGTCGGCCGGGGGCTGCCAGCCCTTGGCGGCCAGTTCGGTCAGGGCCGGGAGCGGGCTGACGGCCCGCGAGCCGGGGTCGAGCCGTCCGGACGAGGCCGACCCCGGCTCCGCCAGGAGCCGGCGCACGGCCTCGGACGGCTGGAGACCGTTTGCCTTGGCCTCCAGCAGCTTGCCGTACCAGAAGGAGCCGGCGTTCCAACTGGCCACCGCCAGCCGTCGTGCGAACGCGGCCGCCCCGTCGATGTCGGACCACCAGAGGTAGCCGGTGACCTCCCCTTCGGGAGTCACCGCCGCGACGTACTCGACGGGGTGCTCGGTCTCGGACGCGTAGCGGGGCGGCGACGACACCACCGTGAACCGGAGGTCCTCGTTGAGGCGCTCGTTGTTCCAGTCGTTGTCGCTCAACGGTCACTCATTCCGTCATCCCAGGATTTCGCCGAAAACATGGTACTGATTGCCGACTTTGACGACCTTTGTGGCCTTCCAGTCCAGGTTCCGACCGAGCAGGAGCTCCCGTTCGGCGGCCCCCATCGCGCCGACGTTCTCCACCCAGAGTCCCGGGGTTCCGCCGGGCACGCTCAGGTGCAGGATCGCGTCCTTGCCCTGGTACATCGCCGGCAGGTCGCCCAGCGAGGTGGACATGTAGCCCTTCTCGGTGATGGTCCTGCCGACCAGATCCTCGGGGTCGGCGATGTCGAGGTGGCGCAGGTCGGTGCCCCTGGTGACCACGATGTCCTCCGGTACGGGGTGCGCCTGCAGGGCTTTGTCGAGCTCGGCGACCTGGTGGTCGATCTGCGAGGTCCGCGGGATCTCGTCCCGCAGGGATCTGTTGATGTCCTGGTAGGACTGGCCCTTGGGGGCGGTCTCCGAGTCCAAGGTGTAGTTCTCCACGGCCTTGCGTTGCTCCGGCGGGAGGTTGTCGGCCGTCTCGTTCCAGGTCTTGGCGCCGTACTCCCTGGCCGCGTCGTCCTCGAAGGTCCGTCCCTGCTGGGCGATGTCCCGCTCGGCGACCCCCAGGTCCTCGAGCTCCCGGTTCCGGGTGATCGTGGCCAGCGGGCCGTTGTCGTCGGAGTGGTAGTTCGGCCCGGAGGAGGCGGGCTCGGGCTGGTGGGACGGGGCTTCGGGTTGGTGGGAGGGGGCTTCGGCGTGCTGGGGTTCCGCGTGGTGCGGCTCGACGTGGTGGGGCTCGGGCGCCGACTGCTCGGGCACGTGCGGATGCTGAGGCGCCGCCGGCTCGGGCGTGTGCGCGGCCGGGGCCGGCTCGTGCACGGGAGCGGCGTCCAGCTTGGGGCCCTCGGCGGGCTTGACCGTCCAGCCGTCCGGCAGCCCGCCCGGCTCCACCTTCGGTACGACCGGCTCCACGCGCGGTACGAAGGGGTGCTCGCCCAGGCCGGCCACGGCCCGCTGCCCGGCGTTCTCGGCCACCTGCGCCACGCCGCGCTCGGCCGCGTTGACGGCGGTGCGCTGGCCCGCCCGCTCCAGGGCGTTGACCGCCACCCGCTCGGTGACCGCCGCCGCCTCGCTGCCGCCGCCGGTGGCCAGGCCGGAGAGCAGGTTGAACAGGGTCTTGCCGCCGGCCTCGGCCGGGTCGGATCCCCAGCCGGAGCCGACCAGGGCCTTGGCCAGTTCGGTGGGGTGGTTGGCGGTGTAGGCCAGGCCCCCGGCGACGGAGTTCAGGTGGTCCAGGTACAGCGCGGGGTGGGTCATGTTGTACACGTCGAAGGGGTTCACGCCGCGCGCGAACTTCAGCAGGTCGGCGCCGCCCTTGAGGAACCCGCCCTCCAGGTGCAGCGCGCTGCCCGCGATCACGTCGGGTGCGTCGACCAGGGCGTTCCCGATCCGGTCCATCAGCCCGGGCGCCTCGGGGGCGGCGCCGGTCGCCGCCCTGATCGCCTGCTCGGCCGTGCCGGCGGCGCTCACCCGCTGCTTGCGGGCCGCCAGCAGCACCTCCGCGGCCTGCTTGCGCCCGGCCGCGCCCGGGTCCTGGAACGGCGCCGGCTTCGTGGGCGCGGTGGGGCTCTGCCCGGCGTCG
This sequence comes from Kitasatospora herbaricolor, assembly GCF_030813695.1. Classification (NCBI taxonomy): domain Bacteria; kingdom Bacillati; phylum Actinomycetota; class Actinomycetes; order Kitasatosporales; family Streptomycetaceae; genus Kitasatospora; species Kitasatospora herbaricolor. The sequence continues at coordinate 7,781,478 of NZ_JAUSVA010000002.1, forward strand.
GAGGCCGCGTTGTACGCCTTGACGGCCCGGTTGTACTCGTCCGCCTGGTGGTTGTACGCCGCCTGGCCGTCCTTGGTCGCCTGCTCGGCCTTCTCGTACAGGTCGATGGCCTGCTGCGCCTGTTCCTGGGCCCAGGTCAGGGTGGCGGCCAGCGCCGTCAGGGCCTTCGCGGCGGCCTCGCAGGCGTCGGCGGTGACCCGCCAGGCGGTGGGCTGGGTGGCGAACTTCTTGCGGAAGGCGTCGGCGGCCTTGCCCTGCCAGTGCTCGGAGTCCATCCGGCTCAGCCCGCCGGCGACCTCCTCGAAGGCGAGCGCGAACTTCTGCAGGTGCTGGGCGCTCTCGCCGATCGCCTTCACGTCGCCGTGGATGAGCTGCTTCGGGTCGTCGCTCTCGCCGAGATCGAGCTCGCCGACGTCCGCCCCGAGGTCCTCGGCGATGCCGTCGCCCCACCTGTCGACGGCCCGGCCCGCGTCCTCCAGCCCGACGAAGTCCAGCGCGCCGCCGACCGCGTGCGCGTTCACACTGACGAAGTCGCCGGCGAAGCTCTTGACGTCGCTGAGGAAGCCGCCCATCAGTGGCCGCCCGCCTGCTGCTGCTGGGTGTAGGTGTCGAAGCGCTGGTTGAGGGCGTCCGACATCGCCTTGGCCTTGGCCGCGTGCTCCTTGTTCCACTCCTCGTCGCCGACCTGGTCGAGCATGATGTTGTGCTCCAGCAGGTCCGCCTCCACGCCCTTCCAGGTGGCGGCGGAGTGCAGCGCCCCCTCCTCGAAGGACTTCGCCGAGTAGTCGGCGTCCCGGACCTGGGTGTACGGGTTGTCCGACAGGGTCTGACTCCAGGAACGGCCCTCGACCTGGTCCTGCGTCAGGTTGGGGTTGCCCATCGCGGCACTGACCGCGTCCTTCAGCGCACCGGAGACGTACTGCTCGTGGTCGTGGTAGATCCCGGCGGACAGGTCGAGCTTCTCGGCGATCTCGTTGCCCTGCTGGACCAGCCCGCGCACCATCACCCCCCAGCGTTCGCAGAACTCGTCGAAGGCCGACTTGCAGCCGGGGGAGCCGATCTGCCCTCCGGTCAGTTCGAGATCGGTGAAGCCCCGGCCCACCACCGCGCCTTCGGCGATGCCGACCTTCTTCAGCTCGCCGATCGCGTCGTTGATGCCCTTGGCCGTCAGCTTCAGGGCCTCCGGATCGACCTGGAAGTCCGCCATCAGTTCTCCTCCCCGTCCAGCGCGACCGCGTCCGGCACGATCCCCCGTACCGGCGGGAACAGCATCGGCTGCGCGCTCCCCACGTCCAGTGCCACTCCGCAGGGGACGCCGACGGCGGGCACCGCGACGTCCAGCAGCCGCGAACCCCGGACCGTCAACCAGTCCAGCTCCGGGCCCCGGTGGCCGCGCGCCCGGGCGAACGCGACCAGCGCCGCCTCGGTGCTGAAGGCCCAGATCCAGCGGATCCCGCCCTCGTCCCCGGTCCACACCCGGCCGTCCGCGTCCCGCGGCACGAACACGACGCCGGAGCGGAACGCGGCCAGCACGATGCCGGGATCACCCGCCCCGGCGTGCAGCATGCGCACCTGGTGCGTCAGACCCGCGTTCACCACTCGCCCCCCGATGTTCTTTCGAAGGGAGAAGGTACTCGATCACCCGGCGGGGTCGCACCGGAGAACCCGCGGCCGGGCCGGGCGGTGCTGCCGCGGTCAGGACCCCGCGATCAGTGCTCCCGCGGTCAGTGCTCCCAGGGCCGTTGCTCGCCGGGGTGGACCTCGGCGGCGAAGTCGTCGGCGAGCGCGGCGATCACGGCCCGGCCCTCGATCTCCTTCAGCCAGTGCGCCGGGAGCAGTACGTCGCCGTAGTGGGCGCCCAGCAGGTTGCCGCAGATCGAGCCGGTGGAGTCGCTGTCGCCGGAGTGGTTGACGGCGGTCAGGAACGCCGACTCGATCGGGGTGCGGTTCTTCCAGCGGTCGGTGCGGGCCAGGGCCGCGTACACGGCGATGGCCAGGGCCTCCTCGGCGATCCAGCCGCCGCCGAGGCTCTCCACCGCCAGGGGGGAGGCCGGCCCGCCGCGGGCGAGGTCGACGGCCCTGCGCAGGGCGCCGGTGGTCTCCTCGTGGCCGGGGTAGCGGGCGAGAAGTTCCATGCTCCTGAGGACGGCTGACTCCAGCCCCTCCCCGGTCAGCAGGTGGCTGATCATCGCGGCGAAGGCGCCGGCCGCGTAGTAGCCGGTCGGGTGGCCGTGGGTGATCTGCGCGCAGCGGGCGGCGAGTTCGAAGGAGGCCGTCGGGCCCTCGTCGGTGAAACCGAAGGGGGCCGAGCGCATCACCGTGCCGCACCCCTTCGAGTCCGGGTTGACCGGCCCCGGCCTGCCGTCGATCGCGCTTCGCGCGTCCGGGACGTGGTTCTGGCGCAGGCCGGAGCGGCAGGCCAGCCCGGGCGCGCGCCGGGCGTACAGCCAGCGTTCCTCCCGCAGCCGGCCGCTCCGGTGCCGGAGGTCGTACCGGGGCGGCGGATCCTCGTGGTCCTGGGTCTCCTGCCAGCGCAGGTACGCCTGCTGCACCAGGACGACCTCCGCCCCGCCGATGCCCCTGGACATGGCCCGGGCGTAGCCGCGCAGCCGGCCCTCGGCGGTGAAGAGGGTCATCTGGGTGTCGTCGCTGATCCGGCCGGTCACGCCGTCGCGGTCGGGCACCAGCCCGGTGATGCCGGTCTCCCCGTACCGGGCCTCGATCCCCGGCATGGCGAGCCCTTCGACCGGGAAGCCGAGGGCGTCCCCGATCGCCCCGCCGAGCAGGCAGCCGCGGACCCGGGCGCGGTAGGCCGTCAGCTGGTCCCAGGGCAGGTACTGCACGGTCATCCCCCTTTGACGATCGATCAGTGGCCATGGTAGGCGGCAGCCCGGACGGGCCCGGCCGGGTGCTCAGCGCACCTCTGCCGCCCGGGCCTGCCGGCGGTAGCCGTCCAGGACGTCCTGGCGCAGCAGGGCGCCGAAGCCCGCCGACTCCAGTCGCAGGCCGAGCTGCGCCTCGTCGATGCCGAGGTCGGCCGCCGTCCGGGCCAGGTGCCAGTCGTGCCCGGCCAGCCGGTCGAGCAGGTGGCCGCGGCGGACCTGCTTCTCGGACAGCCGGAAGGTCTTCAGGTAGGCCGTCCGCCCGGCCTCGTCGGTGATGGTCTCGCCGATGTGGTTCTCCTCCCGCCGGCGGAAGCCGGGCAGGAAGCGGCTGAGCGTGAAGGGGCCGAGCCGGCGGACGGTGCGGAAGGTGTAGGCCGGGCCGAGCAGGCCGGCCGCCATGGTGGAGTCGTGGAACCCGGCCCACTCCTCCTCCTGGCCCCGGGCCGCCGCCCGCAGGTCGGCGACCGAGCGGATGCCGGTGCCCGCGATCCGGGCGCGGAAGTCGGGCAGCGGCGGCATCAGGGTGGCGTAGTGGTGGACCTGTTCGCCGTAGAGGTCCTGGACGAGGGTGGGGTGCAGGGCCCGGTAGTCCTCGGGGTGCGGGACGGCGAAGGCCGCGGCCAGCGCGTCCCCTAGGTACAGCAGCAGGCCGCACTGCCCGGGGTGGATCTCGAACAGCCGTAGCGCGTCCCCCAGGCCGCGGACCCGCGCGCCCGTCCAGGCCTCCTCGGCGCGGGGGGAGAGGCCCTGCCGGACGGCCCGCTGCGACCATTCCTCCCAGAGCACCGACGGGCCGCCGAAGTGCAGGCTGAGGTACCCCTCCAGGGCGAGGTGCTGGGGCAGGAAGCGCACCCGGGCGCGGCCCTCGCGCTTGGCGAGCCGGTGGTGGAACCGCAGCGGGACGCTCGTGGGCGGCCGTTCGGCCGGGCCGCCGTCGGTGAGGTGGGTCCCGTAGGTGGCCACCGGGGTGCCGTCGCCGGTCCGGTCGGCGACGAAGGCGTGCGGGAGGTAGGAGTGGTAGGTGGTGCGCGGGTCGACCTGGACGACGCCGTGCTCCTCGCCCAGCGCGCGCCGGTGCAGGCGCAGGCCGGCGACCGGCTGGTCCCGCAGCAGCGGGACCAGCCGGACGGCGCCCCAGAGCTGGGAGGGCCCGGTCCGCAGGCCGGTGAGGTCCAGCGCGGTCGTCACCTGGGGGTTCATCGGGCGTCCTCGGGGACGGGCCGGGGGAGCGGCTCCTGGGCGGGTGCGGGTGCGGGTGCGGGTGCGGGTGCGGGGGTGGGGACGGTCGGGCCGGCGGGCGGGGCCGCGTCCAGGAAGGCGCGGGTCCGCTCGTCCAGGTAGGCGGTCAGCTCGGGCAGGCCGGTGCGCCCCTCGGCGAAGCGGGCCAGCCCGACCAGGGTGGGCAGGTCCTCCGCGTCGCGCAGGCCGGCCGTGGGCACGGTCGGGGCCAGCCGGCGGACGTCGAAGTCATCGGCGTCGTAGACCGGGTTCAGGTGGACGATGCTGGTCCGGCCCGCGGGGTCGAGCCGGGTGCGCCAGATCCGCAGCACTTCGGCGGCGAGGCCCGGCGGCGCGTTGTCCCAGCCGTCGGAGACGATCAGCAGGCGGTCGGGCGCGGTGTCCAGCGCGTCCACGATCCGCAGACCGAGCGGGGTCGGCCCGAGCGGGTGGACGAGCAGGACGTCGGTGCGGCCGGAGGTCCACAGCGGGGTGTACTCGGCGGCGAGCGCCTCCAGCAGGAAGTGGCAGGCCAGCGCGGCCGTCAGCGGGCGGCGGCGCTTCTGGCCGGAGCCGGTGGCGGAGAAGCTGTCGTCCAGCACGGCGGCGACCCGCCCCCAGCTGCCCCGGTGGGGGCCGGCGGCCCGCCGGGCGGCGGTGCGCAGGGCCTCGGTGAGTTCGGTCCGGCGCCGCACCCGGTCGGCCGTCGCCAGGCCGAGGACGTAGCCGGCGAGCCGGGTCAGCGGCATCCGGCCGAGGTCGGCCCGGACGGCCTCGGCCCCGTGCCGCCGGCCGGACTCCTGGAGGCGCAGCTGCTCCCGCCGGGTCATCCGCGGCGCGATCTTCTCCAGGTAGGCGCCGCGGGTGATGCCGTGCTTGGCGGCGAAGCCCTCGGCGACGCTGTGGGGCAGTTCGTAGAGGGCGGACTGCTGGTAGTGGGCGCGGCGCCAGCTGTCCAGCAGCGGGGTCGCGAACGCGCGCTGCCGGGCCGGCCGGAACAGGAAGTCGCCGAGCTCCTCGCCGGGCGGGGCGAGGTGGGTGTGCCGCAGGGCGAGCTTGAGCCCGGCGCGGTACTTGACCGCGTCCAGGGCGGGGTCGGGCCGGGCGGCGAGCCAGTCGCGGAGGATCGCCCGGGTGCGCCGGTTGTTGACCTTGGCCCGGCGCAGGTCGCGGATCAGCCGGTAGACCCGCTGCGGCGGGAGCAGGGCGAGCCGGCGCGCGATCAGTCGGCCCTCCGAGCGGCGCTGCGCGGCGGTGGCCTCGCCGGCGGTGGCCAGCAGGCCCCGGACGATCAGGGCGGCGTTGTGGTCGTTGACGTCCAGGGCGAGCACCGCCGCGTACAGGTCGCGGTAGTTGCCGAGGATGTAGGAGTGCAGGAAGTCCAGCGAGAGGCGCTGCTCGCCGGCCTCGGAGTGGAATTCGCGCTGCCCGGTCGCGGTGATCGCGGCGTTCACGAAGAGCAGGACGTCGTCGGCGGCGACGAGGTCGCCGAAGGATTCCTCGGTGGCCATCGGTGACCGTCCCCCTGTTTCGGTGCGGAGGCCGGCCGGGGAATGGGGGCGCGAACTGCGAACTATTGCGTTGCAAGGCATATTCCGGAAGTCGCGCCGGAGTCCCGCGGCCGGCCCGGCGACCCTAGCAGAGGGCCTGACCTGGCGTCCGGCCATTTTCGGGGCATGCCATTCGTAGGTTCCTCCAATGCGGAACGGCGGCGCCGGGCGGGGGCTTGTGCGGATCTTCAGGAATGACGTGTGAACTGGCGTTCGTACGGGGTATCGGCAACTATTGACGGTTGGGTGCGGGGCGCCCGAGTGCGCTCGGCCGGCCGGCCCTTACCGCACCCGAGGTGTACCCTCCCAAAGCCAGAGAGCCTTCTTCATGCGCTTCTTGAACCCCCAGACCGGCAGCTACGACGACCGCAATTCGGTGCCGTACGACCTCACGTACGACGACGTGTTCATGGTCCCCAGCCGCTCCGCCGTGGGCTCCCGGCAGGGTGTCGACCTGTCCTCGAACGACGGGACGGGCACCACCATCCCGCTGGTCGTCGCCAACATGACCGCCATCGCCGGGCGCCGGATGGCCGAGACGGTGGCCCGCCGCGGCGGGCTGGTCGCGATCCCGCAGGACATCCCGACCGAGGTCATCGCCGACGTCATCGGCTGGGTCAAGCAGCGCCACCTGGTGCACGACACCGCGATCACCCTGGAGCCCGGCGCGACCGTGGCCGACGCGCTCTCCCTGTTGCCCAAGCGCGCCCACAACGCGCTGGTCGTGGTCGAGGACGGCAAGCCGGTCGGCGTGGTCACCGACTCCGACTGCCACGGCGTGGACCGCTTCACCAGCCTGAGCGAGGTCATGTCCCGTGATCTGCTGCTGCTGGAGGACGGCATCGACCCCCGCGCCGCGTTCGAGAAGCTCAACGAGGGCCACCGCAAGCTCGCCCCCGTGGTCGACGCGGACGGCCGCCTGGTCGGCATCCTGACCCGCAAGAACGCCCTGCGCGCCACCCTCTACACCCCGGCCGTGGACGCCGCCGGCAGGCTCCGGGTGGCCGCCACCGTCGGTATCAACGGCGATGTCGCGGGCAAGGCCAAGGCCCTGATCGAGGCCGGCGCCGACGTGCTGATCGTCGACACCGCGCACGGCCACCAGGAGTCGATGATCAGCGCGCTGCGCGCGGTCCGCGGGCTGGACCCGCAGATCCCGATCGTGGCCGGCAACGTGGTCTCCGCCGCGGGCGTCCGCGACCTGGTGGAGGCCGGCGCGGACATCCTCAAGGTCGGTGTCGGCCCCGGCGCCATGTGCACCACCCGGATGATGACCGGCGTGGGCCGGCCGCAGTTCTCCGCCGTGCTGGAGTGCGCCGCCGAGGCCCGCCGCCTGGGCAAGCACGTCTGGGCGGACGGCGGTGTCCGCCACCCGCGTGACGTGGCGATGGCGCTGGCCGCCGGCGCCTCCAACGTGATGGTCGGTTCCTGGTTCGCCGGTACCTACGAGTCGCCCGGCGACCTGCAGACCACCGCGGACGGCCGCCAGTACAAGGAGAGCTTCGGGATGGCCTCGGCGCGCGCCGTGCGCAACCGGACCTCGGAGGAGTCGGCCTACGACCGCGCCCGCAAGGCGCTCTTCGAGGAGGGCATCTCCACCTCGCGGATGTTCCTCGACCCGGCCCGTCCGGGCGTCGAGGACCTGATCGACTCGATCGTCGCGGGCGTGCGCAGCTCCTGCACCTACGCGGGCGCCAACAGCCTGGAGGAGTTCCACCAGAAGGCCGTGGTCGGCATCCAGAGCGCGGCCGGCTACGCCGAGGGCAAGCCGCTGCACTCCAGCTGGGCCTGATCCTCCGCGACCGGACGGCCCGGCCCCCGGCAGGCGGACGGGCCGTCCGGGGCGGGCGGAACGTTCAACCGGCCGGCCGGCTCCCCACGGCGGGGGGCCGGCCGGCCCGCGTCCGCCCGTCGAGCGGGGTGAGCAGCGCCCGGCAGACCATCCCCACCGAGCCGTCCAGCGCGGAGCTCACCGCCGCGTAGGCGAACGGCACCGGCCGCAGCTCCCAGAGCGCCAGCACGCTCGCCCAGGCGGCCTCGCGGGCCCGGTCGATGCTCCAGACGCCGATCACGTGCAGCAGCGGGTCGGCGAGCGGCAGCTCGTCCGGGCCGGGCAGCAGCGAGTCCCGGACCTCGTCCTCCACCTGCGCCAGCAGGTCGTTGATCCGCCGGTAGTCGGCGGCCAGCTCGGCCGGCCGGCGGCCGAGCGCGCGGCAGGTGTCCAGGACGGCGAGCGGGAGGTCGTGCTCGATGTGGGCGTTCATCCCGGCCAACGCGAACTGCAGCGGGTGGATCCCCGGGTGCCCGCGCAGCTCGAAGAGCGGCCGCCAGCAGGCGGGCGGGCGGGTACCGGCGGCGGCCGCGTCGACCGCCCGCAGGTAGCGGCCGGCGAACAGGGCGTCGAGGGCGGCCATGGCCGCCGGGTCCTCGAAGTACCCGGCCGTCAGGCGGTCGCGGACCAGCTCGGTGACGGTCAGGTACATGCGGTTGAAGACGGCGACGCCGTCCGTGGCGGGGAGCACGTCCCGCAGGGCCCGCATCCGGTCGACGGCCTGGTCGACCGTCAGGGAGTCACTGATCGTCACGGCGGGCGTCCTCTCACGGCGGACCGGGCGGATCGTCCGATGATAGGCCGCAGGGCGGCGGTGGCGGCCCCGCCGCGCGGAATCCGCCCCCGGGCGAGGGCGGGCGGCTCACACCGCGGCGGTCCGCCCCCGGCGGGCCAGCGCCTTGCCGAGCTCCCACAGCGCCAGGAAGACCACCGCCGCGAGCAGCGCCCACCCGAACTGGCGGAGGTTGATCTCCGCCGTGCCGAGGATCCGCCGGAACCCGTCCAGCTGCGTCACCAGCACGGCGAGCAGGAACTCCGACAGCGCCGCCAGGTTCATCTGCTTGCTGTCGAAGGTCGTCGTCCGCAGCGCCGACTCCGTCTCGCTGCGGCACTCGAACGCTGCCACGATCAGGCAGAGGGCGAAGGCGGTGAACGCCATCGAACTGCCGACGTGCACGCTGCCGAAGTGGTTCTCGCCGAGTTTGATCAGCGCCAGCAGCAGGACGGTCAGCGCCAGGCCGGCCAGGCCGACGGTGGTCAGCAGCGGCCGGGTCAGCACCGACTCGCCGCGCGGCCGCGGCGTGCGCCGCATCAGTCCCGGGCTCTCCTGGTCGAAGCCGAGCGCGAAGCCGAACGGGGCGTTCACCACGAAGTGGATCCAGAGCACCTGCGGCGGCGGGAAGGGCTCCCCGGCGGCGATGTTGAAGAGCGTGGCGCCGAGGAAGGTCAGCACGAAGGTGACCAGCAGCAGCAGGACGAACCGGACGTACTTGGTGAGGTTGTCGTAGAGCTTGCGGCCCTCCTTCACCGCGAACACGATGGTGGCGAAGTTGTCGTCGGAGAGGATCATCCGGGCGGCGTTCTTCGCCACGTCGGTACCGCTGCCCATGGCGATGCCGATGTCGGCGGCCTTGATGGCCGGTGCGTCGTTGACGCCGTCCCCGGTCATCGCCACCACCTCGCCGTTCTTCTTCAGCGTGTCGGCGAGCAGCACCTTGTGCTCCGGCGCGACCCGCCCCACCACCCCGATGCCCTCGATCCGCGCCCGCTGCTCCTGCTCCGGCCAGGCGGCGAAGTCGGCGCCCAGCACGGCCTCGCCGGGGATCCCGAGCTGCCGGGCGATCGCGGCGCCGGTGGTGACGTCGTCACCGGTGACCATCCGCACCCTGATGTGGGCGTCCTGGGCACTGGCCACGGCGGCCTTGGACTCGGCCCGGGGCGGGTCGACCATGCCCACCAGGCCGGTCATCCGCAGCCCGGTGACCAGGGCGAGCAGGTCGCCCTCCGGGTCGAAGTCGGCGGGATCGAGGTCGCGGGCGGCCGCCGCCATCACCCGGCGGCCCTCGCCGCCCATCCGCTCCACCTGCTCCTGGGCCCGACGGCTCAGCTCGCCCTCCCAGGGGACGGTCTCGCCGGCCGCCAGCGCGCTGACGGCGCGGGACATGACGGCGGGCGCCGCGCCCTTGACGAAGCAGCGCACCACCGGACGGCCCGCGTCGTCCTTCGCGGAGTGGAAGGTGGCCATCAGCTTGTAGCCCGGGTCGAACGGCAGGGTGGCGAGCCGCGGCATCCGCCCGCGGGTGCCCTCCACGTCCAGCCCGGCCTTGTGGCCCAGCACGAGCAGCGCGCCCTCGGTCGGGTCGCCGACCACCGTGCCGTCGACCAGGGTGGCGTCGCCGGCCACCAGGAAGGGCAGGATGCTGTCCTCGATGCCCGCGGCGGAGCCCGCCGCGTGGTGGATCCGCCCGTCCAGGCCGTAGCCGGTGCCCGAGACGGTGTACCGGTCGGTCGGGCTGATCACCTCCACCACCGTCACCTGGTTCATCGTCAGGGTGCCGGTCTTGTCGGAGTTGATCGCCGAGGTGAAGCCCAGCGTCTCCACCGACGGCAGTTCCTTGACGATCGCGTTCCGCTCGGCCAGGTTGAGGCTGCCCACCGAGAGGATCACCTGGGTCACGGTCGGCAGCGCCTCCGGGATCGCCGCGATGGCCAGCGAGACCGCCGCGATGAACAGCGTGTCCCAGGCCTGGCCGCGGCTGCGGCCCAGGGCGAACATCACGATCATCGTCAGGCCGGCCGCGCCCGCGATCCACAGGGTCAGGTTGTTCAGCTCCCGGGTGAGCGGCGACTCCTCCTTCGCGGTGGCGGACAGCATGCCGGAGATCCGGCCGAGTTCGGTGTCCGCGCCGGTGCCGGTGACGATCAGCACCCCGCTGCCGTGGGTGACCGGGGTGTTCATGAACGCCATGTCCGTCTGGTCGCCCGGCCCGAGCTTCGCGCCGGGCGGCACCGCGGTGTCCTTGCCGGCGGGGGTGCTCTCGCCGGTCAGCGCCGACTCGTCGATCTGCAGGGCACTGGCCCGGACGATCCGCCCGTCGGCCGGCACCTGGTCCCCGGCCGTGACCAGCACGACGTCGCCCGGTACCAGCTCCTCGGCCGGGATCTCCGACTCGGCGCCGTCGCGGCGGACCCGGGCGGTGTTCTTCATCATCGACTTCAGCGCGTTCATCGCGCTGGCGGCCTTGCCCTCCTGCCGCAGGCCGACCACCGCGTTCAGCAGGGTCAGCGCGACCAGCAGGATCGCGGTGCTCCACTGCGCGATGGCGAACGACACCACGGCCGCCGCCACCAGGATGATCTGCATGTAGCTGCGGTACTGGTCCAGGAAGCGCAGCAGCGCCGGCCGGGGCTGCTCCTCGGGCAGGGCGTTGGGGCCGTGGGCCGCCCGCCGCTCGGCCACCCGGGCGCCCGTGAGGCCGGTCTCCGGGTCGACCCCCAGCAGGTGCGCGACGTCCTCGGGGGAGCGTGCGTACCAGTCCGGCCGCTCGCCCTGCTGCGGCCCGGTCGGGCCTGCTTCGACTGCCATCTCCGCTGTCTCCGTTCCCCAGGTTTCCCTGCCGCCGCCCGCCCGCCGATCCCGCTCCGTCCGCCACCGCCGTCCCCCGCCCGCCGATCGCCCCCGCGCACCGCCCCCGACGTCAGCCCAGGTCGTGCCGGGCCGCGTACGGGTCGGCGGGCGCGCCCTTCGGGGCCTCCTTCTTCAGCCGGCGCTTGGCGGCCAGCAGGTCCTGGCGCGCCTCCTCGTCGACCACCGGGTACCGGGGGTCGATCTCGATCAGGGTGTGGGCGAGCACGGCCGCCGCGCAGATGCGCGCGAACCACTTCCGGTCCGCCGGCACCACGTACCAGGGCGCCCACGGGGTGCTGGTGGCCGAGAGCATCTCGGAGAAGGCCTCCTGGTAGTCGTCCCAGTACTTGCGCTCGCGGACGTCGGCGCCGGAGAACTTCCAGTTCTTCTCCGGGAGGTCGATCCGCTTCAGGAACCGGGTGCGCTGCTCCTCCTTGGAGAGGTTCAGGAAGACCTTCACCACCTTGAAGCCGTTGTCGGTGAGGTGGCGCTCCCAGTCGTTGATCTCCCGGTAGCGGCGGTCCCAGAGGGCGGACCCGTGGGCGGCGTCCGGGATCCGCTGACGGTCCAGCACCTCCGGGTGCACCCGCACCACGAGGACCTCCTCGTAGTGCGAGCGGTTGAAGATCGCGATGTCCCCGCGGGCCGGCAGCCGGCGCGCGTACCGCCAGAGGTAGTCGTGGTCGAGCTCCTCGGTGGAGGGCACCTTGAAGCTGCTGACGTGCACCCCCTGCGGATTCACCCCGCTCATGACGTGCCGGATGGTGCCGTCCTTGCCCCCGGCGTCCATCGCCTGAAGGCAGAACAGGACGCCGTAGGTGTCCTGGGCGGCCAGCCGGGCCTGGTACTCGGCCAGCAGCTCCACGCCGCTCTCCAGCAGCCGGACGCCGTCCCGCTTCTTCATCCCGGCCTTGTAGCGGGGGTCGAAGTCGCTCAGGTCCACCCGGGAGCCGGGTTCCACCCGCAGCGGCTCGATGAACTTCGCGATCCGCCGGGCCTGTTTGCCTGCCATCCGGGACCAGCCTTCCTGACGTGCGCGGGCGGGGCCGCCGCAGCCCTCGCAGCCGTTCGTGCCCGGTGCGGCCGCAGCCGTTCGTGCCCGGGGCGGCCGGGCTCCGCCACGGGCCGCCCGTCGTGCGGCGGAGCCCCTTGCCCGGGTCTGGATCCGAGCCTGCGGGCCCGGGCCCGGCCCCGCAACTCGGCCCGCGGGGCCCGGCGTCGCGCGCCCGGCGGGAACGGTCGGACAGCCCCTAGCCCGCTTCATCGTCGCCCGCCCCGCTCCAGGCGCGGTACGCGGCCACCGCCGCGGGCAGCGTGGGGAAGATCCGGTCCGCGCCGATCGACCGGGTCAGCCCGTACGCGTCCAGTTCCGCCCGCAGGTCCTGCTTGACCCGGGCCAGGGCGAACACGCAGCCGCCGGCCACCAGTTCGTCCCGCAGCGCCTCCAGCGAGTCCAGCGCCGTGATGTCCACCTCGACGTTGGCCTCGGTGTTGAGGACGAACCAGCGCACCGGGCCGGGCTGTTCGGCCAGCACCGCCAGCGCCCGCCGGCGGAAGTCCTCGGCGTTGGCGAAGAACAGCGGCGAGTCGTAGCGGTAGATCACCAGCCCGGGGACGGTCCGGGCCTCGGGGTAGTCGTCGATGTCGTGCATGCCCGCCACCCCCGGCACCAGGCCCAGCACCGCGTCGTGCGGCCGGGCCACCCGGGTCAGCAGCTCGGCCACCGACAGGCCCACGGCCACCAGCACCCCGTAGAGGATGTCCAGCGCCAGCACGCCGATCAGGCAGCCGACGGCCAGCAGCAGCTCCCGGCGCCGGAACGAGGAGAGCCGCCGGAACCCGGCGATGTCGATCATCCGGACGGCGGCGTAGACGACCAGGCACCCCAGCACGGCCGACGGTGTGAGGGCGAGCGCCGGCCCGAGGAACAGCAGCACGCCGACCACCAGGACGCCCGCGGTGAGCCCGTACGCCTGGGTGTGCCCGCCGGCCGACTTCGCCAGCGTGGTCCGGCTGGCGCTGCTGCTCACCGGGAAGCCGTGGAACATCCCGGCGCCGAGGTTGACCACGCCCAGCGCCAGCAGCTCCTGGTTGGCGTCCAGGCGCTCGCCGCTGCCCCGGGACTCGAAGGCCCGGGCCGTCAGGATCACGTCGGTGTAACCCACCAGGAGCACGCCGAGCGCGGGCAGCACCAGCTCCCGGAAGTCGTCCAGGGACGGGAAGGACGGCCGGGGGAGCCCGGTCGGGATGTCCCCGATCACCGCGATGCCCCGCGACTCCAGGTCGAACAGCGCGACCACCAGGGTGCCCAGGACCAGCGCGAGCAGCGTGACCGGGACCCCGCGCGGCAGGACCGCGGCCGCAAGGAAGAGGAAGAGCAGGGTCGCCGCGCTGAGCAGCACGGTCGGGGCGTCGGCCTCGGAGAGGTTCCGGAAGAAGGAGATCAGCTGCGGGAAGAAGCCCGAGCCCTCGGTCTCGACCCCGGTGATCTTCGTCAGCTGGTCCACCGCCATGATCAGGGCGACGCCGGCCAGGTAGCCGATCAGGACGGGCTGGGAGAGCAGGTCGGCGACGAACCCCAGCCGGGCGATCCGGGCCAGCAGGAACAGCAGCCCGACCACGACGGCGAGCGCCGCGGTGAGGACGGCGTAGCGGTCCGGGTTCCCCGCGGCCAGCGGTCCCACCACCCCGGCCGTCATCAGCGCGGTGGTCGACTCCGGGCCGACCGACAGCAGCCGGGACGAGCCGAGGAAGGCGTAGACGGCGAGCGCGGGCAGGATCGCCCAGAGCCCGGCGACCGGTTGCAGCCCCGCGACGCTGGCGTACGCCATCACCTGGGGCACCAGGTAGGCCGCGACGGTGACGCCGGCCAGCAGGTCCCCGCGCAGCCAGCCGCGCCGGTAGGAGCGGAGCACACCGAGGCCCGGGACGAATCCGGCGACGCGGTGCCGGAATCCGCCGTCCGGGTCGGTGGACTGGGGCATCGGTCTCCTTCCGCAGGGCCGACGGCAGCCGGATCCGGGGCGCCCGGCCGGCGGCGGGACCGGGCCGGCGGCGGGGCGTGGGGCGGTGCGGGGGCGTCGGCTCCCATCGTCCGGGCCGCCGCCGGCCCCCGCCAGAGGTCTCGCCCGAAAGGGTGAACGGCGGGGTGGGCGGGGCCCGGGCCGGCCCCCCGGGCCCCGGGGGTCGGGGGCCGCCCTGGCCGTCCGGTGGGCGCGGGGACCGATCGGCGGGCTCCTGGCCCGGCCCGCCGTCCGCGGCACCTGTCCAGGGCTGCGACCTGGGGGAATGTGGCGGCGTCGTCATCCGTCGGGTCAGAACCGTTGACAACGTGAGCACTTGATAGAAACCTGTCACCCTGACAGTGCAAATGATTGACCAAGAGCTGCAAAAACCTTGCCTCGCATTGTCACTCCTTGCCGAACCCGTGTCAGGCGGCCGGCGGGGTCCCCCCACCCCTGTCGTACCGGTGCACCGACCCGTGCGCCCCGTCACCCGGCTCCTCCCGGTCGCAGCAGTCGCGGCGGTCGGCCGGTGACGGGTCGCGCCCGGCCGCCCCGGACCCGAACCCGAGGACACCTACACGATGAGATGGACACACCAGGGCCGGCGCCTGATCACCGGTGCGGTGGTGGCCGGCCTGGTCGCCGTCGGACTGACGCCCATGGCCGCCGCCCATGCCGCGGACGGCCCCGACCTCGCCCTCGGCAAGCCCGCCACCGCCGGTGGCACCAACGGCGGTTACCCGGCCGGCAACGTCACCGACGGCAGCCAGGCCTCCTACTGGGAGGGCCCGACCGGCTCGTTCCCCCAGTGGGTGCAGGTCGACCTCGGCAGCAGCGTCAGTGTCGACGAGGTGGCGCTGAAGCTGCCGTCGTCCTGGGGCGCCCGCACCGAGACGCTGAGCGTGCTCGGCAGCGCCGACGGCACCGCCTTCGGCACGCTGGCCACCGCCGCGGGCCGGCTGTTCGACCCGTCCGGGGCGAACACCGTCGCCATCACCTTCACGGCCGCCGCCGTCCGGTACGTCCGCGTGCAGGTCACCGGCAACACCGGGTGGAACGCGGCGCAGATCTCCGAACTGGAGGTCTACGGCCACGGCGGTCCGGTCGTCCCGCCCGTCGACCCGCCGGCGAACGGCACCAACCTCGCGCGGAACAAGCCGATCGAGGCGTCCTCGACGACCCAGAGCTACACCGCCGCCAACGCCGTCGACGACAGCACCGCCACCTACTGGGAGTCCGCCGGCTTCCCGTCGACCCTGACGGTGAAGCTCGGCTCCAACGCGGACCTCCAGGCCGTGGTGGTCAAGCTGAACCCCGACGGCGCCTGGGGGCCCAGGACGCAGGCCGTCCAGGTCGCCGGCCGCGAGCAGTCGGCGACCGGCTTCACCCAGCTGAAGGCGCGGGCCGACTACGCCTTCGGCCCGTCGGCCAACCAGAACACCGTGACGATCCCGGTGACCGGCCGGTACTCCGACGTCCAGCTGACGTTCTTCTCCAACACCGGTGCCCCCGGCGCGCAGGTCGCCGAGCTCCAGGTGGTGGGCACCGCTGCCCCCAACCCCGACCTCACCGTCACCGACCTGGCCTGGACCCCCGCGGCGCCCTCCGAGGCGGACGCCGTGACGGTCAACGCGACGGTGCGCAACGCCGGTACGGCCGCCTCCCCGGCGACCACGGCCAGCGTCAGCATCGAGGGCGTCGTGGCCGGCTCGGGCCCGGTGGGCGCACTGGCCGCGGGTGCCTCGACCACCGTCCCGGTCGCGGTCGGCAAGCGTCCGCAGGGCAGCTACACCGTCTCGGCCGTGGTCGACCCCGCCGACACCGTGCCCGAGCAGGACAACAGCAACAACAGCCGGACGGCGTCGGCGAAGCTCGTCGTCACGCAGAGCCCCGGCCCCGACCTGACGGTCACCGGCATCACCACCAACCCGTCCTCCCCGCCCGTGGGCGCGTCCGTCGGCTTCACCGTCGCGGTGCAGAACCGCGGCACCACCGCCGTCGCCGCCGGCACGGTCACCCGTCTGGCCGTGGGCACCACCACGCTGAACGGCAGCACGGGCGCCATCGCCGCCGGCGCGACCGCGCAGGTGCCGATCACCGGCACCTGGACCGCCACCAGCGGCGGGGCCACGCTCACCGCCACCGCGGACGCGACGGGTGTCGTCGCCGAGACCAACGAGAACAACAACGTGTTCGCCCGTTCGGTCGTGGTCGGCCGCGGCGCCGCGCTGCCGTACACCGAGTACGAGGCCGAGGACGCCCAGTACAACGGCGTCCTGCTGCAGTCGGACCAGAAGCGGACGTTCAGCCACACCAACTTCGCCACCGAGTCCTCCGGCCGCCGGTCGGTGCAGCTCAACTCCTCCGGTCAGTACGTGGAGTTCACCTCCGCCAACGCCGCGAACTCGATCGTCGTGCGGAACTCGATCCCGGACGCGGCGAACGGCGGCGGCCAGTCGGCGACGATCAGTCTCTACGTCAACGGCACCTTCGACCGGAAGCTGACGCTGTCCTCCAAGCACAGCTGGCTGTACGGCAGCACCGACAGTCCCGAGGGCCTCACCAACACGCCGGGCGGCGACGCCCGCCGCCTGTTCGACGAGTCCAACGCCCTGCTGCCGCAGTCGTACCCGCCGGGCACCAAGTTCCGCCTCCAGCGGGACGCCGGGGACAGCGCCGCCTACTACATCATCGACCTGGTCGACCTGGAGCAGGTCGCCCCGGCCCTCGCCCAGCCGGCCGGGTGCACCTCGATCACCGCGTACGGCGCCGTGCCCAACGACGGCATCGACGACACGGACGCCATCCAGCGGGCCGTGACGGCCGACCAGAAGGGCGAGATCGGCTGCGTCTGGATCCCCGCCGGCCAGTGGCGGCAGGAGCAGAAGATCCTGACCGACGACCCGCTGAACCGTGGCCAGTACAACCAGGTCGGCATCAGCAACGTGACGATCCGCGGCGCGGGCATGTGGCACACCCAGCTCTACACGCTGACGGCGCCGCAGGACGCGGGCGGCATCAACCACCCGCACGAGGGCAACTTCGGCTTCGACATCGACGACAACACCCAGATCTCGGACATCGCGATCTTCGGCTCGGGCACCATCCGCGGCGGTGACGGCAACGCCGAGGGCGGCGTCGGCCTCAACGGCCGGTTCGGCAAGAACACCAAGATCAGCAACGTCTGGATCGAGCACGCCAACGTCGCCGTCTGGGTCGGCCGCGACTACGACAACATCCCCGCGCTGTGGGGGCCGGGCGACGGCCTCGAGTTCAGCGGGATGCGCATCCGCAACACCTACGCCGACGGCATCAACTTCGCCAACAGCACCCGCAACTCGACCGTCTTCAACTCCTCCTTCCGCAACACCGGCGACGACTCGCTCGCCGTCTGGTCCAACAAGGCCGTGAAGGACCAGTCGGTCGACATCGGCCACGACAACCACTTCCGCAACAACACCGTCCAGCTGCCCTGGCGCGCCAACGGCATCGCGGTGTACGGCGGTTACGGCAACACCATCGAGAACAACATCGTCTCCGACACGATGAACTACCCGGGCATCATGCTCGCGACCGACCACGACCCGCTGCCCTTCTCCGGGCAGACGCTGATCGCCAACAACGCCCTGTACCGCACCGGCGGCGCCTTCTGGGGCGAGCAGCAGGAGTTCGGGGCCATCACCCTGTTCGCCTCCTCGCAGGACATCCCCGGCGTCACCATCCGCGACACCGACATCAGTGACTCCACCTACGACGGCATCCAGTTCAAGACCGGCGGCGGGGCGACCCCGAACGTCCAGGTCAGCAACGTACGGATCGACAAGTCCGTCAACGGCTCGGGCATCCTGGCCCACGGGGGCGCGCGTGGCTCCGCCACGCTCACCAACGTGACCATCACCAACTCGGCCCAGGGCAACGTGCTGGTCGAGCCCGGCTCGCAGTTCGTCATCAACGGGACCCCGAACACCACGGCCCCGTAGCCACCACGGCGGCGGCACCCCGGCGCCACCAGGGCCTCCGGGTCGCGGGTCCCCACCCGCGACCCGGAGGCCCGCCGCGTTCCGCGCCCCGAACGCCGCCGGGCGGGCCGGGCCCGCCGCCGCTCCTCCCGTGCTGCTCCGGTCGGCCGGTGCGGCGGTGACCCGGTCGGGTGACGGCGGCGGCCGGGCCGCGGGACGCCGGTGCGCCCGGGGTGATGCGGTGGGCCGGGATCCGTCCGCCCGTCCGCCCGTCGCGCCCAGCCGGCGGGCCGCCCCCGCAGGAGCCGCTCATGCCGCACCCCGGTCCGCACCCCCGTCCGTGGTCCCGTCCGCTGCTCGCGCTGCTGGCCGCCACCGCCCTGACGGGCCTGGCCCCGGCGCCCGCACAGGCCCGCCCGCCGCAGGGTGAAGGGCCGCTGCAGCGGCGCCTGGACGAGCTGGTCGCCACGGCCGGCGGCCCGCCCGGGGTGATCGCGGTGCTCCGGCGCGGCGGGCGCACCGAGGTGCTGCGCTCCGGTGTGGCCGAGGTGGGCACCGCCCGCCCGCCCCGGATCACCGACCACATGCGGATCGCCAGCGCCGCCAAGGCCTTCAGCGGCGCGGTCGCGCTCGGTCTGGTGGACCAGGGCCTGCTCGGCCTGGACGACACCCTCGCCGAGCGGCTCCCCGACCTGCCGGCGGCCTGGGGCGCGGTGACGCTGCGCCAGTTGCTCAACCACACCAGCGGCCTGCCGGACTACAGCGACGCCCCGGCCTTCCGGGAGATCCTGGGGGCGGACCCGCACCACCGCTTCGACTCCCGCTGCCTGCTGGACTTCGTCGCCGACCAGCCGCTGAACTTCACCCCCGGCAGCGCGTACCGCTACTCCAACTCCGACAACATCGCCGTCGCGCTGATGGCCGAGGCCGCCTCCGGCGAGCGCTACGAGGACCTGCTCCGCACGGTCGTCCAGCAGCCGCTCGGCCTGCGCCGGACCAGCCTCCCGCAGGGGTACCGGCTGCCCGAGCCCTACCTGCACGGCTACGCCGTCCAGCCGCCGGAGGCACCCGAGGACGTCAGCACGCTGTTCGGCGCCTCGGGGAGCTGGGCCTCCGGCGGCATCGTGTCCACCCCCGAGGACCTGGGCACCTTCATCGGCGCCTACGCGGGCGGCCGGCTGATCGCGCCCGCCGTCCGGGCGCAGCAGCTGACCTTCGTCGACGGGGCCTCCGAGCCCGCCGGGCCCGGGCGCAACGAGGCCGGGCTGGCGATCTTCCGCTACAGCACCCGCTGCGGCGTGGTGTACGGGCACACCGGCAACACCGCCGGGTACACCCAGCTGGCGGTGGGCACCCCGGACGGGCGGCGCTCGCTGACCTTCTCGGTGACCACCCAGGTGAGCGAGCGGAGCAACGCCGCGCTGCTCGCCGAACTCCGCGACGTCCAGGAGGACTTCGTCTGCGCGCTGCTGCGCGGCTGAGAGCCGCGCGGCCGGCGGGCCGGGGCCGGGCGGGTCACCCCGTGGCAGGCCCCGGCTCCGGCGGGGCGGCGGCGAAGTCCTGGGTCGCCCGGTCGAGCGAGCCGGTGACCCGGGCGAGCAGCGACTGCAGGGTCGCCGCCTCGGCGGGGGTCAGGTCGCTGGCCTCGACGATCCGGCGCGGGACGCAGACGGCCCGCTCGCGCAGCGCCGTGCCGGCCTCGGTGGGCCGGACGGTGACGGAGCGCTCGTCCTCGCTGCTGCGGGCGCGCCGCACGTAGCCGGTGGCTTCGAGCCGCTTGAGCAGCGGGGAGAGGGTGCCGGAGTCCAGTCGCAGGTGCTCGCCGATCCGCTTGACCGGCAGCTCGCCGTGCTCCCAGAGCACCAGCATGACCAGGTACTGGGGGTAGGTGAGGTCGAGGTCCTTGAGCACCGTGCGGTAGACGCCGCCGAAGGCGCGCGAGGCGGCGTGCAGCGAGAAGCAGATCTGGTGGTCGAGTCGGAGCAGTTCCTCGTCGGGCACCCGGGACAGGTCGGTCATGGCTCCAGGATAGCCGGGCCGCGCGCACTTAAGTTGTGCGCAATTCAATTGCGTGCTCTACTTGAGCGCAGAGGGGCGGCCGGGACCGGTCGCCGACGAGAGAAGGGACCAGCCAGATGGACGCGCTGTACACCGCCGTCGCCACCGCCAACGGCCGCGAGGGCCGCACCGTCAGCTCCGACGGCCAGGTGGACCTCGCGCTGGCGATGCCGCCGGCGCTCGGCGGCAACGGCCAGGGCACCAACCCCGAGCAGCTCTTCGCCGCCGGCTACGCCGCCTGCTTCGCCAGCGCGCTCGGCCTGGTCGCCCGCCAGGCGCGGGCCGACGTCAGCGAGGTCTCGGTCACCGCCGAGGTCTCCATCGGCAAGGACGCGACCGGCTTCGGCCTCGCGGTGGTGCTCCGGGTCGAGCTGCCGGACAGCCTCGCCGGCGAGACCGGCCAGCTGCTGGTCAAGCAGGCCCACGAGGTCTGCCCCTACTCCAAGGCCACCCGCGGCAACATCCCGGTGGAGCTCGTCGTCGAGTAGTCCCGCCCGGGCCGTCCCGCCCGCCGGGACGGCCCGGTCCGCGTCCCGTGCCGGCGCACCCGAGAACGCGCGCGAGCCCGGACCGACCGACGGTCCGGGCTCGCGCGCGTGCGGGGAAAGGGCTCAGGAGGCGGGCATCAGCACGGTGTCGACGATGTAGACGGTCGCGTTGGCCGTGTGGACGTTGCCGCAGAGCACCTTGGCGTTGCCGTTGACGGTGAAGTCCTGCCCGGAGCCGGCCACCGTGAGGTCGCTGCCCTCCAGGGTCTTGTGGCTGCCGGCCAGCGCCGCGGGCGCCAGGCTGTCGGGCGTGACGTGGTAGGTGAGGATCTTGGTCAGCATCGCCTTGTCGGCGAGCACCTTGTCCAGCGTCTCCTTGGGCAGCTTCGCGAAGGCGTCGTTGGTGGGCGCGAAGACGGTCACGTTCTTGGCCGAGTTGAGGGTGTCCGCCAGGCCGGCCGCCTTGACCGCCGTCACCAGGGTCGACAGCAGCGGGTTGTTGGAGGCGGCGGTGGCGACCGGGTCCTGGGCCATGCCGTTGAAGCTGCCCGCGCCGTCCTTCGGCACGGCGGCGCAGGCGGCGCCGAACGGCTCGGTCATCGAGGCGGCGGACGGGGCCGGGGCGGCGGGGGCGGAGCTGGTGGCCGCCGGTGCCGAGGAGCCGCTCTTCGCCGAGGAGGACGACGAGTCGCCGCTGCTGCCACAGGCGGTCAGGCCGAAGGCGAGGGCGCCGGCGGCGAGCAGGGCGGCGGTGGTGCGGATGCGGGTCACGGACATGAGAGGTCACTTCCTGTGGAGTGTCCGGCTCCGGGCATGGCGGTGCCATGGCCGGGACGGCGGTGGTGTCGCGTACCGGGCTGGTAGGCGGTGGTGGGGATTGTTCGGCGGTAAGGGTCAGACGACGGTCACCACGGTGCTGTGCCAGCCCGTGGAACCGCTGGGGAAGGGCGCCGCCCGGGCCTCGGGCTGGACGGCGCCGGTGGTGTCGGTGGCGCGGACCCGGATGGTGTGGGTACCGGGCCGGGCACCCGGCCAGTCCCAGCTCCACTGCCGCCACAGGTCGGGCCCGGCGTCGGCGGCCAGTGTCGCCTCGGCCCACGGCCCGTCGTCCACCCGGACCTCCACCGCGGCGATCCCGCGGTGGGTGGCCCAGGCCGTGCCGGCCACCGTCACGGTGCCGGCCGGGATCCGGGCGAAGCCGGCCGGCACCTCGATCCGGGAGGCGGTGCGCACCGCGCCGGTCCGGTCCCAGCCGCGCCGCACCCAGTACGGGTCGTACCGGGCGAAGGTGGTGACCTCCAGGTCGGTCAGCCACTTGGTGGCGGAGGTGTAGCCGTAGAAGCCGGGCACCACCGTGCGGCACGGGAAGCCGTGCGCGACCGGAAGCGCCTCGCCGTTCATCGCCACCGCCAGCAGCGCCCGCCGCCCGTCCAGCACCGACTCCAGCGGGGTGCCGATGCTCATGCCGTCCTGGGAGCGGCCGACCAGCTGGTCCGCGCCGGCCCGCACCCCCGCCGAGCGGAGCAGCGCCGGCAGCGCGGCGCCGAGCCAGCGGGTGGTGCCGACGTACGGCCCGCCCACCTCGTTGGAGACGCAGGACATGGTGTGGTCCAGCTCCTCCAGCGGCAGCCGCAGCAACTCGTCGAAGCTGATCAGCAGCGGTCGGTCGACCAGGCCGTGGATGCGCAGCGACCAGCGGTCGGGGTCGATCCTCGGCAGGGTCAGCGCGGTGTCGACCCGGTAGAAGTCGGCGTTCGGGGTGACGAAGGGCGACAGGCCCGCGATGCCCGGGTGGACGGCCGCCGGCAGGGCGGTGGCCGCGCGGGCCGGCGGCGGTATCCGCACGGAGAGCCGGGCGGCGCTGATGTCGTTGCGCGACTGCGACAGTGAACGGCCGGCGTAGCCGACGGCCGCGGCCAGCGCCACGGTGCCGCCGGTGGCGATCAGGAACTGCCGGCGGTCCGGCCGGACCGGCTCCGGCGCGTCACCCGGCTCCGGCGCGTCACCCGGCTCCGGCGCGTCACCCGGTTCCTGTGCGGCACCCGGCCCCGGGCCGGCGTCCGGTGCCTCGGCCGGCCCGGCCGGCAGGGCGCGCCGGTACCGGCCGGCCAGCAGGACCAGTACGGCGGCCCCGCCCAGTCCGGCGGCCAGCGAGGGCAGCAGGTAGGAGAGGCCCGCGGTGCTCCGGGACATCGCCGCCCAGGCGCCGAGCCCGCCGAAGACGGCGAACATCACCGCGCCGGCCCGCGGACGCCGGACGGCGATCAGCCCGGCCAGCACCGCCAGCGCGGTGAGGGTCAGGTAGATCCCGCCCAGCAGCACCGGCTTGTCGTCGGTGCCGAAGGTCCGGACGGCGTACTCCTTGAGCGGAGTGGGCGTCAGGTCGATGGCGGCCGAGCCGACCGCCAGCGCCGGGGCGCCGGCCGGGCCGGTGAACGCCGAGACCAGTTCGCCCAGTGCGATCGCCGCGGCTGCCGCGGCCACCCCGACGCCCGCGGCGCCGGCCGCCCGGACCGCCGACGCGCGCAGGCGCCGGGTGCGGGGTCCGCCGGGGGGTGCCGGCGCCTGGCCGGGTTCGCTGCTCACACCCACCATTCGGGGCGGCGGGTCCGCCGGATGGGTGCGAGTTCCGATCTCACCCCTAGGAGTGAAATCCCCTCCCTGACCTGGGAGTTCACCGGCGGTCGGGCCGCCCGGCAGTTCCGGCGGGTCAGCCGGCGGGCACCGCCGCGTACTGCTCGGCCCGCGCGGCGATGTTCCGGGCCATCCCGCCGAACACCACGCTGTGGAAGGGTGCGACGGACCACCAGTACGCGTGGCCCGCCAGCCCGCGCGGGTGGAACAGGGCCCGCTGGCGGTAGACCGCGCCGCCGTCCGCGCCCGGCTCCACCCGCAGCTCCAGCCAGGCCGGGCCGGGCAGCCGCATCTCGGCGCGCAGCCGCAGCAGCCGGCCCGGCTCGATCTCCTCGACCCGCCAGAAGTCCAGCGAGTCGCCGACCCGCAGCCGGGCCGGGTCGCGCCGGCCGCGCCGCAGGCCCACCCCGCCGACCGCGCGGTCCAGCCAGCCGCGCAGCGCCCAGGCGAGGGGGAAGGAGTACCAGCCGTTCTCGCCGCCGATCCCCTCCACCACCCGCCAGAGCGCGGCCGGCGGCACCTGGACGGCCAGCTCCCGCTCATCCTCGTACAGGCTGCCGCCGGCCCAGTCCGGGTCGCTGGGCAGCGGGTCGCTGGGCGCGCCCGGCAGCGAGGCCGAGGACCACCGGGTGCTCACGTCGGCGTCCTGGATCCGCTTGAGGGCGAGCCGGACGGCCTCGTCGAAGCCGGTCGGGCCGCCCGCCGGGGCGGGGGACCAGCGGCGGATGTCGTGCTCGCCGCAGACCACCTCGTACCGCAGCGACTCGACCAGCGGGCGGGCCAGACCGCTCGGCACCGGTGTGACCAGTCCGACCCAGTGACTGGACAGGCTGGGCGTCAGCACCGGCACCGGCACGATCACCCGCCGGGGCAGGCCGGCCACCCGGGCGTAACGGAGCATCATGTCGCGGTACGTCAGCACGTCCGGGCCGCCCACGTCGAAGCTGCGGTTGACCTCGGGCGGCAGCCGGACGCAGTCGACCAGGTGGCGCAGCACGTCCCGGACGGCGATCGGCTGGATCCTGGTCCGCACCCAGCTGGGGGTGATCATCACGGGCAGCCGCTCGGTCAGGTGGCGGAGCATCTCGAAGGAGGCGGACCCGGAGCCGATGATCACGGCGGCCCGCAGCTCCGCCGTCGGGACGCCGCTCTCCCGCAGGATCCGGCCGACCTCGGCCCGGGAGCGCAGGTGCGGGGAGAGCTCCCGCTCCGGGACACCGGCCGGGACCAGCCCGCCGAGGTAGACGATCCGCCGGACCCCGGCCGCGGCGGCGGCCCGCCCGAAGGCCCGGGCGGCGTCCGCGTCGCGCTGCTCGAAGGAGGGGCCGGTACCGAGTGCGTGCACCAGGTAGTAGGCCACCTCGATCCCCTCGAAGGCCGCGGGGAGCGTCTCCGGGCGGGTGACGTCGCCCCGGGCGCTCTCCACCCGCCCCCGCCAGGGCAGGTCGCGCAGCCGGCCGGGGTCGCGGGCCAGGCAGCGCACCCGGTGGCCGGCCGCGAGCAGTTCGGGCACCAGCCGGCCGCCGATGTAGCCGGTGGCGCCGGTCACCAGGATGCGGGTGCCGCCGCCGGTCTCGCCGGCGCTGATCTCGTCGGCGCTGGCGCCGGCGGGGCTGTCGGTCATGGGTGCCTCCGGGGTGGTTCGGGGGAGCGGTCAGAACGCGTACCTGATCCGCAGCCACGGTGCGTGCCGCTCGACCAGACCCCGCAGGGTACGGACGGCGTCGCCCTTGAGGCCGGTGCGGTAGCGGACGTTCCAGGCGCCGTTCTGGGAGCGCTTGGCCTCCTGGAGGCCGGGCCGCCAGAGCACGTCCTCCGCCCTGGGGTGCCAGCCCAGGTTGACGTCGTGCAGCTCGCGGTTGTGGGTCAGCATGATGATCTCCGCGGCGGCCTGCGCCTTCACGGCGGCCGGCAGGGTGTCGTCCATCCGGCGCAGCAGATCCGTCCAGTCGTGCACCCAGCCCTCGCGCAGCACCACCGGGGAGAAGTTGAAGTGCACCTCGTACCCGGCGGCCAGGAAGTCCCCGGCGGCGGCCAGCCGCTCGGGGACGGGGCTGGTGCGGACGTCCAGCAGCCGGGCGTCGGCGGGCGGCATCAGCGAGAACCGGATCCTGGTGCGGCCGCGCGGGTCGAGGGCCAGCAGCTCGCGGTTGACCCACTTGGTGGCGAACGAGGCCTTGGCGGTCGGCCAGTGCCGGAAGGCGCGGATCAGATCGGCGGTGTTGTCGCAGATCAGCGCGTCGACCGAGCAGTCGTTGTTCTCCCCGATGTCGTACACCCAGGACACCGGGTCGCAGCTGTTGGGCCCGGTCTTGCGGCCCTGCCGCGCGACGTGCCGGCCCAGATGGGCGACGATCTTGTCGATGTTGGTGAAGACGGTGACCGGGTTGGCGTACCCCTTGCGCCGGGGCACGTAGCAGTACGCGCAGGCCAGTGCGCAGCCGTTCGCCGAGCTGGGCGCGATCCAGTCCGCCGAGCGGCCGTTGGGCCGGGTGGTGAGCGACTTCTTCTCCCCGAGCACCACCACCTCGCTCTTGACCCGGGCCCAGCGGGCCACGTTGCCCTCGTTCCCGTGCAGGTGCGGGATCTGCCAGTGCGAGGGCACCGCGATCACCTTCGCGTCGGGGAAGCGGTCCAGCACCTGGCGTCCGCGCGGGGAGGCGGCCGCCGCGGGCTCCGCGTAGATCTCCCGTACGTCGAACAGCCGGCGCTCCGGGCGGGTACCGCCCGGACCGCCCGTACCGGTGCCCGCAGTGCCCGTACTCGTGTCCGTGCGGGCCGTGCCGTCGCCCGTCCCACTGCCCGTCCCGCTCGTCACGGTGCGCTGCTCCCTCGCTCGTCCCGGCCCGCGGGCCCCGCCCGGCGGCTTCGCCGCGGAGTATTCGGCGCCGACAGGCCGGGGGGATTGGTGCCGGGCTCCACCGGGCCCCGGGGTCGCCGTCGTCGGGGCGCGCGGCGGATCAGTGCCGGGCCGCGGCCGCATGGCGGGAAACCCCAGGTTTCTGGGGTACCAGGTGCCTCGGCGGCGCCCAAGACTGTGGTCATGGACACCATCGAGAAGACCCGAACCACAGCCAACCGGGAGATCGTGCGTGCCTTCGTCGACGCACTGTTCACCAGGGGCGACCTCGCGGCGGTCGACGAGTACCTCGCCGAGGACTTCCTCGACCACGACCCGCCCGTCGGTACCGACACCGGCCGCGAGGGCATGCGCGCCGCCGCCGCCCTGTTCCGCGGTGCCTTCCCGGACTGGCACGCCATGCCCGACTTCCTCGTCGCCGAGGACGACCTGGTCGTGGAGCACTTCAGCGCAGCCGGCACCCAGCGCGGCGAGATCTTCGGCGCGCCGGCCACCGGCCGCACCGTCACGCTGCGCGGGATCAACATCTTCCGGGTCCGGGAGGGCCGCATCGTCGAACGCTGGGGCCGGCTCGACGAGCTGGGGCTGCTGCGCCGGCTCGGCCTGGTCCAGGGCCCCGGGTAGCCGGGAGTAGGCTCGGACGCGTGGCAGGTGCGGCCGTGGAACGCCGGCTCGCCGACATCGAACGACGGTGCCGCGGCGGGCTGGACGCCGCCACGCTGGGCACGGAGATCGTCGGCCGTCTGCGCCGGGTGGTACCGGCGGAGGCGGCCTTCTCCGCGACGGTCGACCCGGTGACCCTGCTCTTCACCTCGGCGGCCGCCGAGGACCCGCTCGGTCCCGCGACGGCGCTGTTCCTCGACAACGAGTTCGGGCGGGCGGACGTCAACAAGTTCTCCGGCCTCGCCGGGGCGGCGGATCCGGTCGGCTCGTTGGACCGGGCCACCGGGGGCAACCGGACGGACAGCGCCCGCTACCGGGAGATCATGGCCCCCCTCGGGCTCGGCGACGAACTGCGCGCCGCGCTGGTCACCGGGCACCGCTGCTGGGGAGTGCTCTGCCTGCACCGGGAGGCCTCCTCCCCGGGCTTCACCGACGCGGAGATCGCCCTGGTCCGACGCCTCGCACCGGCGCTGGCGGCCGGTCTGCGCACGGCGGTGACCGCGACGCCGCCTCCCGCGGCCGCCACCGGCCCGGACGGCGTGGGTCTCATCCTGCTCGACTCCGAGCTCCGGACGGTGTCCATGAGCCCCGAGGCCGAGCAGTGGCTGAGAGACTTGCCCGACGGCGACCGGCAGGGAGCGGGCCTGCTCCCGGTCAGCGTGCTCGCGGCGGCCGCCGGCCCGGTGCCCTCGACCGTCCGCGTCCGCGGGCGCTCCGGTCGCTGGCTCGCCCTGCACACCAGCCGCCTGGGCCCGCAGATCGGCGTGGTGGTGGAGCCGGCCCGGCCGGCGGAACTCGGCGCCGTCCTGCTCAGCGCCCATGGCCTCACCGACGCCCAGACCCGGGTCGCGGCCCTGGTCATCCGGGGGCGCTCCACCCGCCAGCTGGTCGACGAGCTCCACATCTCCGCCAACACCGTGCAGGAACATCTGAGCGCCGTCTTCGACAAGTTCGGGGTCCGGAGCCGCCGCGAGCTCGTCGCCGTGGTGCTGGCGGACATGTCCGGGCCCGGCTAGGGGCGGTCCCGCAGGATCAGCCGTCCCGCGGGTTCCACCGTCCCGCCGGACCCGCCGGTCAGGCCCCGGCAGCGGCCGCCGCGGTCGCCCGCGCCGGGCCGCTCCTCCCGCGCTCGCCCGCGTGCTCGCGTTCGGCCGGCACCGGGAAAAACCCGGACGCGGCCAATCCGTCGGCCAGGCTGGTCCGAACAACAGATGCCCGCCCCCCGCGCAGCGCTCGGGGGACGGTCCGGACGTCCCATCGCCCAGCAGGAGGCCAGTCATGCCCGCGACCCCACCGCAGGACCGCCCGTCGGTCCTGTACCAACGAGCGACGGCGCTGCGCGCCGGCCGTCGGGAGGTGGCGGCATGAACACGGTGGTCCATCTGTCCGGTCCGCAACACCGAGGTCCTGACCTGCGGGAGCTGCTGACCAAGATCGCCTTCGGCGACCAGGAGGCCTTCGGCCGGCTCTACGACGTGGTGGCCGGCCCGGTACTGGGCCTGGTCCGGCGGGTGCTCAGGGACCCGGCGCAGTCCGAGGAGGTCACCCAGGAGGTCATGCTGGAGGTCTGGCGCACCGCCGCCCGCTACCAGCCCGAACGCGGCGAGGTGATGGCCTGGGTGATGACCCTCGCCCACCGGCGCGCCGTGGACCGGGTGCGCAGCGCCCAGGCCGCCGCCGACCGGGACCGGCGGGCCGCCGCCCAGGCCCACGTGCCCGCCTACGACGAGGTGGCCGAGCAGGTCGAGAACCGGCTGGAGCGCGAGCAGGTCCGGCGCTGTCTGAAGATGCTGACCGACCTCCAGCGCGAGTCGGTCACCCTGGCGTACTACCGGGGCTGTTCCTACCGGGAGACCGCCGAGATGCTCGGGGTGCCGCTCGGCACCATCAAGACACGCATGCGGGACGGTCTGATCCGGCTGCGCGACTGCCTGGGGGTGGGGTCATGAGCACGGCCGCCGATCTGCACACGCTCACCGGCGCGTACGCGGCGCACGCGCTGCCGGAGGCGGAGAGCCTCGCCTTCGAGCGCCACCTGGCCCAGTGCCCGGCCTGCGCGCTGGAGGTGCAGGAGTTCAGGGCCGCACTGGCCCGGCTCGGCTCCGCCGAGGCGACGCCCGTCCCGCCCGAGTTGAAGCTCCGGGTGATGGCCGGCATCGGGTCGGTGCGCCAACTCGGGCCCGGCGGGCCGCTGGACGAGCACGAGCCGGCGTCCGGCGACCGGCGCGGCCGACTCGCCCGGTCCTGGCCCAGGTTCGCGCTGGCCGCCTCGGTGGCGGTCGCGCTCGGTCTCGGCGGCGTCGCCGTCAACGAGCACCAGCAGGCCGAGCGCGCCGACCGGCAGTCCGCCCGACTGCAGCAGCAGGCGGCCGCTTTCAGCTCCCTGCTGACCGCACCGGACGCCCGGACCAGGACGGCCACGGCCGGCTCCGGCGTCGGCACCGTGGTCTGGTCCGAGAGCCTCGGACAGGCCGGATTCCTCGCCTCCGCCCTGCCGGACCTGCCCGAGGACAAGGTCTACGAACTCTGGTTCAACGACTCCGGCACCATGCGGCCCGCGGGCCTGCTGCCCACCAGCACCGGTTCGTTGCTGCTCACCGGCGGGATCGACGGCGCGGCCGGGGTCGGGGTGACGGTCGAGCCGGCCGGCGGCTCGCCGGCGCCCACCGGCGCCCCGGTGATGCTGATGCCGTTCGTCTGACCGGCGGGGCGGATTCCGGCCAATCCGCCCGCCGCCGCGCTCCGAATACCTGATGTCCAGGGGAAAGGCGGCCCACCCGGGAACGGGTGGGCCCGGAGGAACGGGAGGGGCGTGCGTGAGCGTGCCCGAACTTGCCGCAGCGGCGAAGATCGCGGGTGACGATGCCGGACGGCGCCGGGTGCGCCCGCACGCGGCGGGCCGCCGCACCGCGGTCGTCGGCAGCGGGGTGGCCGGCCTCACCGCCGCGTACCGGCTGCACCAGGCCGGTGCGGAGGTCGAGTTGTTCGAGGCCGACACCCGGCTGGGCGGCCACGCGCACACCCAGGACGTGACCGGTGCCGACGGGCGCAGCGTGCCCCTCGACACCGCCTTCCTGGTGCACAACGAGCGGACCTACCCCCATCTCATCGAGATGTTCGACGAGTTGGGGGTGGTCACCCGGCCCAGCGAGATGAGCATGTCGGTGCACTGCCGGGGCTGCGGGCTGCAGTACGCCGGCGCCCGCGGGCCGGGCGGCCTGTTCGCCCAGCCCTCCCGGCTGCTGCGCGGCGACTACCTGAGGATGCTCGCCGAGGTACCGCGCTTCCACCGCCGGGCCCGCCGGCTGCTGGCCGCCGACGGCCCCGGGGCGGACGCCCCGACCCTGCGCGAGTTCCTCGCCGACGGAGGCTTCTCGCCGTACTTCGTCAGCCACTTCATGACCCCGGTGGTCTCGGCGGTCTGGTCCTGCGCGCCGGACATCGCCGGGGACTACCCGGCCCGCTACCTCTTCGCCTTCCTCGACAACCACGGGATGCTGGGCGTCACCGGATCGCCGACCTGGCGCACGGTGGTCGGCGGCTCCCGCGGGTACGTGGAGAAGATCGCCGACCGGCTGACCGCCGTCCACCGGGGCACCCCGGTGCGCGCCGTGCGGCGCCACCTCGACGGGGTGGAGATCGTCACCGGCGGCGGCGAGCGGACCGCCTTCGACTCGGTGGTCCTCGCCACCCACCCCGACCAGGCCCTGAGCCTGCTGGCCGACCCCACCGAGGCGGAGCGCGACGTCCTCGGCGCCTTCCGGTACTCGCTCAACCCGACCGTCCTGCACCGGGACGCGAGCCTGCTGCCGACCGCCGCCCGGGCCCGCGCCTCCTGGAACTACCGGATGGCGGACTGCGGCGGCCGGGCCGACCGGGTCGAGGTCAGCTACCACCTCAACCGCCTGCTCGGCCTCGACACCGCCGAGGACTACCTGGTCACCCTCAACGAGGACGAAGGCAGTCCGGTGCCGCCCGAGCAGGTGGTGGCCCGGATGGTCTACCGCCACCCCGTCTACACCCCGGAGAGCCTCGCCGCGCAGCGCCGGCTGCCCGAACTCACCACCGGACGCACCGCCTACGCCGGGGCGTACCACGGCTGGGGCTTCCACGAGGACGGCTGCCGCTCGGGGGTGCTGGCGGCCCGGGCCCTCACCGGGGCCGTGGCGCCGTGAACCGGCCCGCCGCCCCGGCCCGCGCCGGGGCCGCCCGCTCGGCCGGAACGACCGAGGCACCGTTCGCGGCACCCGCCGAGGCGCCGGTCGAGGCGCTGCGGAGGGAGCTCCCCGGGCCCTGGGGAGCCGCCCTCTACGACTGCCGGACGACCCATGTGCGCACCGCCCCCGTCCGGCACGCCTTCAGCCACCGCACCTACCTGTGGCTGGTCGACCTCGACCGACCGCCCCGCCTGCCCGCCCCGCTGCGCCCGCTGGCCCGGTTCCGGCCGGCCGACCACGGCGACGGACGGCGCCCGCCGCGCCAGGACATCGAGGACTTCCTGGCCGGCCACGGCATCGACCTGGCCGGCGGGCAGGTGCTGATGCTGGCGCACGCCCGTTCCTTCGGGCACGTCTTCAACCCGCTCACCGTCTACTGGTGCCACGCCGCCGACGGCTCACCGCTCTGCACGGTGGCCGAGGTGCACAACACCTACGGCGGCCGGCACCGCTACCTGCTGCGCCCGGACCGGGACGGCCGGGCGACGGCCGGCAAGGAGTTCTACGTCTCGCCGTTCTTCCCGGTGGACGGCGAGTACCTGATGCGGGTGCCGGAGCCGGGCGCCCTGCTGGACCTCACCATCCACCTGCGGCGCGAGGGACAGCGGGTGTTCACCGCCACCCTGCGCGGCACCCGGCGGCCGGCCGGCCCGCTCGGGCTGCTCCGGGCGGCCGTCCGGCACCCGCTGTCCACCGTGGCGGTCTCCCTGCACATCCGGTACCAGGGCATCCGCCTGCTGCTGCGCGGCCTGCCGGTCCACCCGCGCCCGGCGCGAGGCTGCCCGGCCCAGGCCGGTCCGGCGCCGGGCCTCCCCGCACCCGGCCTCCCCGCACCCGGCCTCGGCGCCCCGGACCCCCACCGTCCCGACCCGCACGCCCCCGGCGGCCCGACACCCGTCCCCGCCGCACCCCACCGCTCCACGTCCGACGTCAAGGAAGAAGCCCCGCCCTCGTGACGACCTACAGCACCTACCGACCTTCCACCGCGCCCGGACGGCCGCAGACGCCCCCGTCCGAGACCCCCGAGGTGGACCTGCTGCGCTGGCCCGACGTGGCCCGCGTGCCGGGTGGCCCGGTGCGGGCGGCCGTCGCCGGGCAGCTGCTGCGCAGCGTCGCCCGCCGGCTCGCCCTGCGCGTCGAGCTGCCGGGCGGGCGGCTGCTGGTGCCCGCCCCCGAGCAGGCACCGACGCTGCGCCTGCACCGCCCGCGCGACTTCCACCGGCGGATCGGCGCCGACGGCCTGATCGGCTTCGGCGAGGCCTACCAGGCCGGCGACTGGGACTCGCCCGACCTGGTCGCACTGCTGACCGCCCTCGCCGCCTCGCCCGGCACCCTGGTGCCGCCCCGGCTGCAGGGGCTGCGCCGCTGGCACGCCCAGCGCCCGCCGCTGGCCGAACTGGGCACCCAGGCCAACACGCGCCGCAACGTCCAGCGCCACTACGACCTCTCCAACGACCTCTTCGCGCTCTTCCTCGACCCCACCATGACCTACTCGGCGGCCCTCTTCCCGCCCGGCGGGGACGGTGCGGCGGAGCCGGCCCGGGCCCGCTGGGACGACCTGGTGCCCGCTCAGCACCGCAAGATCGACCGCCTGCTGGACCTGGCCGGGGTGGGCCCCGGCAGCCGGGTGCTGGAGATCGGCACCGGCTGGGGGGAGCTCGCCCTGCGGGCGGCCGGCCGCGGCGCCGACGTGGTGACGCTGACCCTCTCCGAGGAGCAGCGGCGGCTCGCCGAACGCCGGATCGCCGAGGCCGGCCACGCCCGCCGGGTCGAGGTCCGCCTCTGCGACTACCGGACGGCCCAGGGGAGTTACGACGCGGTGGTCAGCGTCGAGATGATCGAGGCGGTCGGCCGGGCGTACTGGCCCGCCTACTTCGCCACCCTGGACCGGGTGCTGGCCCCCGGCGGGCGGGCCGCCCTGCAGGCGATCACCATGCCGCACGAGCGGATGCTGGCCAGCTCGGACACCTACACCTGGATCCTCAAGTACATCTTCCCCGGCGGGCAGATCCCCTCCGTCGAGGGCCTGGCGCGGGCCGCCGCCGGGTATACCGGGCTGCGGCTGACCCAGCGGGACGCCTTCGGGCCGCACTACGCCGAGACCCTGCGGCTGTGGCGCGAGCGGTTCACCGCGCGGGCCGAGGAGGTCGCGGCGCTCGGCTTCGACCACGTGTTCCACCGGATGTGGGAGCTGTACCTGGCGTACTCCGAGGCGGGCTTCCGGACCGGCTACCTGGACGTCCAGCACCTGCTGTTCACCCGCGAGGAGCAGGCCCGATGAGGGCCCCGGCGACAGCGGCCCCGGTGCGGGCGGACGGGCGGGGGCGGCCGTGAGCGGCGTGGACGCGGGCGCGCTGCTGACCAGCCTCGCGGCCACCCTCGGCGCGGCGCTGGCCGTGATGCTGGCCGCCTTCGCCGTCGGCGTGCGGAGCGGCCGCCACCGGGGCGTGGACGTGGCTTGGGGGCTGGCCTTCGCGGCCGTCGCGCTCACCGGGTACGCCGTCTCCGCCGGGCACGGCGACCCGGGGCGCCGGCTGCTGGCGACCGGGCTGGTGCTGGTCTGGGGCCTGCGGCTGTCCGCCCACATCTGGTGGCGCTCGCGCGGCGCGGCGGAGGACCCGCGCTACGACCGGATGCTCGCCAAGGCCCCGGGCGGGCGCCGGACGGCGTACGCGCTGCGGATCGTCTACCTGCTCCAGGCGGGCATCCTCTGGTTCGTCTCGCTGCCGGTGCAGGTGGCCCAGCAACTGCCGCGCCCGCCCGGCCCGCTCGCCTGGGCCGGCGCCGGGCTCTGGGCCGTCGGCCTGTTCTTCGAAGCGGTCGGTGACGCCCAGCTGACCCGGTTCAAGGCCGACCCGGCCAACCGCGGCCGGGTGATGGACCGGGGGTTGTGGCGCTACACCAGGCACCCGAACTACTTCGGCGACGCCTGCGTCTGGTGGGGCCTGTTCCTGCTGGCGGCCGACGCGCCGATCGGGTGGGCCACCCTGCTGAGCCCGCTGCTGATGACGTACCTGCTGGTCAACGGCAGCGGCAAGCCGATGCTGGAGCGCCAGCTGAGCGGCACCAAGCCCGGCTGGGCCGAGTACGTGGCGCGGACCAGCGGCTTCGTCCCGCTGCCGCCCCGGCGGCGGCGGGGCGCGGGCTGAGGCGCCCCGGCGGCGGTTGCGCCCGGCCGGGTGCGGTGCCTCCGCTCGGGCTCAGTGCGTCCAGCGCAGCGCCAGCAACGCCGCGTCGTCGTCCAGCCCCGTCCGGGTGTGGTTCCGGACGTCGGCCAGCAGGGCCTCCAGCACCTCGTCCGGGTCCTCGGCGGGCAGCGCGGCGAGCCGCTCGGCCAGCGGGTAGAACCTGCCCCCGGCGTCCCGCGCCTCCGAGACGCCGTCGGTGTACATCAGCAGCAGGTCGCCCGGGCGCGGGTCGAACAGGCCGGCCCGGTACCGGCCGCCGGCCAGGTCCAGCAGGGCCAGCGGCGGGGCGTGCTCGGGCGGCTCCAGCTCGGTCACCACACCGGCCCGCCGCAGCATCGGGTGCGGGTGGCCGCAGTTGACCAGCTCGACCGGGCCGGGCCGGGCCGGGACGCCGGCCAGCAGCGCGGTCACGAACCGCCCGTCGGCCGGGCGGCGGGCCAGCGCGGAGTCCAGCCGGCCGGCCAGCCCGGTCAGCTCCGGCTCGGTCCGGGCCGCGTCCCGGAAGACCCCCAGCACGTCGGCCGCCGTCTCCACCACGCCCAGCCCGCTGCCCTGCACGTCGCCGAGGATGATCCGCAGGCCGTGCGAGGTCTCCACCACGTCGTAGAGGTCGCCGCCGATCCGGGCCTCGGCCGCCGCGGCGGCGTAGCGGACGGCGATCCGAACCCGCCCCACCTGTCTGGGGGGCGGGCGCAGCAGGGCCCGCTGGGCCGCCTCGGAGACCGTCCTGACCTGCAGCAGCTCCCGTTCGCGGGACGTCACCAGGACGACGTTGGCCACGCTGGCCAGGGTCGCGGCCACCACCGCGATCAGTGCCGTGACGTGCACCGAGGCCGAGATGCCGCGGTTGGTGACCGCCAGCAGTCCGACCGAGAGGACGGCGGCGAGGCCGGCCATCAGCGGCACCCGGGCCGCCCGGGTGCTCGCGCCGGCCAGCACCGGCACCGCCGCCAGCACGGGCGAGACCGTGGTGCCGGGCCCGGACAGCGCGTCGGTGACGACCGCGGCGACCAGCAGCAGGTACGCGGCCGTGAGCAGCCGCCGGGCCCGCCGGGGCAGCTGGGCCGGCGGGAGCGTCACGTCCTTGCGGGCGCCGCTGGTCAAGGCATCACTCCTCCGGGCGCGGCGGTGGGGGCGGGCGCGGCACCGGGCTCTCCCGCCGCCGTCCACCTTCCACCGTCCACTCTCCACCGGGCGCGGCCGGGCGGCCACGCCGGACCGCACGGCCGGGGGGCGCGCGCCCGGGACCGGGGTGGGCGACCAGGGCCGACCGCGGGCGTCTAGGCTGAGCGGCGATGAGACGCAAGACCGTGACACCGCCCGCCCCGCTCCCGCAGCGCCACGGCGTCGACCCCGTACGGCTGAGGCTGCCCGGCGACGGCGACTGGGCCACCCTGCGCGCCTACCTGGCCCACCGGCTGCCCGCCGTCGACCCGGCCAGGATCGACGCGATGCTGCACGGCGGGGAGATCCACGGCCCGGACGGCCCGGTCGCCCCGGACGCGGCCTTCGTGCCCGGCGCCCACCTGTGGTTCCACCGGGACCTGCCCGAGGAGGTGACCGTCCCCTTCGCGGTGGACGTGCTGCACCGGGACGAGCACCTGGTGATCGTCGACAAGCCGCACTTCCTGGCCACCACCCCCCGGGGCCGGCACGTCACCCAGACGGCACTGTCCCGGCTGCGGCACGAGCTGGGCCTGCCCGCCCTCAGCCCCGCGCACCGGCTGGACCGGCTCACCGCCGGGCTGGCCATGTTCGTGGTGCGGCCCGGCGAGCGGGCCGCGTACCAGAACCTCTTCCGTGACCGGCTGGTCCGCAAGGAGTACCGGGCGCTGGCGCCGTACGTAGCCGGCCTGGAACTCCCGCGGACGGTGCGCAGCCGGATCGTCAAGGAGCGCGGGGTGATCGCCGCGCAGGAGGTGGCCGGCCCGCCGAACAGCGAGAGCCTGATCGAGCTGGCCGGGCACGCCGACGGGATCGGCCGCTACCGGCTCAGCCCGAGCACCGGGCGCACCCATCAGCTCCGCCTGCACATGAGCGGCCTCGGCATCCCGATCCTGGGTGACCCGGTGTACCCGGTGCTGCTGGCCGAACCGGCCCCCGACGACTTCAGCCGGCCGCTCCAACTGCTGGCGGCGATCCTGGAGTTCACCGACCCGATGACCGGGGAGCGGCGCCGCTTCGAGAGCCGTCGCCGGCTCGCTGCCGAGCCGCCCGCGGGCCCGCCGGCCGGCTGACCGGCGCCCGCGGACCGGCCCCGTCGTGCCCGGCCCGCAGCCGGACTCAGCCCGGCTGCGGGCCGCCGAACAGGCTCCGCTCCACGTGCTGGGTGTCGGCGTACTCCCGGACCGAGGTGATCAGGCCGTCCGCCACGGTGAAGACCCCCAGGCAGGCGTTGTCGTAGACCCGACCGGTCGCGGCCAGGCCCTTGGACGTCCACTCGGCCACCACCTGCCCGCCGTCGGCAATCACGTTGGTGAGCGTCACGGCCGGGGCGCCGCCGGGCGCGAACAGCACGCCCGCCCCCAGCAGGAACTCGTCCACGATGGTGTCCCGGCCGCGGTACACGCCGGTCAGCGGGACGTCGCCCGGGTACGTCCAGGTGGCGTCGGGCGCGAAGCTGGCGCGGACGGCCTCCAGGTCACCCCTGGCGACCGCGTCGACGTAGCGCACGACGACGGTACGGGGGTCGGCCGGGTCGGTGCCCGGCTCGGGCGTGCCGGGGGCGGTGCTGGTCATGTCGGTGTCTCCTCGGGTTCGTCGGCGAGGTGCGGTCGGTCGGTGCTGCTCGGTGCTGCCTGGTGCTGCTCGGTGGCGCGGCGGCGAGGTCCGGTCCGGCTCAGGAGAGCGTGAGGACGGCGTTGCCGCGGATCCGGCGCTCCCGCAGGTCGACCAGGACCTCCGGGGTGCGCAGCCAGTCCTCGGTCAGCCCGATCTCGGGGTGCAGACGGTCCTCCGCGACCAGCCGGACCAGGGTCGCCAGGTCCGGGGCGTCGGGCCCGTCGTGGTCGGCGTAGCTGAAGTGCCGGACGGTGGCCGAGACCGGGCCCGCGAAGAAGCCGAAGAAGTCCAGTACGGCCGGCTCCCGGCTCGCCTGGCCGAACCAGACCAGCTCGCCGCGCGGCGCCAGCCGGGACAGTGCGAGCGGGAGGTTCTTCCCGCCGGTCGACTCCAGCACCAGGTCGAAGACGCCCTCCGCCTCCTCGACCCCGCGGACCACCGAGGCGGCGCCCAACTCGGCCAGCCGCTCGCCGCGTTCGGCCGAGGCGGTGACCGCCGTGACCGAGGCGCCGGCCGCCGCGGCCAGCTCCGTGACGTAGTGCCCCACCCCGCCGGACGCCCCCGTGAGCAGGATCCGCCGGCCGGTCACCGACCCCGCCGTCCGCAGCAGCCGCAGCGCCGTCAGGCCCGCCAGCGGCAGCGCGGCGGCCCGCACCGCCGGGACCGAGCGCGGCAGCACGGCCAGCGAGCCGGCCGGCACCGCCACGAACTCGGCCCAGCCGCCGCCCGCCGGGTGGCCGACCACCCGCTGCCCGACCGCGGGTCCGGTGCCGTCCGGCGCCGCCTGGACCACCAGGCCGGCCACGTCCTTGCCCGGCCGGGCGCCGCCCGCCGCACCCTCCAGCTGGAAGATCTCGCCCCGGTTCAC
Organism: Kitasatospora herbaricolor; assembly: GCF_030813695.1. Taxonomy (NCBI): domain Bacteria; kingdom Bacillati; phylum Actinomycetota; class Actinomycetes; order Kitasatosporales; family Streptomycetaceae; genus Kitasatospora; species Kitasatospora herbaricolor. The sequence goes on from NZ_JAUSVA010000002.1 coordinate 7,819,311, forward strand.
CGAGAACGCGTCCACCTTCACCAGCACCTCGCCGGGCCTCTGCACCGGCTCCGCGACCTCCGTACGCCGGAGCGCCGCCGCCGGATCCCCGGTCGCCACAAATGCCTTCATCACCCTGCTCCTCGCCGTCGCGGCCGGTGCTCCCCGGCCGGACACCAGCAAACCGCCGGGCCGCGCAGCCGGTCCAACAACCGGACGGCGGTGGTGACAACCGTCGGTTGTGGGCCAGGATGACGGGCGTGGATCTTGACCTTGCCCAGGTGCGCGCCTTCGTGCAGACCGCCGACCACCTGCACTTCGGCCGCGCGGCGCAGCAGCTCGCGCTGACCCAGCAGGCACTGTCCAAGCGGATCGCCCGGCTGGAGGAGGGCCTCGGCGCCCTGCTCTTCGAGCGCGGCCCGGCCGGGGTCGCCCTCACCCCGGCCGGCCTGCGCCTGCTCGGCCCGGCCCGGGCCCTGCTCGCCGCCGGCGAGGCCGCCGTCGTCGCCGTCCGCCGGGAGGAGCGGCCCGTCCGGCTGGACGTCTGGGGCCACCTGTTCGCCCCGCTGCGCACCCTCCGGGAAGTCCTGGACGACCCGGCGTCCGCCGCCGTGCACGCCGAGGTCGGCCCCGCCCGGGATCTGCCGGCCGTCGCGGCGGCCCTGCTGCGTGGCGACAGCGACGCCGGGTTCGGCCGGTACCACCCGTTCGGCGACGGCCGGGACGAGTCGCTCGCCCACCGGTTGGTCCGGCTGGAGCCGGTCGACGCGATCATGGCCGCCGACCACCCGCTGGCGCACCGCCCCGCGCTGCGCCCGGACCAACTGGCGCAAGGCCGGCTGGTGCTGCCCGCGGCCGCCGAACGGCTCGACTTCGCACGGCGGTTCGCCGAGGAGTTCGCCGTGCCGGTGGTCCCGGGCGAGGCCAACCTGGGCTTCGGCCACCTGCTGTCCCGGATCCGCTCGACCCCGGGCGGCTTCACGCTCTTCCCCGCCGAAGTCCCGCTCCCGGACGGCTCGGGCCTGGTCGCGGTGCCACTGGTCGACCCGACCCCGCTGTACGCCTGGTCGCTGCTCCGGCCGTCGGGCCGGCCGGCCCCGGCCGTGGACGCGTTGCTGCGCGCCTGCGCGGAGGCCGGCCGCCGCCGGCGCTGGCTGGAGTACCGGCCCGAGCGCGACTGGCTCCCGGAGGCGGACCAGGAGCAGGCCCGGGCACTCCGACCGCCGCGTCCGCCGGGCCCGAGGGGCCCTGCCGCCGTGGCCTAGGTCCGGCCTAGGCCCAAGGGACCAAGCAGCCGACCGGCCGGCGGCCGATCCGCAGCACGCCCTCGCGGAGCGACAGTTGTGCCATGAACGCATCGCAGACACCGCCCGCGCAGACCTCCGCCGGCACCCGCCCGACCGCCGCGACCGGGCCTGGCCCCGAGCTCGCCACCGGGCCTGCCCCCGAGCCCGCTTCCGGTCCCGCTTCCGGTCCCGGCCCCCGGGTGGTCCTGATCACCGGGGCCTCCCGCGGACTGGGCCTGGAGCTGGCCCGGGCCCTGGCCGCCGAGGGCCGGCAGCTCGTGCTGACCGCCCGCAACGCGGCCGAACTCGCCGCCGTCGAGGCCGAACTGGCCGCCGTCACCAAGGTCGTGGCGCTGGCCGGGTCGGTGGTCGACGACGACCACCGGGAGCGGCTGGCCGAGGCCGCCGCCGCTCTCGGCGGGGCCGAGCTGCTGATCAACAACGCCTCCACGCTGACCGGTCACGACCTGGCCGGGGCCGCGCTGCCGAGGCTCGCGGACTTCCCGCTGACCGGGCTGCTGGAGACCTTCGAGGTGAACGTCCTCGGGCCGCTCGCCCTTACCCAACTCGTCCTGCCCCAGCTGCGCGAGCACGCGGGCGCGGTGCTCAACCTCAGCTCGGACGCGGCCGTGGAGGCGTACGAGGGCTGGGGCGGCTACGGCGCCTCCAAGGCCGCGCTCGACCACGCCTCGGCGGTGCTGGCGGCCGAGGAGCCGCAGCTGCGGGTCTGGGCCGTCGACCCGGGAGACATGCGCACCCGGATGCACCAGGAGGCGTTCCCCGGCGAGGACATCTCGGACCGGCCGCTGCCGCACACCGTCGTCCCCGCCTTCCTCGCCCTGCTGCGCGAGCGCCCCGCCTCCGGCCGGTACCGCGCCGCCGACCTGCTCGCCGCCCCCGGCGCCGAGTCCGCAGCCCCCAGCGCCACCTCCACCTCCACCTCCACCACCTCCACCTCCACCACCGACGAGGAGCACCGATGAGCGCAGCCCTCGGCAGCCGCTTCGACTTCACCGTCCCGCCCGAACTCTCCGCCCGGGCCCCGGCCGAGGCCCGGGGGGTCGGCCGGGACGGCGTCCGGATGCTGGTGGGCCACCGGGGCAGCCGGGCGGTCGAGCACCACCGCTTCACCGACCTGCCGCAGGTGCTGCGGGCCGGCGACCTGCTGGTGGTCAACAACTCCGCCACCCTGCCCGCCGCGCTGACCGGCCGCCTCCCCGACGGCACCGCCGTCGCCCTGCACCTGTCCTCCGCCGAGCCCGGCCCGCTCGGCACGCACCTGGTCGAACTGCGCAGCGCCCCCGACGTACCGGGCGCCGCCGCCGGCTACTACCCGCCGGAGGCCGGCCCGGCCCGGGCGGGGCTGCGGATCGCGCTGCCCGGCGGCGCCGGCGCCGAGCTGGGCGAGGCGTTCACCGCCCGGCTGTGGCACGCCCGGCTCACCCTGCCCGCAGCGCTGCCGGCCTACCTGGCACGGTACGGCCGGGCGGTGCGCTACGGCTACGTGGACCGGGACTGGCCGGTCGAGGCCTACCAGACGGTCTTCGCGACCGTACCGGGCAGCAGTGAAATGCCCAGTGCGGCGAGGCCGTTCACCGCCGGGACGGTGGCCCGGCTGGCCGGCCGGGGCGTCCTGGTCGCGCCGGTCACCCTGCACACCGGGGTCGCCTCGCCCGAGGCCCACGAAGCGCCGTACGCCGAACGGTTCACCGTCCCCGCCACCACCGCCGCGCTGACCGGGCATGTCCGGGCCGGCGGCGGCCGGGTGATCGCGGTCGGCACCACCGTGGTCCGGGCCCTGGAGTCGGCCACCGACCCGGACGGCGTGGTCCGGGAGGCCGACGGCTGGACCGAGTTGGTGATCACCCCGGAGCGGGGTGTCCGCGCCGTGGACGGCCTGCTCACCGGCTGGCACGAGCCGCAGGCCTCCCACCTGCTGATGCTGGAGGCGGTGGCCGGCCACGCACTGCTGGAACGCTGCTACGCGGAGGCGATCGAACACCGGTACCTCTGGCACGAGTTCGGCGACGTGAACCTCCTGCTGCCGGACTGAGCCGAAGCCCGGGGCGGGCCGTGTCCGCGTCCCGGACCACGGCCCAGGACCCGGACCCGGGCGGTGGATCAGCCGGCCAGGTCGTGGTCGGCCAGGACCTCACCGATCACCCGGCGGTGCTCGGCGGCCGTCCGCGGATCGCGGTCGAGGAACTCCACCAGGCAGATCAGGGCCTTCCACAGGGCCCACCCGCGGGCCCGCGCCCACATCGCGGCGTCCTGGCCGACAGCGGTCCGGAACGCCTCCCGGCTCTCGCCCGAGAACATCGTCCAGGCGATCACCAGATCGCAGGCGGGGTCGCCCACCCCGGACGTCCCGAAGTCGATCACCGCGGCCAGCTTCCCGTCCCTGACCAGCAGGTTGCCGCTCGCGATGTCGCCGTGGAACCAGACCGGCGAGCCCTGCCACCCCGCCGCCAGCGCGGCCTGCCAGACGGCCGCGGCCCGCCCGGTGTCGAGCAGGCCGGACAGGGCGGCGAGGGCGGCCCGGGTCTCCCCGTCGTAGAACGCCGGCGGCGTACCCCGGTGGAAGCTGTGCGCCCCGGCGGACGGCCCGTCGGCCGCGTCGATCCGCTGCAGGGCGAGGAGGAACCCGGCGACCGAGACGGCGAACCGCGGCAGGTCGTCGACCGGTCCGCGGTCGGCGCTCTCGCCCTCCAGCCAGCCGCGGACCGACCAGCTGAACGGGTACCCCTCGCCCGGCACCCCCTGCCCCAGGATCCGGGGCACCGGCACCGGCAGGGACGGCGCCAGCACCGGCAGCCACCGGCTCTCCTTGTCGACGGCGGGGGCGTAGCCCGCGGCGGTGGGCAGCCGCACCGTCATCGCGTCCCCGAGGCGGTAGGTGCGGTTGTCCCACCCGTCGACGGCGACCGGCCGCACCGGCAGGTCACCCCACTGCGGGAACTGGGCGCGGATCAGCCGCCGCACCAGCTCCGCGTCGATCCCGGCACGACCGTCCTTGTAGCGGCTCCCGACCATCCCGCGATCCTGTCCGCCGGCCCGCCGGGCCGCAATCGAATTCCGCCGGGGCCGGCGGCTCCCGGCCGTCCCGGGCACCCCCGGGGGCGCGGCCGGGCCACACCTCGCGCCGCGCAGGGCCGGGGCCTCCCGGCCTTCTCCGCCCACCGTGGGCCGGCCGCCCGTCCTCGCACGAACGGTCGTCCCCGCTGGTGCCCGGGAGGCGGCTGTGATCGGCTCCTGATCACCTGTGTCTGCCGCGGACGCCGAGCGCGAGGAGTGTCGATGGGCCGCTTCGGGTGGAAGCTGCACGGTGACGGGCGCAACCCCGCCGTGGGGGAGGTCGTCAAGCCCGACGAACGGCTGACCTGGGGCCGGACGGTCGGCCTCGGCGCGCAGCACGTGGTGGCGATGTTCGGGGCCACCTTCGTGGCGCCCGTCCTGATGGGCCTGGACCCGAACCTCGCGGTGCTGGTGTCGGGCGTCGCGACGATCTTCTTCCTGCTGGCGACGGGCGGCCGGATCCCGTCCTACCTGGGCAGCAGCCTCTCCTTCGTCGGGGTGGCCGCCGTGATCCGTGCCCAGGGCGGCGACTCGGCGACCCTGACCGGCGCCCTGCTGGTGGTCGGCGCCGTCCTGACGGCCTGCGGCGCGGTGGTGCGGGCCGCGGGCGCCCGGGTGATCCACGCGGTGCTGCCCCCGGTGGTGACCGGCGCCGTGGTCATGCTGATCGGCTTCAACCTCGCGCCCGTCGCGGCCGGCAGCTACTGGCCGCAGGACCAGTGGACGGCCCTGCTGACCATGACCTTCACCGGGCTGGCGCTGGTCGTCCTGCGGGGCTTCTGGTCCCGGATCGCGATCTTCCTCGGACTGCTCTTCGGCTACGCGGTCTCCTGGCTGTTCGACCGGATCTTCGGCCGGATCCACTCCGCCGACGGCTCCGGCGCGGTGACCGACCACTGGCGCCTGGACCTGTCGGGGGTCGGGACGGCGGACTGGATCGGGTTCCCCGCCCTGCACGGCCCGAGCTTCTCCGCCTCGGCGATCCTGGTCGCGCTGCCCGTGGTGGTGGCCCTGATCGCGGAGAACGCCGGCCACGTCAAGGCTGTCGGCGAGATGACCGGCGACCCGCTGGACGACAGTCTCGGCCAGGCCGTGATGGCCGACGGGGCCGCCACCATGATGTCCACCGCCGTCGGCGGCCCGGCCACCACCACCTACGCGGAGAACATCGGCGTGATGGCCGCGACCCGGGTGTACTCCACGGCCGCCTACTGGTGCGCGGCCGGCTTCGCGATCCTCTTCGGCCTCTGCCCCAAGTTCGGCGCCGTGGTGGCCGCGATCCCGGGCGGGGTGCTGGGCGGGATCACCGTCGTCCTGTACGGCATGATCGGCCTGCTCGGCGCCCAGATCTGGATCCACAACCGGGTCGACCTGACCAACCCCCTGCACCTCGTCCCGGTCGCGGCCGGGGTGATCGTCGGCATCGGCGGGGTCATCCTCAGGTTCACCGACACCTTCGAGCTCGGCGGCATCGCCCTGGGCACCCTGATCGTCGTCCTCGGCTACCACGGCCTGCGCCTGGCGGCCCCCGCCCACATGAAGCACCCGCAGGCCGCCTCGCTGGACGCCGGGGCCGCCGAGTACGACGACGGCGCCGGCCGCTGAGGCACCGGCCACGCGGGACGCCTGCGCGGAGTTCGCACCGCGGCTGTCTGAGGGTCTACCCCCGCACCGGTCGGGATCGGTGGGGGGAAGACGGAGGTGGGCGAGGACGGAGTCGAACCGTCACAGCCGAAGCGGGGGCTTTACAGGCCCTTGGGCTCACCAGTGCCCAGCTCACCCCGGACGGAGGGGCGGGGGGCCGCCCGGGACGTCTGCGCGTACCGGGCGGCCCCCGGGACGGGCGCGGCCGTGGCTGCGCACGGCCGGTCCGTTCCTCCGGGAACTGTGAAGTGCCGTCCTTAGGACAGCCTTTCATTCTTCCTTCTTCGGTGTGGAGTCACGCCCTGCTGGTGCTTGATCCACGAATCCGGTCAAGGTTCCAGGAATCGCGGACGTGACTTCACCGCGCGGAGAGTGCGCGGATCGAACGCGCGCGGGCTTGCACCCGACCACGGCTCAGCAAGCCGTTGCCTTGCCACTCGGCCAACTCTCCAACGCTGCCGGACGAGGATTCGAACCTCGAATCTCCTGAATCAGAGTCAGGCGTGCTGCCAGTTGCACCATCCGGCACGGGAGGGCGACAGGAAGAAGCCGCCCTCGCGGGGAATCCCCGGGGCGGCTCGGCTGTCGGCCGGTCACCGTGCGGGGAGAAGTCCCGAACTGCGCTGGGAACTTGAGGAACGCTGATACGACCGGACACCGGTGGTGGTGGGCATGATGCGTTCCTTCCTGCGTTGCTGGGCGGCGATGCGCCTACTCTGCAGCAGGGACACCGAGGCGGGCAAGACATTTACCGGGAGCTTCGCGGCCCGGGGCCCCGGCCCGGGCCGCCGGCGCAACGTGGCTCCGCGGCTATCGCCCGTGCCGGCGGGCGGGCCGGTCAGGAGCGCCGGACCGGGGTGCGTCCGCTGGCGCCGAGGGCGCGGTCGAACGGGTCGGCGTCGGCCGGGACATCGACCGCAGGCCCGTACGAGCCGTTGGCGCGGGCCTGTTCGGCGAGCTGCTCGACCACGCCGAGGACGATCTTCGCGGTGTGCTCGCCGACCGGATGGTCGAGGCCGGCGCCCTGGGCCAAGTCCCATCCGTGCAGGGCGAGTTCCTGGATGGTGATGGCTGCGGCGACCTCGGCCGGCAGGGTGCCGGGGCCGAATTCGGTGGTGCCGGAGAGTGCGTCGGGGGCGAGCCAGGCGGCGACGGCCCGCTCGGCCGAGCGGGCGACGGCGGCCGGTTCGGTCAGCGGCGGGGCGGGCTCGGCGGGGCGGGGCTCCTTGCGGGCGGCCCGCTCCGAGTCGGGCAGGACGCCGCCCAGGTGGGCCAGCAGGTCGCCGACGGAGTAGTCCGGGCAGGGGGTGCGGCGGTCGAGCTGGTCGGGGGTGATCCGGTCGGCGGTGGCGGCGAACAAGGTGGCGAGTTCGCTCAGTGCGGTGCGCATGGCGACGGTCCTTGCGGGAGAGGGGTGGTGCGGCCCCGGGGCGAGGGGCCCGTTCGTTTAAGTCAAGGCTAAAACGATGCCCTGCCCGCCGCAAGCTGAAGCCGTGACTAAAATGTCCCTATGGATGCGGTGCGCGTGGTCGCCGAACCCAGACGGCGCGCGATCCTGTGGCTGATCTGGGACGAGGAGCTGTCCGCCGGCGAGATCGCCGAGCGGTTCGACGTCACGTTCGGCGCCGTCTCGCAGCATCTGAAGGTGCTCCGTGACGCCGGGCTGGTTACGCTGCGCCAGGAGGGCCGCAGGCGCTACTACCGGGCCGACCGGGACGCGATGGGTCCGCTGGCCACGTACCTGCAGACGATGTGGGCCGACAGACTGGACGCCCTGGCCGAACTCGCCGAGCGGGCGGAGCGGGCCGAGGGCGCGGAAGACGCCGAACGCGCCGAGCGGGCCCGCTAGCGGACCGCCGGGCCGAACCGGCCCACCCGGGCCGAAGGGAAGGACCCCAGCCATGAGCGACCCCGTGGTGACCGTGGAGCGGCGGATCGCCGCCCGGCCCGAAACGGTGTTCTCCTTCTTCGCCGACCGAGACCGCTGGTTGTCCTGGATGGGCAAGGACGGCGACTTCGCGTTCACCCCGGGCGGTGCCTACCGCACCCACGTGGCCGCCGAGAACCACGCGGCCGGCCACTTCGTGGAGATCGACCCGCCGAAGCGGGTGGTGTTCACCTGGGGCTGGGAGAGCGGCGGGATGCCCGTGCCGCCCGGCTCCAGCACGGTCGAGATCACCCTCGAACCCGAGGGCGAGGGCACCTGGGTCCGGCTGGTCCACCGCGACCTGCCGCCGGAGGCCTGCGTTCCGCACCACGAGGGCTGGGTGCACTACCTGGACCGGCTGGTGGTCCTCGCCGAGGGCGGCGACCCGGGGGTCGACAGCTGGTCGGAGAACACCCACGTCTGACCGTCCGGCCGGGCCCCGCCCCCGTCCCTCCGGGCCCGAGGTGACCCCCGTCCCCTCGGCCGGGCGCAGGCCGCACCGGATGCGGGGGCCGCCGGGCACGGCGGCCCCCGCCCGGTCGTCACCTCCGGCTGACGGACCGGCCCGGTCGCCCGCCACCGCGACCGCTACCCGGCGGCCTGCTCGGCCGTCCGGCCGTCGCGCAGTTCCACCACCCGGTCGGCCAGTTCCATCAGAGCCGGGTCGTGGGTGGCGACCAAGGCCGTGACGCCCTCGCTGCGGACCACCGCGCGGAGCAGCTCCATCACCGAGCGGCCGGTCTCGGAGTCCAACTGGCCGGTCGGCTCGTCCGCGATGATCAGGGCGGGTTCGTTGGCCAAGGCCCGGGCGATGGCGACGCGTTGCTGCTGGCCGCCGGAGAGCTCGCCCGGTCGCCGTCCGGCGTGGTCGGCCAGGCCGACCAGGGCCAGCAGGGTGTGGGCCCGCTCCTCGCGCTGCTTGGCCGGCAGCTTGCGCAGGCGCATCGGGACGCCGACGTTCTCGGCGGCGGTGAGCACGGGGATCAGGCCGAAGGACTGGAACACGAAGCCGATCCGGTCCCGGCGCAGCGCGAGCCGGCCGTCCTCGTCCAGCCCGGCCAGGTCGACGCCCTCCAGCTCGACCCGCCCGCCGGTCGGAGCGTCCAGACCGCCCACCAGGTTGAGCAGGGTGGTCTTGCCGGAGCCCGACCTGCCCTTGAGCGCGGTGAGTTCGCCGCGGGCGGCGGAGAAGCTGACCCCGCGCAGGGCGTGCACGGCCTGCGGCCCGCTGCCGAAGCTCCGCCGCAGATCCTCCACCTGCACCATGGGTGCCGGTGCGACCGTCGGTGCGGCCGCCGGTGTGCTCGCCGCTCGCTGGCTCATGCTGAGTCCCCCCGGGGTTCGGCCCGTAGGCCGGTCGTTGTTCGTGAGGGTTTGAATTTGCTCATCCTTTGCGCGAATTGCGCAAGACCCTTCCATACGATGATCGAATCTGACAGGATCGTCCGCTATCCGGTGTCTAGCAACCGGCCTTGGGGGAGGAACGGGATGCTCGGCTTCGTCCTTCGCCGCCTGCGCGGGCGACTCCCGCTCGCCGCGGCGGTCCTGGTCACGGTGCTGATCACCACGGCGATGCTCACCGCGATCGTGGCGTTCAACCGCACCGTGGGCGAGGCCGGTCTGCGCCAGGCGCTCCAGGGGCCGGGCCGGAGCCGGACCAGCGTCCTGGTCACCGGCGAGCGCGCCGCCCAGGACCGCGGCACCGACGACGCGGCCGTCCGGGCCTTCGCCGGCGACCTCTTCGGCCCGCTCCCGACCCGGGTCGAGAGCGCCGCCCGCAGCCGCTCGTACGGGCTGCCCGCAGCCGGACCCGAGACGGGCAGGGCCCCCGACGACCACGGCGCCACCGGCAAGGACCCCGACCTCACCGTCCTGGTGGCGCTCGACCGCGACCAGGCGCACCTGCTGGCCGGTCGCTGGCCGCAGCCGTCCGACCGACCGCCGCTCCGGGCCCCCGGACCGGCGGGCGCGGGCGACGCCGTCGAGGTCGCGGTGCCGCCGGCCGCGCTGACCCGCCTGGGTCTGACGGCCGCGGCCCTGCCCGCCTCGGTGACCCTGGCCGACCGGCTCCAGGGGAGCCCGCTGACGGTACTGGTCACGGGCGTCTACCAGGCCACCGACCGCACCGACCCGTTCTGGCGGCTCGACCCGCTCGGCGGCGCCGAGGTGCAGGTCAGCAGCTTCACCACGTACGGGCCCCTGCTGGTGGACGACGCCGCCTTCACCTCCGGCAGGCTGGTCCAGAGCGGTCGGAGCTGGCTGGTCCGGGCCGACTTCGGCGCCGTCCGGCCCGCCGGGGCGGAGGCCCTGCGGCAGCGGGCCGACACCGTCTCCGCCGCCCTGCAGCACACTGCCGCGCTCCGGGTGCAGACCGAACTCCCTGAGCTGCTGGGAGAGTTGAAATCGGGTGCGGTGGTGGCCCGGTCGACCGTACTGATCGGCGCCCTGCAACTCGCCGTGCTCGGCGCGGCGGCCCTGCTGCTGGTCGTCTCCCTGCTGACCGGCCGCCAGGAGGGCGAGAACGCGCTGCTGGCCGCCCGAGGCGCCTCGCGCCGCCGGATCGGCCTGCTCACCGCCGCCGAATCCGTCCTGCTGGCGCTGCCCGCGGCCCTGCTCGCACCCCTGCTCACCCCGCCGTTGCTGCACCTGCTGGGGCGCTTCGGACCGCTCTCCCGGGTGCCGCTGGACACCTCCCTGCCGTGGATCCTGTGGCCCGTCGCGGCCGCCTGCGCGCTGGCCTGCGTCGTGCTCACCACCCTGCCCGGGCTGGTCCGCGGGGCCGGCGCGGCCGCGCTGCGCCGGGCCGGCCGGCGGCAGGCCGTGGTGGCCGGCGCGGCCCGCTCCGGCGCCGACCTCGCCCTGCTCGCCCTCGCCGTGCTGGCCTACCGGCAACTGGCCCGGCAAAGCGGCGGCACGCTCGCGGCGGAGACCGCCGGCCGGCTCGGCGTCGATCCCGTCCTGGTCGCCGCGCCGACCCTGGCGCTCTGCGCCGGCACCCTGCTCGTCCTGCGCCTGCTGCCGTTCGCCGCCCGCCTGGGCGGCCGGCTGGCGGCCCGCGGGCGGGGCCTGGGGCCGGCCCTGGTTGGTTGGCAGTTCGCGCGCCGGCCCGGCCGGGCCACCGGGCCGGTCCTGCTCCTGGTGCTCGCCGTCGCCACCGGGGTGCTGGCGCTCGGCCAGCACAGCGCGTGGTCCGCCTCGCAGCGCGACCAGGCCGACTTCGCGACCGCCGGGGGGTTGCGGATCACCGGCTCCGGCCTGGCCGCGATGGGCCAGGGCGGACGCTACGCGGCGCTGCCCGGCGGCGAACGGCTGATCCCGGTCGTCCGGACCGACCAGTCGCTGCCCGGCGGCGGCACCGGCCGGGTGCTGGCGCTGGACGCGGCGGGCGCGGCCGAGCACCTGCGGGTCCGCCCCGACCTGTTCGACGGGCGCGGCGCCCGCGAGCTGCTGGCGCCGCTGGTGCGCCCCGAACCCTCGGGCCGGGCGGCCGGCATCCCGCTGCCGGGCCACCCGGCGCGGATCGACCTGGAGGTGGGCGTCCGGGTGCTGCAACGCTCCGCCGCGGCCGGGCCGCCGTCCGACGGCGCGCCCGTCCGCCCGGGCCTGTGGCTGATGCTGCGCGACCGCTTCGGCACCACCTACCGCACCCTCGTCCCGGGCCTGCCGGCCGAGGGCGAGGCGAAGCTCTCCGTCGACCTGACCGCGCTGACGGACGCCCCGCTCGGCTCCGTCGCCGCGCCGCTGACCCTGACCGGCCTGGTGGTCGGCTACGGCTGGGCGGGCGGCGAACGGATCGACGGCGAGCTGACGGTGGGCCGGATCGCGGCGGCCGACACCCCGGACGGCCCGGCCGTGCCCCTCCCCGCCGGGCCGGACTGGTCGCAGGCCCCCGCGCAAGGCGGCGGCACCGCCGCCGCGACCGTGGAGGGCGTCCCGGCGGACCAGCGGGCCGCCGGCACGCTGCTCCGGCTGCGCTACCGCAGCGGGCCCTCCGACTTCCGCGGCGTCCGCGTCCCGCTGGTCCCGGCGGGCGGCGCCCCGGCGGCCGCCGCCGGCGGTGAACTGCCCGGCCTCGCCACCCACGACTACCTGACGGCCGTCGGCGCCTCCGTCGGCGACCTCGTCCGGGTGCCGTTCGGCGGGGCCCGCGTGCCCGTCCGGATCACCGCCGCCGTGGACTCGGTGCCGGTGGCCGGCCGCACCGCGCTCGTCCTCGACCTCGGCTCCGCCGGGCGGCTGCTGGCCGACAGCGGGGTGGAGACCCCCGTCCCGAACGAGTGGTGGCTGCCCGCCGCCTCCGAGCACGACCCCGCACCCGTGGCGGCCGCCGCCGCACTCCGCTCCGCACCCGGAACCCAACTGCTGCACCTGCGCGAGGAGATCGTCGCCGGGCTGCTGGAGGACCCGGTGAGCGCCGCCCCGCAGACCGCGCTGGCCGCGATGACCGTTGCCACCGCGGTGCTCGCCGCGATCGGGTTCGCGGCGGCCGCGGCCGCCGCGTCGGCCGAACGGGCGGGGGAGTTCGCCGTCCTGATGGCGCTCGGGGTGCCGCGGCGCCGGCTGACCCGTACGGTCGCCGCCGAGCAGGCCGTCCTGGTCGGCCTGGGCACGGTGGTCGGGATCGCCCTGGGCGCCCTGATGGTCCGTCTGATCGTCCCGCTGGTGGTGCTCACCCCGGCCGCCCGCCGCCCGGTGCCGGACGTGCTGGCCGGACCGCCGCTCGGCCAGTCCTTGCTGCTGGCGGCCGCGATCGGCGCCGTCCCCCTGCTGTCGGCCTTCCTCGGCGGTCGCCACCGCCGCGGTCCGGCCGCCCGGCTGCGACTCGTGGAGGAGATGTGAGCACCCGCGACCATGCCGGACGGGCCGACCGCGCCCGGCGGCCCGCCCCGTGGGTGCGCACCCGGCTGCGCGCGGCGCCGTCGGCCGTCCTGCTCGGCGCCGCCCTCGCCTTCGGCCTGGTCCTGCTCGCCGCGGCCCTGCCGCGCGCCCTGGACCGCGGCGCCGACAGCGCCCTGCGCGCCTACCTGCGCGACGCCGGCCCGGCGGCGACCAGCCTGCTGGCCAGCGCCCCGGCCAGGCCCGGCCAGGACTCGCCCCAGAGCCTCGACACGGCGCTCGCCACCCTGCGCAGCCGGGTCGGATCCGCGTTCCGGCTCGACCCGAGCGGGCCGGTGCACGGCGCCCGCGCGCTGCACCCGCGGGTCCTCTCCAACCCCGAACTCGCCCGCCCCGAAGCGGTGCCGCCCCAACTCGGCCTGTACTTCCTGCCCGCCGCCGGCGACCACGTCCGGCTGGTCGAGGGGCAGTGGCCCGGCGGTGGCCCGGCCGACGGCCCCATCCCCGTCGCGCTGGCCGCCGAGGCCGCCGAGACCCTCGGCGCGCGGGTCGGCTCCGTCCTGGTCGCCCCCTCCTCGGTCGGCGTCCCGCTGCGGGCCGAGGTGGTCGGCCTCTACCGCGCCGCCGATCCGACCGAGGACTACTGGACCGGCCTCCCCTGTCTCACCGAGGCCTGCCTCAGCATGACCAACGTGCTGCCGGCCGAGTCGTTCTGGACGACCGCCGGCCTGGTCGGGCCGGAATCCGTGGGCAGGCTGCTCGACTGGGGCGTCCGGGCCGAGGCCTTCTGGCGGCTGCCGCTCGACCCCGACGGGATGCGGGCCGACCGGCTGGCCGGCACCGGCGCGGAGCTGGCCTCCTTCGTGACCGGCCCGCGGGCCGCCGAACTGGCCACCGCCACCGGCCGCAGCGAACTGCGGATCGCCTCCGACCTGCCGGATCTCCTCACCCGGGCGCAGGCCCGCCGGTTCGCCGCCGCGCCGCTGACCGCGGTCGGCCCGGCCGGCGTGGCCGGGGTCGCCCTGGTGGTGCTCTGCCTGGCGGCCGGACTCACCGCCGACCGCCGCGCCGGGGAACTGCACCTGCTCCGGGCCCGCGGCGGATCACGCGCCGGCATCCTCGGCCGGCTGCTCGGCGAGGGCGCGGTGACCGTGCTGCCCGCGGCGGCGGCCGCCACCCTGCTCGCCTTCGTGCTGCTCCCCGCACCGCGCTGGACGGCCGCCCTGCTGGGGGCCCTCGTCACCACGCTGCTGGCCCTGCTGGCCCTGCCGGTCCGGGCCGCCGTGCTGCTCGCCGCCCCCCGGCGGACCGGCGGGCGGCGCCGCGCGGTCGCCGAACTCGCCGTGCTGGCCGCCACCGTGGCCGCCGTGACCGAAGTCCGCCGCCGGGGGGTCGCCCCGCCCGGCGAGGGCCTGGACCCGCTGCTGGTCGCCGCCCCGCTGTTGCTCGCCCTGACCGGAGCGCTGCTGCTGGCCCGGCTCCAGCCGGTACTGGTGGGGGCGCTGGCCCGGGCCGCCGGACGCGGCCCCGGCGCGATCGGCTTCCTCGGCCTGGCCCGCGCCGCCCGGGGTACCGGAGCCCGCCCCGGTACCCCGGTGCTGCCGCTGCTCGCCCTGCTGCTCGCCGTGACGACGGCCGGCTTCGGCGCCACCGTGCTCGATGCGGTGGACCACTCCCGGCTGCGGGTCGCCCGGCTCGCCGTCGGCGGTGACGCCGCCGTCGCCGCGCCCGTCCGGGGCACCCTGCCGGAGGCCTTCACCCGGGCGGCGGCCGGGCTGCCCGGCGTACGGACCGCCACCGCGCTGTGGACGGACGACGACATCGCGCTGCCCGCCGCCGCCGGCCGGGACCGGGCCACCGTGGTGGTCGCGGACCCGGCCGGGTACGCCGAGCTGGCCCGGACGGTCGGACGCGGACGCTTCGACCCGGCGCTGCTGGCCGGCCCGGCACCGGGCGCCCCGGTACCCGCCCTGGTGAGCGCCGACCTCGCCGGGGCGCTCGGCCCGGCCGCCTTCCCCTTGCGGCTCGCGGGCGGGACCGAGTTCCTGGCCACCGTCGCCGGGGTGGTCGACGGCACGCCGGCCCGGCCGAACGCGACGAAGGCGCTGATCGTGCTGCCGACCGGCCCGACGGTGCTCAAGGTGCCCGCGGTGGGCCTGCCCAACCGCTGGTACGCGACCGGGAGCGTCGAGGACGAGCGCCTGCGGGCCCTGGTCCGCGACACGGTCGCGGCCCCGGAGCCGTCCGCCGGTGCACGGCCGGCCCCGGCGGCCGGCCGTGCGCAGGCCGGACCGACCGTGCTGACCAGCGCCGCCGTGACGGCGGAGCTCGGCGCCGACCCGCTGCAGCACTCCGCCGGCCGGCTGTTCCAGGCCTCGGTGGCCGGCGCCGCCGGCCTCGCGCTGCTGGCGGTGCTGCTCACCCTCGTCCGGGCGGCGCCCGAACGGGCCGCGCTGCTGGCCAGGTTGCGGACCATGGGCCTGCGGCCACGGCAGGGGCTGGCGCTGGTCCTGGCCGAAACCCTGCCGCAGACCCTGGTGGCGGCGGCCGGCGGGATGCTGCTGGCGCTCGCCGCCGTGGCCCTGCTCGGGCCCGCCGTCGACCTGACCTCGCTGGTCGGCGCGGTGGTGCCGGCCGGACTGCGGCCGGCCGCGCTGCCGGTGCTCACCCAGGCGCTGGGCCTGGCCGCGCTGGTGTCCGCCGGGGTGCTGGCAGAGGCCGCCGTCACCGGGCGGCGACAGATCACCACCGAGTTGAGAGCAGGGGACAGCCGATGAACAGCGCGCCGTACGGCCCGGCCACCGAGGAGGCGCCCGCCCACCGCCCGCCCACCCTGCAGGAGTTGCGGCAGCGGGCGCTGGCGGCCGCGGCCCCGCGCACGCACCGCGCCGGTACGGCGATCGTCTGCGAGCGGCTGGTCCGGATCTTCAGCACGGACGGGGTCGAGGTCCAGGCGCTGCAGGGCCTGGACCTGCAGGTCGAGCAGGGCGACCTGATGGCCCTGGTCGGCGCCTCCGGCAGCGGCAAGTCCACCCTGCTCAACATCCTGGCCGGCCTGGACGTCCCGACCGCCGGCACCGCCATGGTGGCCGGCCGGGACCTGCTGGGCATGACCGCCAAGGAGCGGCTGACCTACCGCCGGGACGTGGTCGGCTTCATCTGGCAGCAGACCGCCCGGAACCTGCTGCCCTTTCTGACGATCGCTCAGAACGTCGCGATGCCGATGCAGTTGCGTGGCGAGCGGGGTGGCCGGGCCCGATCGGCGGCGCGCGCCGCCCGGGTGGGGGAGCTGCTGGAGGCGCTGGGCATCGGCGAGCTGGCCGGCCGCCGTCCCGCCGAGCTGTCCGGCGGCCAGCAGCAGCGGGCCGCGATCGCGGTGGCGATGGCCAACGACCCGGCGGTGCTGCTCGCCGACGAGCCCACCGGCGAACTCGACTCGGAGACCGGCGCGGGTGTCTTCGAGGCCTTCCGGACGGTCAACCGCGAGCTGGGCGCCACCGTGGTGATCGTCACCCACGACCCGCTGGTCGCCGGTGAGGTGCGCCGCACGGTAGCCGTCCGGGACGGGCGCACCAGTAGCGAAGTGTTGCGCCGTACCGTCACCGACGAGCACGGCGAGGAGTCGGTCAGCGAGCGAGAGTACGTGATGCTGGACCGTACCGGGCGGGTCCAGCTGCCCGCCAAGTTCCTTGCGGCGCTGGGCATGGAGCACCGGGTGGCGGTCGAGCTGGGCGCCGACCACATCGCCGTCCGGCCGGATGACCTGACCGGCCGCTGAGCCGCCGCAGGGCGGCCCGGACGGGTCGGGTCGGGTCGGGTTCGAGGTCGGGTCGGGTTCGGGGCCGGGTCGGTTCCGGCCCGTCAGGCCTGGTCGGCGACGGCTGCGAGGGCGGCGTCCAGGCGCGCCGTCGCCTCCGCTGCGACCGGCTCCAGGTCGGGCAGCCCGGTGAACGCGACCATGGTGTCGGGGTCGAGGGCCTGGACGAGGATCTCGCCGCCGTCGCGGCGGACCACCACGTTGCAGGGCAGCAGGAGTCCGACGGCCCGGTCGGCGTCCAGGGCCTGGCGGGCCAGCGGCGGGTTGCAGGCCCCCAGGATCAGGTAGTCCTCCATGGTGTGGTCGAGCTTGGCCTTGAGGGTGGCGGCCACGTCGATCTCGGTGAGGATGCCGAATCCCTGCTCGGCGAGGGCCTCCCGGACGCGGGTGACGGTGTCGGCGAAGTCGCCGCTCACGCGGACGGTGCGGTCGTAGCTCATGCTGCGCTCCTTGCGGGTGGGGCGGCCGGTGGGCCGGGTCGGGGCCGGGCGCCGGGTGGGGCGAGGTGCCCGTGGGTGGGGTACCGGTGGGGTACCGGTTCGCTCCAGGATACCCCCGTGGGTATCGGTGTACGGTGAGCCTATACCCCCCAGGGTAAATCGGCGCGTCCGGTCCGCCCTCGCCCCGAGGGTGAGGTGCGCCTCCCGGGATACCGGTGGGGGTATCGGTTAGGCTCGATCCCATCCTTACCCCCCGGGGTATCCACGAGGAGGCTCTCCATGACCACCGCAGACCAGACCCGGGTGCCCCCACCGACCGGCGCACCCGGCCACGACCCTTCCGAACCGCCCCAGCCCTACGGCCGGTTGGGCCGGCTCGGCCGGTGGGCGAGCGCGCACCTGCGACTGGTCGCGGTGCTCTGGCTCGCCCTGGTCGCCGGGCTCGGCGCGTTCGCGCCGCAGGTGACCTCCTCGCTGGCAGGCGCCGGCTGGCAGGCCGACGGCTCGGAGTCGGTGAAGGTCCGGGAGCTCGCCGACGCCCACTTCGGCGGCAACGCCTCCTCCGCCCTGCAGGTCGTGGTCGCCGCCGACCGGCCGGTCACGGACCCCGCCGTGGCCTCCGTGATCGAACGCGCCGGGGCCCTTCTCGCGGCCGACCCGCGGATCGAGCGGGTGGTCCCGCCGGAGCCCGGTGTCACGGTCGGCCCCGACGGCCGGACGGCGATCCTGCTGGCCGGGGCCGGGGCGGACACCGACGACATGGTCCGGGCCGCGGACGACCTCAAGGGCCCGCTCGCCGCGCTCTCCGGTGGCGGCGTCCAGGTCAGCGCCACCGGGGCCTCGGTGCTGTGGAGCGACTTCAACGCCGCCAACCACGACGCCATGATGAAGTCCGAGATGCTGTCCTGGCCGGTCACCCTGGCCATCCTGGTCCTCGCCTTCGGCTCGCTCGTCGCCGCCGGACTCCCCCTGCTGCTCACCCTGGCGGGCCTGGCCGCCTCGGCCGGCGCCCTCGTCCTGCTCAACCACCTCACCCCGACCTCGGTCTGGGCGATGAACTTCGCCATGATGTTCGCTCTGGCGCTCGGCATCGACTACGCGCTGTTCCTGGTGGTCCGCTTCCGCTCGGCCCTCGCCCGGCACGGCGACGCCCGCCGCGCGGTCGGCGAGACCATGGACACCGCCGGCAAGGCCGTCGCCCTGTCCGGCGTCACCGTGCTGGTCAGCCTCTCCGCCGTGCTGCTGGTGCCCGCGCCGGCGTTCCGCTCGATGGCGCTCGGCATCATGCTGGCCGTCACCTTCGTGCTCGCCGCCACCCTCACCCTGCTGCCCGCCGTGCTCGGCCGGCTCGGGCGCCGGGTGAACGCCGGTGCGCTGCCCCGCTCCCGCCGGGCCGCCGGGCAGAGCGAGGGCTCGGCCCGCTTCACCGCCTGGGGCGAGCGCCTGTGGGCGCACCCGCTGCGGTACGGCGTTCCGGCGCTGCTCGTGCTGCTCGCCCTGGCCGCCCCCGTGATCGGGCTGCGGACCGCGATGCCCTCCATCACCGTCGTCCCCGAGGACTCCTCGGCCCGTACCGGGTACACCGCCGTGCAGCGGGCCTTCGGCCCCGGCGCGCCCGGCGCGCTGCAGATCGTGACGCCCGCCGGGCAGGCCGACGCCGCGGCCGCCGTGCTGCGCGACTCGGCCTCGATCGCCGCGGTGATGCCCGCTCAACAGGCCGCGGACGGCTCCGGGCTCACGATGCTGCAGGCCGTGCCGGCGGTCGACCCCTCGGACCCTGCGCTGGCGGCCACCGTCGAGCAGCTGCGCGAGCGACTGCCGGAGCAGGCGCTGGTCGGCGGCGCGGCGGTGGAGAACCTCGACCTGCAGAGCATGCTGGACGGGAAGACCCCGCTGGTCGTCGGCGTGGTGCTGGCGATGGGCTTCGTGCTCCTGCTGCTGGCCCTGCAGGCGCCGCTGCTCGCCCTCCTCGGGACGGTCACCTACCTGCTGGCCACCGCCGCCGCCTTCGGCGCCGCCCGGCTGGTGTTCCAGGACGGCCACGGTGCGGGGCTGCTCGGATTCGAACCGCAGGGCTTCCTCGACGGCTGGGCGCCGGTGTTCTTCTTCGCCATGATCTTCGCGATCGCGATGGACTACACCGTCTTCCTGCTCTCCTCCGCCAAGGAGCACCACGAGCGGACGGGTGATCCGCGCCGGGCCGTCGTCGGGGCGCTGGCCCACTCCGGGCGGGTGGTCTTCGCCGCGGCCGCCGTGATGGTGGCGGTGTTCCTCACCTTCGCGCTCTCCGGCCCGCTGCCGCCCAAGGAGATGGGCATCGTCCTCGGCCTGGCGGTGCTGCTGGACGCGGCGCTGGTGCGCCTGGTCCTGCTGCCGGTCCTGCTGCGGCTGACCGGCCGGGCCGCCTGGTGGTCACCGGCCTGGCTGCGCCGGGTGCTGCCGGACATCCGCTTCTCGCACGGGTGAGCGGCGCCCCGGCCGGGACGGCGGCGGCCGCCGCGGATACCCCAGGGGGTACGATGGAGGGAACCATCGCGAGGAGGAGACGTCCGTGACCGTCGACGAAGAAGCCACCGGCGCCGTCCTGAACCGCCTGCGCCGCGCCCAGGGACAGCTCAACGGCGTGATCGCCATGATCGAGGCCGGCCGGGACTGCAAGGACGTGGTCACCCAACTCGCCGCCGTCTCCCGGGCGCTGGACCGCGCCGGATTCAAGATCGTGGCCAGCGGGATGCGCCAGTGCCTGGCCACCGCCGACGGCGACACCCCGCCGATGACCGAGGCCGAGCTGGAGAAGCTCTTCCTCACCCTCGCCTGAGCGCCACCCGGCGAAGCCGGACGGGGCCGGTGGCCGCGACGAAGGTCGCTGCCACCGGCCCCGTCCCCGTGACCGGCACCGAGGGTCAGACCGCCGGTGCGGCGGCCTCCGGCGCGGCGGTGCGCTCCACGGCCGGAGCCGCCTTCGGGTTGAGCACCCGCTCGGCCAGGTGGCCGAAGAGCAGACCGAAGGACACCCAGAGGGTGACCTGGATGGCGAGGGCCGAGAGCCGGAACTGCCAGAGCAGCGTGGCCGGGAAGTCCTCCGGCACCTCGTTGATCGCGGGCAGGAACACGTAGGCCAGGCCCACGGCCAGGGCGAAGCCGGCCGCCGTGGCCACCGTCGCGTACCAGGTGCCCAGGCGCGGCGCGAGGCGCTTGCCGACGATCACCGCGGCGACGGCCAGCAGGATGCTGAGCGCCATCATCAGGAAGTACAGCGTGGTGCGCTTGCCGATCGTCTCCGGGTCGCCCACCGACGGCGGGTTGGCCGGGTACTTGAGGAAAGGGACGACGTAGACCGCGAGCAGGGCCGCACCGGAGAGCAGCGCGGCGGTGGCGCGGGCGCCGAACCGGCCGACCCGGCCCAGCGCGAAGCAGAACGCGAGCGCGCCGAAGCCGCCCAGCGAAATGCCGTAGACGAGAACGCCGGTGGCGAGACCGGCGGTCGACTGCACGGCCCGGCTGACGAGTTCGACCTCACCGTGCTCGTGGGCGTGCGCCTCCTCGAAGGCGATCGCCGCGTCGATGTGCGGCTCACCCATCAGGTAGGCGACGATCAGCGCGAGCACGCCCGCGGCGAGACCCGCCAGCATGCCGCGGACGAGCAGGGATCTGACAGTTGTGGAGTTCATGGAGTGGTTCCCCCGGAGCTTCAGTGGCAGGGGAAACCGAGCAGGTGGCGGCCGTCGTGCACCCATTCGTGCACGCTCTCGCCGGAGATGAGGGACGTCGCGCCCTGTTCGGCGCCGACGAAGTAGATCAGCGCCAGCATCAGGATGCCGAAGAAGACCGCCCAGGGGGCGATCGCCTTCAGCGGCAGGGTCAGTGGTGCGGCGGGGATGGCCGCGGGGGCAGCGGACTGTGCCATGACGGGAACCTCCTCGGGAACTCGCGTCCCGCTAGATGGTGCAGAAACGACGGCATCGGGTCTGACTCCCCGGCAGAACCGCCCGTACGGGCCGGTGCTGCGGGCTTACAGTGGCGCGACCGTGCCGGATTCTCACCGGGCTTCCGTCATACCGTCGTCGTATCGGGCTTGAAGGTACCGTCTGCGGTCGGGTCCGCCAAGGGCGTGGGGGCGGCGCTCTTGGGGCAGCACCGCGCCGGGAGCACCGCCGAGCGCCCGGTGCACGGAGCGATTCACCCCCGCGGCAGAGGAGTTGGACAGGATGGAGCGAGCGATGACCGTCCGCGTGACCTTGGTCTCAGCGGCGATGGGCAGCGCGCTGCGGGAGGCCCGGTTCGACGACGGCGGGCCGCTGGAACCGACCGGCCTGCGGCAGGCCGAGCAGGCCGCCGGCACCCTGCCGGCCGGCGGCCGGGCGTACGCCTCCCCGTCGCCGCGCTGCGCCGCCACCGCCGCGGCGCTCGGCCTGCGGGCCGAGCCGGCGCCCGCTCTGGCCGGGTGCGCGATGGGCCGCTGGACCGGCCTGACCCTGGCCGAGGTGGCGGCGGCCGAGGGCGGGTCGGTGGCCCACTGGCTGGCCGACCCGGCGGCCGCCCCGCACGGCGGCGAGAGCCTGCTCGACCTGTTCGCCCGGGTCGCCGGCTGGCTGGACGCGCTGGCGCTCGACGTGACGCCGGGCGGCGGACGTGGCCCGGTGGTCGCCGTGGTCGAGCCGGACGTCGTTCGCGCCGCCGCCCTGCACGCCCTGGGTGTACCCGGACCGGCCTTCTGGCGGCTGGACGTGCCGCCGCTGTCGGTCACCGAACTGACCGGCCGCTCCGGCCGCTGGAACGTCCGCTGGGGGAGGCCGGCCGGCGGCGGGTAGGCCCGGGCCGCGCGTCGCCCGATCGGCCGATCGGGATGGCAGCCGGGCCCGCCCGGCCGGAGCCTGGGGGCATCATCCCCGTCCCCGAGGAGCCCCGTCATGACCGTCACCGCCGACCTCGACAAGGTGCTGGACAAGAAGTACGAGAACCTGAGCCTGCCGGAGGTGCTCGACGCGCCGGTCGCCGCCCTGGCCGGCCTCACCGACGCGCACGGGGAGGCGCTCGCCTCGTTGCGGATCAAGACCGTCGGCGACCTCGGCCGCAACAAGTACATCCGCTGGGCGGTCGCGATGGCCGACCTCCAGGACCGCACCCACTGAGCGGTCGCACCCCCGGTCCCGGCGGTCGAACCCCCGGCCGCCGGCCCGCGCGCGGGAGGTGGCGGCGGTGCCGATGACGGTGGTCGAGGGACGCAGGCTCAACCTGTCCCACCTCGACAAGGTGTACTTCCCGCGGACCGGGACCCTCAAGGGCGAGGTGATCACCTACTACGCCACCGTGCAGTCGGCGCTGCTGCCCCACCTGCGCGACCGGCCGCTGTCCTTCCTGCGCTGCCCCGAGGGCGTCGAGGGCGAGCGGTTCTTCGCCAAGAGCCCGCCGGCCGGCACGCCCGCCTGGGTGCGCACCGTCGCGGTCCCGAGCACCGCCGGCGGGCTGCGGCAGGTCGTGGTGGAGGACGGCGCCACCCTGGTCTGGGCGGCCAACCTCGGCTGCGTCGAGTTCCACGTGCCGCAGTGGCACGGCGCCGAACCGGCGGTGGCCGACCGGCTGGTCCTCGACCTCGACCCGGGCGAGGGCGCCGACGTCCTGACCTGCCGGGCGGTCGCCCGGCTGCTGCGCGAGCGGCTGGCCGCCGACGGCCTGACCACCTGGGTGAAGACCTCCGGCTCCAAGGGCCTGCACCTGCTGGTGCCGATCACCCCCACGCCGGGGGAGGAGGTATCCCGGTACGCCAAGGCGGTCGCCGCGGAGCTCGAACGGCTCCACCCCGACCTGGTCGTGCACACCATGGCCAAGGCCCGCCGGGTCGGCCGGGTGCTGGTCGACTGGTCCCAGAACGCGGCGAAGAAGACCACGGCGGCGCCCTACACCGTCCGGGCCCGGCCCCGCCCGACCGTCTCGACCCCGATCAGCTGGGACGAACTCGACCGGGCCGAGGCCGCCGGGGACCTGGAGTTCACCATCGCCGACGTCCCCGGCCGGCTGCGGGCGGACGGCGACCTGCTCGCCCCGCTGCTCCTCCCCTCCCGGGCCCGCCCGCTGCCCGCGGCCGCCGCGCCGGGCCGGGGCGCGCCGGCCGCCCCCGGGCGCCGGCCGGCTCCCTCGCCGGACCTGGCGGCGCCCGCGACCCGGCCCGCGAAGGCGCCCACCGCGCCGCCGGCCGCGGAGCCCTCCGCCGCCGCCCGGCCGCTGCAACCGCCCCTGCTGGAACCGCCCCTGGACGTGATGCGCCCGGCCGCCGTCGACGCGGTGCCGGAGCCGGACGGCCTCGGCGGCTCCGGTGTCGTCTACGAGCTGAAGCTGGACGGGTTCCGCTGCCTGGCCTTCGCCCGCGGGGACCGCCCGCCCTACCTGCAGTCCCGTTCCGGCCGCGACCTCTCCGCCGACTTCCCGCCGATCGCGCGGGCCGTCGCCCGGCTGCCCGCCGGCCTCGTCCTGGACGCCGAACTCGTCGCCTGGCGGGACGGCCGGTTCGCCTTCGAGGAGCTCCTGCGCACCCGCGCCGCCCGCGAGGCCGACGACGTGGCGCTCGGCCTGATCGCCTTCGACGTGCTCGCGCTGCCCGGCGGGCAGGACGTCCGCGGGCTGCCGCTCACCGACCGGCGCCGGCTGCTCGCGGAGGTGCTGGCCGGAGTGCCGCCGCCGGTCCAGCAGGTGATGGCCACCACCGACCGCGCCGAGGCGCTCAGCTGGGTCGAGCGGCTCGCCGCGACCGGCGTCGAGGGCCTGGTCTGCAAGGGCGCGGCCTCCCCCTACCGGGCCAGGGGCGCCGGCCGGGTCTGGGTGAAGTACCGCCCGCACGACACCGCCGACGCCACCGTCACGGCCTTCACCGGGACGGCCACCCGCCCGCAGGCGCTGCTGCTGCGGCTGGCGGACGGCCGCGAGGTGCTCAGCTCACCCCGGCTCACCCCCGTCCAGGCCCGCCCGGTGGCCGAGGCGGCCGCCGGACTGCTCGGCGAGCCGCGCACCGACCCCGAGCACGGCCCGGTGCACCCGCTGGCCGGAGCGCTGCGGGCCGAGGTCCGGATCGACGCCGGGCGGGTGCTGCGGGCCCGCTTCGTCCGGCTGCGCGGCGACTGACCGGGCCGGGTGCCCGCACGGGTGCGGCCACCGACGGACCAGCCCGGACGGACACGTGCGCCGACCACGCCGAAAGTGGTCCCATGGATGCAGGACCTCGGCAGCGCGCGGCGCGCCCGGGCGGTCGTTCGAGAGGAGGCCAGTGATGGCCCGACCGATTTGGAGCGGGATCCTGAGCTTCGGCCTGGTGTCCGTACCGGTGTCGCTGTACGCGGCGACCGAGGACCACACCGTGCACTTCCGGCAGATCCAGCGCGGCACCTCCGACCGGGTGCGCAATCTGCGGGTGAACGAGCGCACCGGTGAGGAGGTCGCCTTCGGCGACATCGTGAAGGGCTTCGAGACCGCCGAGGGCGAGTACGTGGTGGTCGAGCCCGAGGAGCTGGAGCAGATCTCCCCCGGCCGTTCCAAGACCATCGAGATCACCGGCTTCGTCGACCTGGACCAGGTGAAGCCGATCTTCTTCGACAAGACCTACTACCTTGGCCCCAAGGGCAAGGAGTACGGCAAGGTCTACACCCTGCTGCAGAAGGCGCTGGAGCAGGCCAACCGGGCCGGGATCGCGATGTTCTCGATGCGCGGCAAGGAGTACCTGACGGCCGTCCGGGCCGAGAACGGCATCCTCACCGCCCACACCATGCACTTCGCCGACGAGGTGCGCGACCCGCACCACGAGATCGGCAACCTCCCGGACGGCGACACCGCGGTCAGCGACCGCGAACTGACCATGGCCGAGCAGCTGATCGAGATGCTGGCCGTCGACTGGAACCCGGACGACTACCACGACACCTTCGAGCAGAAGGTGCACGAGCTGATCGCCGCCAAGCAGTCCGGCGCCGAGTACGCCGCCCCCGAAGCCGCGCCCCGGCCCAGCAACGTCATCGACCTGATGGACATCCTCAGCCGCAGCCTGGAGAACGCCGGCCGGCCGGCCGGGGCCGCCGAACCCGAGCAGGCCGAGCAGGCCGAGGAGGCCGAGGAGGCCCCCCGGAGCGGTCGGACCGCCGCCGGCGGCAAGGGCGCCGCGAGCCGGAAGACGGCCGCCGCCACCAGGAGCAGCGGGAAGGGCGCCGGGAAGAAGGCCGCCGCCGAGGACCTCTCCGGGCTCACCAAGGCGGAGCTCTACAAGCGGGCCGGCGACCTCGACATCCCGCACCGCTCGACGATGACCCGTGACCAGCTCCAGGCCGCCCTGGAGGAGGCCGCCGCCGCGCAGGGCGACGACCGCCGGACGGCCAAGCCACGCCGGCACCTGCGGGCGGCCTCCTGAGGTACCGGCGGGATGCGTGGGCAGGCACCGGCAGGCTGCCCCGGCACCGGCAGCACCCGCCCCGGACCCCGCCGCCCGGCCGTCCCGGGCGGCGGACCGGCAGCGGCGCCCGGACGGCCCGCCCCGCGCCGAAAACCCCTTGATCGCCCGGCCGTCCCTCGCGGTAGCCTGGCCCGTCGATTCGGGACGCCCGCGCGACGGGTGACAGCCGCCGCGGCCCGTCGCGGCCGGAAGGACCAGCAGTGACCACCGAACGGATCGCCCCGCCCCTCACCGGCGGCGAGCGCGAGATGCTGCGCGCCTTCCTCGACTTCCACCGCGCCACCCTCGCCATGAAGTGCGACGGCCTCTCCGACGAGGAACTGCGCCGGCGGTCCAGCCCGCCCTCGACGCTCTCCCTGCTCGGGCTGGTACGGCACATGGCCGAGGTCGAGCGGACATGGTTCCGGCGGGTGATCGACGCCGAGGACGTCCCGCTCGTCTGGTCGGACGAGATGGACTACCAGGCCGCCTACGACGCGAGCACCTCCACCCGCTCGGAGGCCTTCGCCGCCTGGCAGGCCGAGGTGGAGCACTCCCGGCGGATCGAGGCGGCCGCCGAGTCGCTCGACGTGACGGGCCACCAGCCGCGCTGGGGCGAGGACGTCTCGCTGCGCCTGGTGATGCTGCACATGATGCACGAGTACGCCCGGCACAACGGCCACGCGGACTTCCTGCGGGAGGGCATCGACGGGGTCGTCGGCGCCTGAACCGGGCCGTCCGGCCCGGGGGTTCACCCGGCGGCCGGGCGGCCGCCGATCGGGGCGCCGGCCGGCCAGGCGCCCCGGGCCGAAAGTCCGAGGACCAGCGCGGCGATGTTCCACGCGTCGTCCTCGCCCCGGTGGTGGCGCCCCTCCAGCGGCAGCCCGGCGATCTCCAGCGCCCGCGCCATGCCGGGCCGCCTGCGCAGCCCGTGCGCCTCGGTGAACACCGCCTTGGCGTTGGTGTGCAGCCGCCCGAAGGGGTACTCGGTGCGGGTGGCGGCGCACTGCCGGGTGAACTGGTGCCGGTCGTAGTCGCCCCAGCTGGCCCACGGGCGTGCGCCGGACCGGTGCTCGGCGGCCAGCAGCCGGCAGGCCTCGGCGAAGCCGAGACCGGAGTCCACCTCGGCCTGGGTCAGCCCGGTCAGCTCGGTGCAGAACCCGCTGACGGACGAGCGCTGCGGCCGGACCAGGACCCGATGGCGGCCGACCCGCTCACCACTGCCGAGGTCGACCACGGTCAGCCCGATCTCGATGATCTCGCTGACCGCGCCCGGTGGCGGCCGCCCGTCCCAGCAGGTCGCCTCGACGTCCACCACGTTCCACAGCCCGCCCCCGTCGTCCATGCCGCTCAGCGTAGGGAGCCGGGCCCGCCGCGGCACCTGGAATTCGGGCCGCCCGGCGTGGCTCAGGAGCGGCCGGGCGCGCGCGTCCCCGCCGCCACCGCCACCGTCGCCGCCGCGGCCCTGGCCAGCTCGACCGGGTCGCCGGTGGCGGTGGTCGGGTGGCGGTCGGTCCGCCGGGCCCAGTCGTCGTCGACGGCGAACCAGTCGACCGGCGCCGGCGGGGCGCCGGTGGCCAGGGCCGCGTCCAGCGAGGCGAAGTACACCCCCCAGCGCTCGGCGTACAGCCCCGAGACCAGCCCGGACCACTCCCGGCCGGCGTAGTCGTGCAGCCCGCCGCCGTCGCTCGGGCCGCGCCCGCCCCAACTGGTCAGGATGGAGCGGGCGTCGTACTCCAGCTGGTCCGCCTCGGCCGGCGAAGCCCCCTGGGCCCGGGCCGCGGCCAGCCACGGCCCGAGCAGGAACCGCCGGTCGGAGCCGAGGAGTTCGTCCAGCAGGCCGACGGCGTCCTGCCACGCGGCGGTGGCCGAGCGGAAGCCCGCCAGGTCACCGGCCTCGTACGCGGCCCTGATCCGGGGCAGCAGGGCGCGGCCGTGATCGGCCAGCGCCTGCCGGGCGAGGTTCACCAGGTCGAAGCGGTACGCGTCGCTCGTCCGCAACGCCGGTGCCACCGCGAGCAGTTCGTCCAGCGCTCGGCGTACCAGCGCGGGGTCGTAGCGGATCGAGGGCGGGCTCCAGCTGGCCGCGCTGGCGACGGTCAGGCTCGGACGCGCGGCGAACAGGCCGTCCTGCGCCTCGCTCCAGGAGTCGGAGGGCATCGCGTAGGGCCCCTGGCGCAGGGCGTCCCAGGCGGCGGCCGCGTGCGGGTCTGCGGCGCCGTAGCGCCGGGCGGCATAGCGGCCGAACCAGCCCGCCAGGTCGATCGGCCCGTCCTGCCAGGCCAGTCGGGTGAACAGGGCGAAGGCGGCCGGGTCGGTTCCGGTCCCCTCCGGCAGGTAGGCGATGCCCTGCAGGGCGCTGCCCGGCCGGGAGCGCCACTCCTGGAAGCGCCGCGCCCAGACCCCCGCGTTGGCGCCGATCGTGGTGTGGCCGCCGAAGTTGGGGATGCTGCCGAAGGCGTACGGGGTGCCGTGCCAGTCGGCGTCCCGGTCGAGGCCCTCGTACCGGTCGGACAGGCCGTCCACGATCAGCATCCTGGACCGGTCGACGCCGGCCAGCAGCGCGTCCGAGGGGTTGTCCTGCCAGCCCAGGATGGCCCAGGTCGCCCCGGGACGGGCGGTGAGCAGCGCCCGCTGGACGGCGGCGGCGGCCGCCGTGACGTCCACCGGTCCTGCCTGGCCGCCCTCGTGCAGCAGGTCCATCTTGTACATCGCGCTGTCGCCGAAGGCCTCGCTCTGGGCCCGGTAGTAGGCGGCGGCCAGCCGGCCGAACAACGGCCCGGTCGGGTCCAGCCAGTCGGGCCGGGTGAAGCCCACCCAGTCGCCCTGCGGCACCGTCCGCGCGCCGGGGTTGCGGGCGGCGAAGCCCGGGGGCACGGTGCCGAAGTACCCGGGCAGGACGGGTGTCATCCCGAGCGAGCGCAGCTGGTCGGTGATGCGTCGGCCCAACGTGGCCCGGGCGGAGATGAGTTGCTCGGAGACCGGCCCGCCGAAGCCGCTCATGTTCTGCAGCAGCCACCAGCTCTGGTGGGCCGGCGCCGGGATCCAGTCGCGCAACTCGTCCGCGCCGTAGCCGAATTCCTGCAGCGCCCGGTAGTACGGGTACTCGGCGCCGGCCTGCACGAACACCTCGTTGACCCCGTGCAGCGCCAGGACGTCGATCTCGTGCTGGTAGGAGGCGAAGTCCCGGTAGGCGCCGGAGTAGCCGTCGTCGGTGTCGTTCAGCGCGTAGCGGTGCGGGACGACGGCGGCGCGGGTGACCGGGGCCGGGACGGCCGGGAGGACGGCGGGCAGGGCGGCCGCCGAGTCGCCGGGCAGGCCGATGTCGACCTTGGCCACGTTCTCCAGGTACCAGCCGACGCCGGTCAGCAGCGCGGCGGGGGAGGTGCCCCGGACGGTGACGGCGCCCGCCGTGCCGGAGACGGCATAGGTGTCGGCGCCGCTCCGCGGGGCCGCCGTCAGGGTGAACTGCGCCGCCCGGGCGGGCAGCAGCCGCCCCAGCGCGGCGACGGCCGGCGCGGAGTCGAAGGGGGCGGCGGCCGGCCGCCCGCTGCCGGGCAGGGGCGCGGCCCCGGCCGGGCCGGCCCCCGGCAGCAGCACGCAGCAGGCCGTCAGGGCGGACAGGACCGCCAGGGCCGCCGGCACCGCCGGGTTCGAGGGTGTTCCGGCGGGTCCGGCGGCGGTCTCGGGCCGGCCGCGGCGGGGGCGAGATGGCATCGGGTGCTGCCTTCCGGGCGCGGCGCGGGCGCGCCGGGGGAGGGAGGGGCTCACCTCGGGATTGTCCAGGCCGGCGGCGTCCGCGGCGGTCGCCGACGCCGAGGCGTACGGGTGACAGCGGCGGGCCGGGATGCCGGGGGCGGGCGTGCGGGTGGGGGCGGGGCGGGGAGGACCTGTCGGTCACCAGGCCGGGATGGGGGCGGGTTCGGCCTGGCCCAGGTCGGGTGTGTCCCGCAGTTCCACGGCGGGGCCCGCGCGGTGCAGCTCCAGCACGACGATCTCGTTCCGGCCGGCCCGCCAGAGCGGCGCGGGCGCGTACAGGGTGCGCTGCGGCCCGTCCTCCCGGTACCGGCCGAGCGCGAAGCCGTTGAGCCAGACCGTGCCGCGGCCCCAGCCGGGCAGGGCGAGGAAACCGTCGGCGGGCGCGTCGAGGTCCAGCACCGCCCGGTGGAAGACCGGGCCTGCGAGCCGCCCGCCGGTCGCGCCGACCGGGGCCCGGTCCCGGTCGAACGGCAGCGCGGAGAGGTCGGTGAGCGGCAGCGGGCGGATCTCCCAGCCGAACTGGTACTGGCTGTCCAGCCGCACGCCGCCGGTGATGCCCTTGCGGTCGGCGAGCAGCGGCCCGTAGTTGATCCGGCCCAGGTTCTCGACCAGCAGGTCGAGTTCGGCGCCGCCGGCCGGGACGGTCAGCGGCAGTGCCCGGCCGGGCCGGTTGCGGTCGAGGACCCCCAGCTCCACCCCGTCCAGGAAGACCTGTGCCCGGTCGGCCAGGCCGTCGATCCGCAGCTCGGCGTGGGCCAGCGGGCCGCGCAGCCGGGTCCGGTAGTGGATCAGGCCGAGCGACTGGCCGAACGTCTCCATCGGCTCGGGCTCGGCCCGGTGCACCGGCTCGGCCAGCCCGTCCAGCGCGGTCAGCAGTCCCGCCCGGCCGTCCGGGACGATGCTTCGCGGGGCCAGCCGGGCGGGCGGCGGCGGGGGAGTGTGGGCGATCGGGCCGGTGTGCCTCTCGATCACCTCGCGGAAGCGGTGGTACTTCTCGGTGAGTTCGCCGGCCTCGCCGACCGGGGCGTCGTAGTCGTAGCTGGTGACGATCGGCTGGTAGACCTCCCCGGTGTGGTTGGCGCCGTTGTACCAGCCGAAGTTGGTGCCGCCGTGGCCCATGTAGATGTTCACCGAGGCGCCCGCCGTGAGGAGTTCGTCCAGCACGCCGGCCGCCTCCGTGGCCTCCCGGGTGTGGTGCGGCTCGCCCCAGTGGTCGAACCAGCCGTGCCAGAACTCCATGCAGACCAGTGGGCCCTCGGGTTGGTGGCGGCGGAGGCAGTCCAGGGCGGACTTCGGGCGGGAGCCGAAGGTGCCGGTGGTGAGGATGCCGGGCAGCCGCCCGCCGAGCTGGAACCCGTCGGCCGCGCCGTCGGCGGTGAACAGCAGGCAGTCGACGCCGCGCCGGACCAGGCCGTCGCGCAGGTGCTCCGGGTACGCCGTCTCGTTGCCGTAGCTGCCGTACTCGTTCTCGACGCCCATCGCCACCAGCGGGCCTCCGTTGCCGGCGAGCAGCGGGAGCAGGACGGGCACCAGGACGTCGAACCAGGAGTCCACGGCGGCCAGGTACGGGGTGTTCACCCGGCGGAGCCGCATCCCGGGGTCGGCGAGCAGCCAGCCGGGCAGGCCGCCGAACTCCCACTCCGCGCAGATGTACGGGCCGGGCCGGACGATCACGTCCAGCCCCAGCTCGCCGGCGGTGCGGACGAAGGCCGCGACGTCCTTCCCGCCGCTGAAGTCGTGCCGGCCGCGCACGGGCTCGTGGACGTTCCAGGCGACGTAGGTCTCGACGGTGTTCACCCCCATCGCGCGCAGCCGCAGGAGCCGGTCGTGCCAGAGGTCGGGGTGCACCCGGAAGTAGTGGATCGCGGCGGAGACGATCCGGTGCGGGCGGCCGTCGCGCAGGAAGCCGGCGTCGGTGAGGGCGAGGCGGGGGACGGGCTGGTGCATGGGGATCCTGGGGCCGGGATTGGGCGGGGCGGGCTGGTGCGCGGTGACGTTGGGAGGTGATCGTGCGTGGTGCTGGTGCGTGGTGCTGGTGAGGGGTGCTGGTGAGGGGTGCTGGTGAGGGGTGTCGGTAAGCGCTTACCCAATGGAACGGTACGAGCCCCGTGCCGGGAGGTCAAGAGTGGTCCGGCCCGACCCGGCGATGTTTCGCCGGGCCGGGCCGGGTCGGCTCAGGTCAGGCCGGGACGACCGTGATGTCGTCGCAGTACCCGTAGCCGGTGCCGCTGCGGGCGTAGCAGTAGATCCTGGCCGTGGTCGCGGTCGGGCCGGTGGTGAACACCGTGCTGCCCGCGGCGTAGGTGGTGGCGGTGAAGCCGGCCCGGGTGGTGGACCCGGCGGTGTCGTACTGCTTCGCCCCGAGCGAGACCTCGGTGCCGGCGGCCGACACCTTGCCCCAGCCCGACAGCCGGTAGGTGGTGCTGGGCGCGACCGGGACGACCTGCTCGACCGCGGCCGGCGCCGGGCCGACCCGGGCGCCGAAGCCGCCGGTGCGCGCGGCCGCCGGGTCGGCGGCCGCGCCGCCGTACCACGTCCAGGGGGCCAGGGCGCCGCTCTCGAAGCCGGGGTTGACCACCGGGTCGGCGGCCGAGCACGCGGCGTCGTCGAAGGAACTCGCCTGCTGGAAGCCGATGTCGGGGCGGCAGGCGGCCGGCACGGCCGAGCCGAAGTAGTCCAGGCCGCCGTTGGCCGCGACGGTGGCGCCCGCCGCGCGGGCGGGGGAGCCGGCGCCCAGCCGGTAGTCGGCGGCGGTGCTTCCGCCCGGGTTCAGCAGACCCGGATCGGCCGTGATCTTGCGCGGGTCGGCCGGTTCGTCGGCGGGGTGGTAGCCGTGGAGGACGTTCGAGTCCCAGCTGAAGTCGGCGGGCTTCCAGGCGTTGCCGCCCCAGCCGGAGTACCCGCCGGTGCCCAGGTTGGAGAAGATGTTGCCGCTCAGCCGGGTGACCGAGTTGCCGGCGCCCTGCTGGATCACCGATGCGGTCGAACCCGGGGGCAGGTAGGCGGTGTTGTTGTACATCCGGGCGTTCTTCTCGCCGACCGCGAACAGCCAGCGAGTCCGGTCGTTGCTGCTCAGGTTGTACCGGACGACCGTCCCCGTGCTGCTGGAATTCGCGCCGCAGGCCCCGCAGAACAGCATGAAGCCGCCCTCGTTGTCATGGCTGTAGTTGTACTGGAACAGCGCGCCGGTGTTGCCGTAGTCGGAGTCGAAGGCCATGCCGTCGTTGTTGTCGGACAGCCGGCGGACATGGTGCACCTCGTTGTACTGGATCGTGGTCCAGTCCGAATCGATCGTCCAGATACCGGCGTTGGAGCCCATCGGGCGCATCGCCAGGTCGTAAGCGGTGTTGTGCTCGACCAGCGCGTGGTCGGCGGCCCGCACCACGATGCCGTCGCCGCCGATGTCGTTCAGGGTGTTGCCGCGGAAGACGACCCTTGTGCTGGCGCGCCAGTTGACGGTGCTGCCGCAGTTGTCGCCGCTGCCGTAGGACGGGCGGCACATCCAGGTCGAGCGGTTGGTCAGGCCCTCGCGGTCCACCCGGGAGATCCGGGAGTTCTGCACCAGGACGTCGTCGAAGTTGGTCGGGGTGGTGGCGCCGCTGACCCGGAACTGGATC
This sequence comes from Kitasatospora herbaricolor, assembly GCF_030813695.1. Taxonomy (NCBI): domain Bacteria; kingdom Bacillati; phylum Actinomycetota; class Actinomycetes; order Kitasatosporales; family Streptomycetaceae; genus Kitasatospora; species Kitasatospora herbaricolor. Next base: position 7,852,098 of record NZ_JAUSVA010000002.1, read on the forward strand.
CCGTTGCTGAACTTCCCTTTGTCGCCGTTGACGTCGTGCACGTAGACGTCGTCGACCACGTAGTGGGTGCCCACCCCGTCGGGGAGGTCGGCGATCTCGACCAGCAGGCCGTTTCGCTCCTTCCTGACGGCGTTGGTGTCCTGGAACGTGATCTCCAGGTCGCGGATCTCCCACTGCTCCACGTTGTAGAGGTGGACGGCCGCCTTCTCGCCGGTGGCGGCGTCCCCCGCGACCACCGGCCGGGCGCTGCCGGGGCCGTAGGCGGCCAGGGTGACGGGGGCGCCGGCGGCGCCGGAGCCCTGGGGCTTCAGGGTGCCGGTGCAGGTGCTGCCGCGCCGGAGCAGGAGCCGGTCGCCCGGGCCGAACAGGTGGGCGTTGGCGGCGGCGAGGCTGTTCCAGGGGTCGGCCTGGCTGCCGGACCCGCCGCTGCCCGCGGCGCAGTCGAGGTACCAGGAGGTGGCGGCGGCCGAGGCGGGCGGGGCGCCGAGCGCGCCGAGGGCGGCGGTCAGGGCGGCGCCGACGGCGAGCGCCTTGAGCCGGCGGGGGTGAGGCAGGAACATGAGGGACTCCGCAGTCGTGGGTGGGGTGTCGCGGGAGTCGAGCCGTGGTGCCGCGTCCGCGCCGGGTGGACTCGCGGCGGGCGGCGGGAGGGTTGCGCGGCCGGGCCGGGCCGGGGGAAGGGGCAGGATGTGTGTCGTGGGGTGCTGCCCCGGCGGTGCTGCCACAACGGATCCGGCCGGGCGTTCGCCGCCCGGCCCGGCCCGGCCCGGGCGGTGCGTGCGGTGCGGCCCGGCCCGGGCGGTGCGTGCGGTGCGGGCCGGGGCGCTGCGGCCTGCGACGGGCAGTGCCTTGAAGCGGCCGCCGACGGAACCGTAGGGTCGGTAGGCTGATCGAGTCAATACATCGAGACCACTGGATCGTATATTGATCGAGTGATACGAATGCGACCAGTTGGGCTCACGTCGAATCGGGCCCGGGATCGGGGAAGAACGCCATGACCCTTTCGTCCGAGGAACGCCGCGCGCGGATCCTTGAGGTGGTGCGGGACACGGGGACCGTGCGGGTGGTCGACCTGGCCGCCCGGATCGGCATCTCCGCCGTCACGGCCCGCCGCGACGTCGCCGCACTGGCGGACGCCGGCCTGCTGCACCGCGTGCACGGCTCGGTGGCGCTCCCCGACACCGGGGCGTTCGGCAAACCCGAGGGCCGCGACCGGGTGATCGGCATGCTGGTGCCCACGGTGGCCTCGTACTTCAACGAGGTGATCGCCGGCGCCCGGGCGTCCGCGGCCACCGCCGGCGCCCAGCTCGTGCTGGCGATCTCGCCCTACGAGGCCCGCGACGACCGGGCCCAGGTGGAGCGCCTGCTGGAGTCCGGCGTGGACGGCCTGCTGCTCACCCCCAACTGGCGGCCCGGCAGCTGGCCCGCCGACAGCGAGTGGCTGGCCGAACTCCCGGTGCCGACCGTGCTGGTGGAGCGCAAGGCCCGGCCCGGAACGGCCGGTGCGGAGCTGGACGCCGTCTCCTCCGACCACCAGCACGGCGTGCTGCTGGCCCTGCGTCACCTCGCCTCGCTCGGCCACCGGTCGGTGCTGCTGGCCGCCCGAGAGGACACCTGGACGGCGCAGCGGGTGCGGACCGGCTACGCCAAGGGCATGCAGTACCTGGGCATGGAGGCGTACCCGGTGACCGACATCCGGCTGGCCGGGCCCGGGGCGACCGCCGCCGCGCCGGACCTGGAGTACGTGGCCGACCAGATCGCCCGGGCGGTCGGGCAGGGCGTGCGCGCCGCGCTCGTCCACAACGACCAGGACGCCATCCAGCTGGCGCCGCTGATGCGGGCCCGCGGCCTGCGGATCCCGGACGACCTGGCGCTGATCTCCTACGACGACGTGTTCGCGGCCCTGGCCGCGCCGCCGCTGACGGCCGTCGCCCCGCCCAAGCGGGCCGTCGGCGGGGCCGCCCTGGACCTGCTGCTGCGCCGGCTCGGCGGCGGCGCCTCGCTGCCCGCCCACCACATCGAGCTGCTGGCCAGCCTGAAGGTCCGCGGCTCCTGCGGCGCCAAGGTGGCCGCGGTGCCCGCGGAGGGGCCGGCGCGGGAGGACTGACCGGCAGCCGGCCCGCCGCGACCCGTCAGCCGGGCTCCGGCGCGCCGGCCGCGCCGACACACGCCTCGTTGCCCTCGGGGTCGGCCAGCACGTAGGTCGACGGCGCGTCGGCGTCGCTCACCAGGCGTCCGCCGGCCGCGATCGCCGCCGCGACCCGGGCCTCGGCCTGGTCGTACGGCACCCAGACGTCGACGTGGACCCGGTTGCGCTGCGGGCGCGGCGCGTCCATCGGCTGGAAGTAGAACGGCGCTCCGCGGCGGCCGGGGTCCACCAGGTCCTCGCCGCTGTCCGCGCGGTCCTGATAGCCGAGCAGGGCGCGCCAGAAGGGCAGCACGGCGGGGGTTTCCAGCGCGTCGACGGTGACCTGGACGGTCTGCACGGCGGACGGGTCGGCCGCGATGCCCAGCGCGCGGGCCGTCGCCGAGATCTCGCGGGCCAGCCCCACGTGCCGCTCGGTCAGCCCGTAGTAGTCGTCCGTGAGCGTGATCAGCCGCACCGTCACGCCCTCGGGCCGCAGGTCGACATCCGGCGCGTGCGGCCCGAGACCGGGCAGTTCGGCGATCGCCCGGACCAGCCGGGCGCCGGTCGTGAACGACCCGGTGCGGAAGTACGCGCAGGCTCCCTCACCCAGTACCCGCCAGTCCTCCAGGCCGGCAATCCCGTGGAAGTACCGGGGCCTGATCCGCTCGTTTCCGTCCGCCGTGTCGGTCATCGGCCGACCGTATCGTGTCCGCCGGGCCGTCCCTCCGCGGCCCCGGCGGTGTGGCGGCCGCCCGGGCGGTGGTGGCCGCCGGCCGCCGCGGCGAGCATCCCCGCCAGCAGCCGTGCGCCGTCGCCGAGCAGCGGCGGGAGCGGCCGGGCGGCGGGGTGCCACGGGGCCTCGTACTCCCAGGCGACCCAGCTGTCCGGCGGGAGCGCGGCCACCGCCTCGGCGATCGGCAGCACCCCGGCGCCCAGCGGCAGCGGCGTGCGGTCCTCGGCGCCGGCGATGTCCTTGACCTGCAGATAGCCGAGCCGTGGGCCGAGGGCGGCGTAGCTGGCCGCGGGGGTCTCGCCGGCGAGCCGGGTGTGCATCAAGTCCCAGAGCGCGCCGGCGGCCGGGTGGTCGGCCGCCGCCAGCAGCCGGGCGACGTCCGCGCCGGACCGGTGCGAGTCGTGGGTCTCCAGCAGGACCCGCAGGCCGAGCTCCTGGGCCTGCCCGGCCACCGCGGCCAGCCGCCGGGCCCCGCGCCGGTCGGCCTCGGCGGCCGGTCCGTCGCCGCCGTGCGGGAAGACCCGCAGGTACCGGGCGCCCAGATCGGCCGCCAGCCGCAGCCGGGCACGGAGCGCGGTGAGGACGGGCTCGTCCGGCCCCGGCGCGGCGAGGCCGACGTAGGAGGCGAGCGTGAGCGGGACGACGCCTGCGGCGGTGAACTCTCTCACGGCCGAGCGGCGTTCGGACGAGTCCATGGCGGGGTGGACGGCCTCGCCCGCCGCGCAGCGCAGTTCCAGCCCGTGCCAGCCGTGGTCGGCGGCGAGCCGTAGCGCCTCGGGCAGGGGCAGGCCGGGCAGGCCGAGGGTGGCGAGGGCGAGGGGCACGGCACTCCTGAGGACGGCGACGGGGACGCGGACGGGGCAGGTCGGGGGCGCACGGACGGTGCGGGCGGGGGCCCGGCGAGCACGGTCTCAGGTTGGCCGGGGCTCGCCGGCGGCGGGCTCGGAGCGGACGGTGACCGTGCCGGCGCGGAGCACGGCGTGCTGACGGGTGCCGTCCGGCCAGGTCACCTCCACCCAGGCGCCGTCCGGGGAATAGCCGGTGCGGACCGATGCCCCCGAGGCGGGCTCGGGCGGCGCGGCGGCGTCCGGGCCCGCCTCGGGCGGTGCGGCGCCGAGCCGGCCGCCGCTGACGAAGAGGTCCCCGCCGGGCCTGCCGGCGGCGACGCCGTCCAGCACGGGGACGGCGCCGGCCGGCCCGTACGCGGTGCCGCCGGCGAGGGGGACGGCCCGGGCGGTGCTGAAGCCGTGCACCCGCGTCAGCCCGCCGTGGAGTTCGGCGACCTGTGGAGGGCGGGTGGCGCCCGGGTGGTCCGGGAGCCCGGTCCGGTCGTCGTGCTCGCTGCCGGACTGCTGGTTCTCGGGTTGCCCGTTGCCGGGTTGCTCGCCGCCGGGTTGCTCGCCGCCGGGTCGCCCGTTGCCGAGTTGCTTGCTGCCGGGTCGCCCGTCGCCGCCTTGCTCGCCGCCGGCCGGATCGCTTCCGGTGCCGTTGCGTCGTTCGGTCCGGACCCAGGCGTGGGCGCCGGTCGTCCCCGACCGGACGGCCGGGCCGGCCACCGGCCAGCCGCTCTGCCGTACGCCGGTGCCCGGTGCGGCGCCGGTGACCAGGTGGGCGTGGATCTCGTCGGCGCCGCGGGCCAGCACCACCGAGGTCACGGCGGCCCCGGGCAGCTCCGTCCCGCCGCACCGGGGCCGGTGGCCGGAGGCGGCCCAGCCGGGCCCGGAGCCGAGCGGCCTGATCCGTCCGCGTTCGCTGAGCACCCCCTCGGACAGCAGCCCGAAGTGGTTGTCGGGGACGTCCCCCGGGGCGCTCGGCCCGGTGGCGGTGGAGTGGGCCAGCCGGGCGTAGAGCGGGTCGTCCGGCAGCGTCTCGCCGGCCGGCTGGTCGTCGCTGCCGTGGTTGTGCAGCCGGACCAGCCCGTCCGCGGCGGTCGACTGGACCAGCCAGCCGGGCCGGGGCAACGGGTGCACGGCGTCGGCGCGTTCGGCCGGGCCGGGTTCCTCGGGATCGGTCCAGGCCGGATGGTCGGGCGGCAGCAGGAGCCCGACGAAGCCCTTGCTCGCCCAGTACGGCGAGGCGGGGCCCGAGTACGGCTGGACCATCGGCGGGTACGGCCCGTACCAGCCGAGCGAGAGCAGGCCGTCGGGTGCGGCGGCGCCGCGTTCGAGGAAGTGCCGCAGGGCGCCGGAGGCGAGCCGGCGGGTGGCGCCGGGGGAGAGGGGGGTGTGACCGGTGAGCGCCCCCGCCCAGAGCGGGGCGGCGGCGGCGAACCGGTAGCCGAGCGAGCGGCCCTGGTGCACGGGGGCGCCGTCGGCGCCGAAGGTCCGCGCGTAGCCGTCCAGGTAGGCGGCGAGCCGGGGGCCGTAGGTGTCGAGCAAAGTGCTGCTGTTGGGGCTGTTGGGGCTGTTGGGGCTGGCCGGGTCGGTGGGGCCGGCAGGGCTGATGGGGTCGGTGGGTGCGCCCGCGGCGGCCTTGGCGCAGAGGTGGGCGTGCAGGACGGGGTAGAGGTGCAGGGCCCAGCCGTTGTAGTGGTCGAAGGCCCGCGGGCGGCCGTCGGTGTACCAGCCGTCGCCGCGGTACCACTGCTCGATCTTGGCCAGGCCGAGGTCGACGGCGCGGCGGGCGGCCTCGGCCTCGATGCCGGCCTCGGCGAGGAAGGCTCCGACGGTGAGCGGGAACAGCCACCAGTTGTTGTCGTTGGGGGTGCGGTGCAGGGCCTGGGCCAGCCACCCGCCGGCCCGTTCGCGGACGCCGTCGTCCAGCCGGTCCCAGAGCCACGCGCGGGTCAGGCGCAGGGCGAGGGCGACGGAGGCCGCCTCGACCATGGCCTGGCCCCGGTCGGTGATCGCGGGCCAGGAGTACGGGTCGTCGGCGGTGACGGCGCGTTCGGTGGTGGGGGCGCGGGTGCCGGCGTCCAGCCCGGCGGCGTAGCGCTCCAGCAGGCCGCCGGGGTCGGCGCCGCCGGCGCCGGCGATCCGGAAGGCGGCCAGCAGGAAGGTGCGGGCGTAGCCCTCCAGCCCGTCGGAGCGCGGGCCGGACCAGCTGGGCCGGGCACCGGGCAGGTTGATCAGGGCCTGGCCCGGGCCGGCGTGCGGCCGGACGGCGGCCAGCAGTCCGTCGGCGACGGCCTCCCAGTGGGCCCGGGTCCAGCCGGTGCGGGGGCTGCGGACGCGGTCCTCGGGCGGGAGGGGGAAGGGGAACGGACGGGGCGGCTGGGGCATGGGGGCTTCCTCGGTCCGGGGCCCGGAGCGGGCGGTCACCGCGCGGGCGTCCCGAATCTAGGAAGGGCGTGATCGTTCGTCAAGGAAAGCGATCGAATGATCGGACGGATGGCTCGAACCCGCCACGGGACGTACGCGCGACGGGATCCTCTCCGGAGGCACCGGTCGAACCGTCGCCGCTGTTCACGCCAGGCCCCCCGGGGGGCCGACAGGGGTGGGTGCGCCCATGCGCCACTGATCGATCGGCGTGATCGAATGATCAGTCAAGGATCAGTTGATCTAAAACTCTTGACTTCGATCAGCGCCCGTCCCAGGATGACGACACCCCACCCAGAGGAGCCGCGCCATGTCCCACACCACCCGCCGCCGCAGCAGAGCCCTGCGCAGCGCCACCGCGGTCGCAGCCACCACCCTCTCGCTCGCCCTGCTCGCCGCCTGCGGCAGCTCCGGGAGTTCCGACAGCTCCACCGAGGCCAAGAGCGACGGCAAGCCCGTCACCCTCACCTTCTGGGGCTGGGCCAAGGGCACCAAGGACGTCGTCACCGCCTTCAACGCCTCCCACCCCGGCATCCAGGTCACCTTCGAGGAGATCCCCTCCGGCAACGCCGGCGGCTACGCCAAGCTCGCCAACGCCGTGAAGGCCGGCAACGCGCCGGACGTCTTCAACGTCGAGTACCCCCAGCTGCCCGACTTCGTCAGCCAGGGCGCCGTCCAGGACATCAGCAAGCTGGTCGGCACCGACCTGAAGAAGAAGTACCTGCCGCAGGCCCTCGACCTGACCACCCTCGGCGGCGCCAACTGGGCGCTCCCGCTGGACGCCGCGCCGCAGGCCTTCTACTACCGCAAGGACCTCTTCGAGAAGGCGCAGATCACCCCGCCCAAGACCTGGGAGGAGTTCCGCACGGCCGCCGAGCGCCTCAAGGCGGCCGAGCCGACCGCCCGCATCGCCACCTTCTTCCCCGACGACCCGAGCACCTTCGAGGCCAACTCCTGGCAGGCGGGTGCCCACTGGTTCAACGCCGTCGGCACCACCTGGGACGTCCGGATCAACGGCGCCGAGACCCAGCGGGTCACCGACTACTGGCAGAAGATGGTCGCCGACGACCTGGTCAACGTGATGCCCTCGTTCAGCCAGCAGTGGACCGCCTCGCTGCAGAAGGGCGAGACGGCCGGCTACCTGGGCGCCTCCTGGGGCGGCGGCGTGCTGAAGAGCAACCTGCCCGACGCCTCCGGCAAGTGGGCCGTCGCCCCGATCCCGACCTGGGACGGCAAGCCCGCCAGCGGCATGCTGGGCGGCACCACCTTCGCCGTCTCCAAGGACAGCAAGAAGGCCAAGGCCGCCGTCGAGTTCTCCACCTGGGCGACCACCACCGAGGAGGGCATCCAGGCCCGGATCGCCTCCGGCAGCTCCTCCGCCTTCCCGGCCGCCCCCGCGCTGGTGCCGGTCGCCAGGAAGGCCTTCGACACCGCCTTCTACGGCGGCCAGGACATCTACGCCGTCTACAGCGCCGCCGCCACCTCGATCCGCGCCGACTGGACCTGGGGTCCGGCGATGGGCGTCACCAACACCTCGCTCAAGGACGCCTTCGGCAAGGTCGCCGGCAAGACCGACACCATCGATTCGGCCGTCTCGGGCGCCCAGAAGGCCACCGTCGCGGAGCTGAAGAACCGCGGGCTCCAGGTCGCCGAGTGATGACCCGCCCGCCCGCTCCCCGCACCGAGGCCGGCCCCGAGCCGCGGACCGGGGCCGGTACGCCGGCCCCGGGCCCGGCCGGTCCCGCCGCCCCTTCCCGTACCGCCCGTCCCGGCCCCGCCCGTCCGCGCCCCACCCGGGCGGCCGGAAGGCGCGGGGCCCCCGCCCTGCTGCTCGCCCCGTTCATGGTGCTGTTCACGGCCTGCACGCTGATCCCGATCGGCTACGCCGTCCACCTGAGCCTGTACACCGAGCGCCGGTCCGGGCTCGGCTTCGGCGGCACGGTCAGCGTCTTCACGGGCCTCGGCAACTACACCCGGGCGCTCGGCGACCCGGCCTTCCGCGAGGGCTTCCTGTCCGTCGCCGGGTACTGCCTGCTGTACATCCCGCTGATGCTCGGACTGTCGCTGCTCCTCGCGCTGCTGCTGGACTCCGCGCTGGCCCGGGCCCGCCGGTTCTTCCAGCTGGCGCTCTTCCTGCCGCACGCCGTACCCGGCATCATCGCCGCACTGATCTGGATGTACCTCTACACCCCCGGCATCAGCCCGGTGGTCGGAGCCCTCGACACCCTCGGCGCGCAGCCCGACCTGCTCGGCAACCCGCTGCCCGCGGTGGTGAACATCGCCCTGTGGGAGTGGGCCGGCTACAACATGGTGATCTTCTACGCCGCCCTGCAGGCCATCCCCCGGGAGATCCTGGAGGCGGCCCGGGTCGACGGCGCCGGCCCGCTGCGCACCGCGTTCAGCGTCAAGATCCCGCTGATCCGGGCCTCGCTCACCATGGTCGGCCTGTTCACCGTCATCGGCTCCCTCCAACTGTTCACCGAACCGATGATCCTGCACGGCGCCGCACCCACCGTGACCAGCACCTGGACTCCCAACATGTACGCCTACTCCGCCGCCTTCGACCGCAACGACTACGGTCTGGCCGCCGCCGCCTCCGTCCTGCTCGCGCTGACCGCCGCCGCGCTCTCCTACGCCATCACCCGGGGCGGCCGGGCCGGCTCCTCCCGCCGAGCGAAGGCCGGCGCATGAGCATCCTCGCCCCCGGCCGCCGCACCCGGCCCGACCACGCCCCCGCCGCCCCGGCCCCCGTCCGCCGGCAGCCCTGGAGCCTCTCCAGGGCTGCCGTCAACGGCGCCCTCGTGCTGGCCACCGCCTACACCCTGCTCCCGCTCGGCTGGCTGCTCAGCGCCGCCGCCAAGAACACCGGGGACCTGCTCGGCGGCCGCGGACTCTCCCCGGAGCGCTGGCACCTCGGCGACAACCTGCACGCCCTGGCCACCACCGGCGACGGCATCTACTTCCGGTGGTACCTCAACTCCCTGCTGTACGCCGGGATCGGCGCCGTGCTCTGCGCCTTCGTCTGCGTCTGCGCCGGCTACGCGTTCCACGTCTACGCCTTCCGCGGCAAGGAGCAGTTGTTCGGGCTGGTCCTGCTGGGCGTGCTGGTGCCGACCACCGCGCTGGCGCTGCCGATGTACCTGCTCGCCTCCCAGCTGCACATCGTCAACACCTTCTGGGCGGTGTTCATCCCGTCCCTGGTCAACCCGTTCGGCGTCTACCTTGCCCGGGTGTTCTGCGCCGGCTACATCCCGTCCGAGGTGCTGGAGGCCGCCCGGGTCGACGGCGCGGGCGAGTTGCGGATCTTCTGGTCGATCGGGCTGCGGATGGTGATGCCCGGGTTCGTGACCGTGTTCCTCTTCCAGTTCACCGCCATCTGGAACAACTTCTTCCTCCCGCTGGTGATGCTCTCGGACAACCGGCTCTTCCCGGTCAGCCTCGGCCTGTACGCCTGGAACACCCAGACCACCGCCTTCCCCGAGTACTACCCGCTGGTGGTGACCGGTTCGCTGCTGGCCGTCGTGCCGCTGGTGGTCGCCTTCGTCGCCCTGCAGCGCCACTGGAAGGCGGGCCTGACGGCGGGCAGCGTCAAGTGACCTCCCCGGGCCCGGTCCTGGCCCCGGCGCCGCCGCGCCGTGGCGATGCCCCACGCCTCGCCACGGCAACCGCAACCGCCACGGCAACCGCCATCGGCACCGCCCGTCACCCGCCACCCGCCGCCCGAAAGCCGCGCGCAACCCGGCCGCCCCGCCCCGGCGGCCCCACCGCCCCCACCTGCCCGACAGGAGCCCCCGAGTGCCCGACCTGCAGCCCGCACCCCCCGCCGCAGGGCCCGCGTCCGTCCCCGACACGGCGTCCCGAGCGGCTCCCGCCCGCCGCCCGCGCGTCCTGCTCGCCATGCATCCCGACATCGCGCCCCGCCTGCTGGACGCCGACACCCTGGCCAGGCTCAGCGCGCTCGCCGACCTCGACCCGGCCCTGGTCGTCGACGACTTCAGCACCCCGGCGGCCGCCGCCGCGCTGCGCGAGGCCGAGGTCATCGTGAGCTGCTGGGGCTGCCCCCCGCTGGACGCGGCCGCCCTCGCGGCCGCACCCCGGCTGCGCGCCGTCATCCACGCCGCCGGGTCCGTCAAGCACCACATCACCGAGGCCTGCTGGGAGCGCGGCATCGAGGTCACCTCGGCGGCCTGGGCCAACGCCCTGCCGGTCGCCGAGTACACCGTCGCCGCCGTCCTGTCCGCCAACAAGCGGCTGCTGCAACTGCGGGCCGACTACCGCCGCCTGCGCGCCCCGCACGACTGGCAGGCCGGCTACGCCGGGGCCGGCAACTACCGCCGTACGGTGGGCATCGTCGGCGCCTCCCGGATCGGCCGGCGCGTCCTCGAACTGCTCGGCCCGTACGACCTGCGCCTGTTGCTGCACGACCCGTACGTGGACGCCGCCGGGGCCGCCCGGCTGGGCGCCCGGTCCGTATCGCTGGACGAACTCTGCGCCACCGCGGACGTGGTGAGCGTGCACGCCCCCGAACTCCCGGCCACCCACCACATGATCGACGGCCGCCGGCTCGCCCTGATGACCGACGGCGCCACCCTGGTGAACACCTCCCGCGGCTCGCTGATCGACCAGGACGCCCTGGTCGCCGAGCTGACCACGGGCCGGCTGAACGCCGTGCTGGACGTCACCGTCCCCGAGGTGCTGCCGCCCGACTCCCCGCTCTACGACCTGCCGAACGTGGTGCTCACCCCGCACGTCGCCGGCTCCCTGGGCGGCGAGCTGCACCGGATGGCGGCGGCCGCGGCCGACGAGCTCGCGCGCTGGACCCTCGGGCTCCCCTTCGCCCACCCGGTGGGCCCGGGGGACATCGGCCGATCGGCCTGACGTTCTGTCAGGACATCCTCACCCAGGCCAGGTTGGCGGGCCTGCGCGAGCCGGACCGCGGCAGGTCGTCCGGCGGTGATCCTCCGTCCGGGTCACCCGCCGATGTTGCGAACCGCCCCCGACGGGGAAGAGAAGCCGGGTAGATCAGCGAGGGGCCCGGCCGGCCGGGCGGGGAGGGGCACGCCATCATGGGCAAGCGGGAGTTGGGGCCCTATCCGGGGTTGCTGTACGCGCATCTGGTCGACGTCCACCGCGGCGGCAACGTCAAGGTGCACACCTTCGCCGTCCATCCGCTGCCGATTGCGCGGCCGGCCAAGGGCCGCACGGCCGAGACGCTGTCGTGCGGAACCTGCCGGCAACGGCTGCGCTACACCGTGCTGAGCCTCGCGGGGACACGGGCCCGCCGCGCCGCGTGGCTCACCCTGGCGATCGTCGGACTCGTGGCCACCGTCGTGTTCGGGTTCCAGACCTTCGCGCTCGGCGGGGACGTGCTGGAGGAGGGGCAGGAGAATCCGCTCGACCTGCTCGTCCCGCTCTTCCTCGGCGGCGGGGTGGCCGCAGTCACCGGGCTGAGCCGCTGGTGGCACGAGGACGGGGTCCGCGGGCCCGGCCGGCTGCTGGGGATGGGTACGCACAGCCTGCGCTGGCCCCGTTCGTAGGCCGCGCGTCCGGGCACCGCGCCCGCCCGAGGCCCACGACCGACCGGTCGTGGGCCTTCGGTACGGGCCGGGGTGTCCGGCGGGGGCGCCGCGCGGAGGTGCAGGGCGGCCCGGCGGGCGGCGGTCAGCCCCCGAGCAACTGGTCGGCCAGCTCCTGGACCCGGGCCATGGTGATCCCCTCCCGCTGTTCCACCGCGAGCGGGTGGTCGGTGGGTTCGAGGTCGATCAGCGGGCGCCGGCCGACCGCCCGGGTGCGCACGTGGGTCTTGAGGTTCAGGGTCGATTCGGCGTAGACGGGCAGTTCGGTGGAGAGCCAGCCGAAGTACGGCGGCTCCTGCTCGCGCGCCGGGTCCATCCACAGGTCGTGCGTGCGGGCGAAGTTCGGCTCGCTGAGGGAAGCCCACACACCCCAGGAGAAGACCTCGTCGTTGTCGAGCACCGGGATCTCCACCAGGCCGTGCACGAAGAAGTGCTTCCCCTTGATCATGCACAGGTCGGCGGTCAGCTCACTGTCCCGGCGCCACGCGTACCGGGCCTTCCAGACCACCGGGGCCGGGGCGCCGTAGGACATCGGAGGGCCGGACCGCGGCTCGTCGCAGCAGGAGCAGGTGTGGTGGTGAGCTTCGGGCATGCCGTCGAGCCTAGTCAACGGGGCCGGCGCCCGGCGCCGGGGTGCCCGGGGCGCGGGAGCCGGCGCCGAAGTCCTCCGCGATCCGGGCGCCGAGCCGCTCCAGCAGCGGGCCGGCCCCGGCCATCGAGCGCGCCGGGTCGGGCTCCAGAGCGCTGAGCGGGTACGCGCGGCCGACGCCGAGGGTCGCCAGTCCCGCTTCGTCCAGGGTGAGCCGGCCGCAGACCGCCACCACCGGCACGCCGTGCCGCCGGGCGGCGGCGGCCACCCCGGCGGGTGCCTTGCCCTGCAGGGTCTGGGCGTCGAGCGAGCCCTCGCCGGTGATCACCAGGTCCGCGTCGGCGAGCGCCGCGCCGAACCCGGTGGCCTCCAGCAGGACGTCGATGCCCCGGCGGCGGACGGCCCCCAGGCAGGCCAGTGCGGCGAACCCGGTCCCGCCGGCGGCGCCGGCCCCGGGCCTGCGTGCCGCGGCCCCGGCCGGCCCGGGCAGCACCTCGACCAGCCTGCGCAGCCCCTGCTCCAGCTGCTGGATCTGCTGGGCGGAGGCCCCCTTCTGCGGGCCGTACACGGCGGCGGCGCCGGCCGGCCCGAGCAGCGGGTTGTCCACGTCACTGGCGAGCACGAGGCCGGTGGCGGCCAGCCGGGGGTCGAGCCCGGACAGGTCCGCCCGCACCAGCCCGGTGAGCGCCCCGCCGCCTTCGGCGAGGGGGTGGCCGGCGGCGTCGGTGAAGCGCGCGCCCAGGGCCGTGAGCATGCCGGTGCCGCCGTCCGTCGAGGCGCTGCCGCCGACGCCGAGCACGACCGTCCGCGCGCCCGCGTCGAGCGCGGCGGCGATCAGTTGCCCGGTGCCCCGGGTGCCGGCCCGCAGCGGGGCCGGCCGCCCGCCCGGCAGCCGGTCCAGGCCCGAGGCCTGGGCCAGCTCGACCACCGCCGTCCCGTCCCGCAGGGCGAAGGATGCCTGTACCGGATCGCCCAGCGGGCCGTCGACGAGCAGGGTGCGGCGCTCGAACCCGGCCGCCACCACGGCGTCCACCGTGCCCTCCCCGCCGTCCGCGACGGGCAGCACGCGCACGGCCGCCCCCGGGGCCCGGCCGAGCAGCCCGGCGGCGAGGTGGCCGGCCGCCTGGGCGGCGGTCAGTGAACCCTTGAACTTGTCGGGGGCGACCAGGAAGCGACGGGCGGTGCGGCTGTTCACGAAGACCTCCGTGGGCGGGACGAAGGCGCCCCGGCGGCGGCCCCGGCCCCGCACCGCCTGGGCGGTGGGGCCGGGCCGGACCGCCGGAGCGCCCGGTGCGGGTGTCAGATCCGGGCGAGGTGGGTGCGGTGGCGCTCGACGAGGGTACGCAGGGTGAGGTCGCCCGGGGTGTCCCAGATCTCCTGGTTGAAGATCTCCACCTCGGTGAACCCGGTGTAGCCGGTGGCGGCCACGGCGGCGGCCAGCCGTGGGATGTCGATCAGGCCGTCGCCGACGTGGCCGCGGCCGAGCAGCGCGTCGGCGGGCAGCGGCAGCGTCCAGTCGCAGACCTGGAAGGCCAGGATCCGGTCGGCCGCGCGGGCGATCTGCTCCTCCACCTGCGGGTCCCACCAGACGTGGTAGGTGTCGACCACCACGCCGACCCCGGTCTCGCCGGTCCCGGCCTCGACCGCCTCGGCGAGGTCCAGGGCCTGGGCGAGGGTGGAGACCACCGCCCGATCGGCGCAGAACATCGGGTGCAGCGGTTCGATCGCCAGCCGGACTCCGTGCTCCCGTGCGTACGGGGCGAGTTCGGCTAGCGCGTCGGCGACCGCGCGGCGCGCGCCGCGCAGGTCGCGGCTGCCCTCGGGCAAGCCGCCGCAGACCAGGACCAGGACGCCGGTGCCTAGTGTCGCGGCCTCCTCGACGGCGCGGCGGTTGTCCTCCAGCGCGGCGGCCCGGCCGGCGGCGTCCGGTGCGGTGAGGAAGCCGCCGCGGCAGAGACTGGTGACGGTCAGCCCGGCCTCGCGGACCAGCCGGGCCGCCTTCGCGGCGCCGGTCTCGGCGACCCGGTCGCGCCACAGCCCGATGCCGGGGATGCCGGCCCGCACGCAGCCGTCGACGGCCTCCGGGAGGGTCCAGCGCTTGGTGGTGGCGGTGTTGAGCGAGAGCCCGGCGAGACCGGGGGCGGCCGCGAGCCGGCCGGCGGCCGGCCGGGGAACGGGGCCGGCGGTCATGCGGCCACTCCCTTCGAGGCGAGGAGGGCCCGCATCCGGGCGGTCGCGAGATCCGGGTCGGGCAGCGCCCCGGCCTCCCCGGCCAGCCGGAACACCTCGGCCAGGTGGACCAGGTCGCGGCTGTCCTGCTCGCCGCCGACCATGGTGAAGTGGTCCTGGTGGCCCGCGAGATGGGCGAGCAGGACCACCCCGGTCTTGTAGTGCCGGGTCGGCGCGGTGAAGACGTGCCGGGCCAGCGGCACGGTGGGTTCGAGGATCGCCCGGTACGCGGCGGTGTTGCCCCGGTCCAGGGCGTCCAGGGCGGCCGCGGCGTGGCCGGCGAGCGGGTCGAAGACCCCCAGCAGGGCGTGGCTGAAGCCGCGGTCGTCGCCGAGGATCAGCTCGGGGTAGTGGAAGTCGTCGCCGGTGTACATCTTGATGCCCTCGGGCAGCGCGCGGCGCAGCGCGATCTCCCGGTCGGCGTCCAGCAACGAGACCTTGATGCCGTCCACCTTGGCCGCGTTGTCGCGGATGATCTCCAGCACCAGGGCCGCCGCCTCGTCCAGGTCGGCCGACCCCCAGTAGCCCGCCAGGGCCGGGTCGAACGGCGTGCCGAGCCAGTGCAGGACGGCCGGCCGCTCCGTCCCGGCCAGCAGCCGGCCGTAGACCTCGGCGTAGTCCTCCGGGCCGGTGGCGGCGGCCGCCAGTGCCCGGCTGGCCATCAGGATCACCTGGGCCCCGGCCGCCTCGACCACCTCCACCTGCTCCTGGTAGGCCTCGATGATCTCCTTCAAGCCGGGTGCGGCGGTGGTCAGTTGGTCGGTACCCGCGCCGCAGGCCAGCCGCCCGCCGCAGGCCCGGGCGGCGGCGCCGGAGCGGGTGATCAGCTCGCGGGTGGTGGCCCAGTCCAGGCCCATGCCGCGCTGCGCGGTGTCCATGGCGTCGGCGACGCCCAGGCCGAGGGACCACAGGTGCCGGCGGAACGCCAGGGTGGCCTCCCAGTCGAGCGCGGCGGGCGAGCCGGGCCGGTGCTCCCGGGCGGGGTCGGCCACCACGTGGGCGGCGGCGAACACGGTACGGCTGCGGGCCGGGCCGCTCGGCGCCGGCCAGGAGGGCGGCTCGGGGACCCGGTAGCGCAGGAGGTCCCCGGAGGGGCGGGGGAGCAGGATCTCGTCGGACATGACTGGCCTCGAATCTGGCGGGCGGGTGGTCGGGGACTGCGGCCGGCGCGGGCTCAGCGGGTCAGCGGCGGGATCGTCAGGCGGCGCCCGGTCCGGGCCGACTCCTGTGCCAGCTCGGCCAGTTGGACGCCCTTGGCACCGGCCAGCAGGTCGTAGGGGAAGGGTGCGTCGGCGACCACGTGGGCCAGGAACTGCTCCCACTGGGCCTTGAACCCGTTGTCGAACTCGTCGTTGTCGGGCACCTGCTGCCACTGCTCGCGGAACGGTTCGGTGACCGGGAGGTCCGGGTTCCAGACCGGCTTGGGGGTGCCGGCCCGGTGCTGGAAGCGGCAGTTGCGCAGCCCGGCCACGGCGCTGCCCTCGGTGCCGTCGACCTGGAACTCGACCAGCTCGTCCCGGTCGACCCGCACCGCCCAGGAGGAGTTGATCTGGGCCACGATGCCGCCCTCCAGCTCGAAGACGCCGTAGGCGGCGTCGTCGGCGGTGGCCCGGTAGGGGTGGCCCGCCTCGTCCCGGCGCTCGGGGATGTGGGTGGCGGTGTGCGCGTACACCGAGGTGATCGGGGCGAAGGTCTGCTCCAGGACGTACTGCCAGTGCGGGAACATGTCCAGCACCATCCCGCCGCCGTCCTCGGCGCGGTAGTTCCAGGACGGGCGCTGGGGGCTCTGCCAGTCGCCCTCGAAGACCCAGTAGCCGAACTCGCCGCGGACGGAGAGGATCCGGCCGAAGAAACCGCTTTCCACCAGCCGCTTGAGCTTGCGCAGGCCGGGCAGGAAGAGCTTGTCCTGCACCACGCCGTTGCGGACCCCGGCGGACCGCGCGAGCCGGGACAGCTCCAGGGCGGCGTCGACCGATTCGGCGGTGGGCTTCTCGGTGTAGATGTGCTTGCCGGCGGCGATCGCGGCCCGGATCGCCGGCTCCCGGACCTGGGTCAGCTGGGCGTCGAAGTAGATCTCGTTGGCCGGGTCGGCCAGTGCCTTGTCGAGGTCGGTGGTCCACTGCTCGACACCGTGCCGTTCGGCGATGGCGCGCAGCCGGTCGGCGTTGCGGCCGACCAGCACGGGCTCGGGCCGGACGACCGTGCCGTCCGGCAGTGCCAGCCCGCCCTGCTCGCGGATCGCGAGGATCGAGCGGACCAGGTGCTGGCGGTAGCCCATGCGTCCGGTGACGCCGTTCATGATGATGCCGATCGGCCGGATGGCCATGGCGGGCTCCTTCGTGCGGTGGCCGGCGGGGCGGATGCGGACGGCGCCGCCGGGGGTGGGTGGTGGCAGGGGCGCTGTGACGTGCGGAACGGTGTTGGTAAGCGCTTTCCAGGAGGTACGTTACGAGCATGGCGAACCCCAGGTCAACCACTCGCGCGGGCCGGTCCACCGGCGCCGTCACCCTGCAGCGCGTCGCGGAGCACGCCGGGGTCTCCATTGCCACCGCCTCCCGCGTGCTGCACGGCGGTGGCTCGCGCACGGTCGGCGAGGAGCTGCGCCGGCGGGTGGAGAGCGCCGCCCGGGAGCTGGGCTACGTCTCCAACGCGCCCGCCCAGGCGCTGGCCCGCTCGGCCACCTCGGTGGTCGGGCTGATCGTCCACGACGTCGCCGACCCCTACTTCGCCGCCATCGCGGCAGGGGCGATGCGGGCCGCCCGCCGCCAGCGCCTGATGATCATGATCGCCGCGACCTTCCGCGACCCGGAGCTGGAGATCGAGTACGTCCGCAGCCTGCGCGCCCAGCGCGCCCGGGCCCTGCTGCTGGCCGGCAGCGGTACGGACGACCGCTCGCTCACCGACCGGCTGGCGGCCGAACTGGCCGGGTTCCGCGAGGACGGCGGGCGGGTGGCCTGCATCGGCGAGCGCGGCGCCGGGCCGGCCGTCCCGCTGGACCACGCCGGGGGAGCGGCCCGCGCGGCAACCGAACTCTGGCGGCTCGGCCACCGGCGGATCGGCGTGGTGGCCGGACCCGCGGAGCTGATCACCGTCCAGCAGCGGCTGGCCGGCGCCCGCCTGGCGCTGGCCCAGCTGGGCGGCGAACTGCCGGACCGCCACGTGGTGTTCGCCGACTTCACCCGGGCCGGCGGCCGCGAGGCGGCCCTGGAGCTGCTGGCCCGCGAACCGGGCCTCACCGCCGTGCTCGCCCTGAACGACGTGATGGCGGCCGGCGTGCTCGCCGCGGTGCAGGACGACCTGGGCCGGGCCGTCCCGGGCGACATCTCGGTGGTCGGGTTCGACGACGTCCCCTTCGCCGTCGACCTGCGGCCGGCCCTCACCACCGTCCGGCTGCCGCTGGAGGAGGCCGGTGAGCGGGCCGTCCAACTCGTCGTCGAGGAAGCCCCGGCGGACCGCCCGCCGCTGGGCGCCTCGCTGGTGGTCCGCGACAGCACCGGGCCGGCGCCGCAGCGGTAGCCGCCGGGCCGCCGTCCGGTTCCGCGTTCACCCGGTTCGCCGTCCCGCCGTGTGACCCGCCCGGGGGCCCGTCACGTCCACCCGCCTACCGTCCGGCCGCGTTCACCCGCCTACCGTCCCGTCACGTCCACCCGCCTACCGTCCCGCCGCGTTCGCCCGCCCGGGGCGGCCGGCGCACTACGCTGCCGGGAGGGCCGCCCGGTGCCGGTCCGGGGAGCGGCCCGCCGGGCGGAGCGAGGAGGATCCCGATGGACAGCCACGACTGGGACGCGCGGTACGGCGCCACCGAACTCGTCTGGGGCACCGAGCCCAACCGGTGGGTGGTCCGCGAGACCTCCGCGCTGCCCGCCGGGCGGGCGCTGGACCTCGCGGCGGGCGAGGGGCGCAACAGCATCTGGCTCGCCGGGCGCGGGTGGCGGGTGACGGCCGTCGACTTCTCGGAGATCGCGGTGGAGCGCGGCCGCCGTCTGGCCGCCGCCGGACCGGCCGAGGTGGCCGGGCGGCTGGAGTGGGTCCACGCCGACGTGCTCCGCCACGAACCCGAGCCGGGCGGGTACCAGCTGGTGCTGGTGGTGTACCTGCACCTGCCGGCCGATCAGCGGCGGGTGGTGCTGGCGCATGCCGCCCGCGCCCTGGCGCCCGGCGGCACGCTGCTGGTGGTCGGTCACGCCGGCGCCAACCTCACCGACGGGGTCGGCGGGCCGCGGGACGCCGGGGTGCTCTACGGGCCGCCGGACATCCTCGCCGACCTGGCCGGCCACGGGCTGTGCACCGTCCGGGCGGAGGAGGTGCGCCGGCCGGCGGTGACGGCCGAGGGGCGCCGGGCCGAGGCGATCGACACCCTGGTCCGGCTGGAGCGGGAGCGGCCGGCGGTCTGAGCCGGCGGCCTTCAAGGGCGCCGGCGCACCGGTCGGGCGGCCGGCGCCGGTCCGGGCCGGGCCGCGGTCGGGTCCGCCGGTGACGGCGTGCCCGGGGGCTGTGCCGGGGTGCCCGCGCGCTGCTCGGCGACGATCCCCTGCACGGCGCCGAGGAAGCGGCGGATCGCCGCGAGCTCCGGCTCGCTGCAGTCCTGGCCGGCAGCGACGATCCCGCTGATCAGAGGCCCGAAGAAGGCCTGTCCGAGGGCGACCGCGCGGTCCTCCACCTCCAGCAGCACCCGCCGCCGGTCGCGGGTGTCGCGGACCCGCCGGACGTGGCCGAGCCGCTCCAGCCGGTCGAGCAGGGCGGTGGTGCCGGCCGAGTTCAGGCCGAGCTGCGCCCCGACCAGCCCGGGGGTCGCGGGGCTGCCCGCCCGGGCGGCGTCCAGCAGGCAGACCAGGGCCCGCAGGTCGGTCGGGTGCAGGCCGTTGCGCTGCGCGAACTCGCCTCCGAGCAGGTTCAGTTCGATGGTCAGAGCGCGGAGCTGGTGCACCAGTCGCAGGTCGGGCTCGGCCTCGTCCGTCACGTTCTCGCCTTCCGTCGCGGGTGCTTCCCCCAGCGGGTCCGTGGTGCATAGTATCTCGCTCGACGAGATACTCGCTGGGGAACCTGATTCTGGGGGTGTTCCATGCCCGACGGCCCGACCCGCTTCCGTACGGCCTACGACGCGGTCCTCGACGGGTGGCCGGTACCCGTCGAGCGACAGGACCTCGGCTCGGCCCACGGCACCACCCGGGTGCTGGTCTGCGGCCCCGAGGACGGTGAGCCGCTGGTGCTGCTGAACGGCGGCGGCACCACCGCGACGGTGTGGTTCGCCAACGTGGCGGAGCTGAGCCGGACCAGGCGTGTGCACGCCGTCGACCGGATCGGCGAGCCGGGCCTCAGCGTGGCCGGGGAACGGCCGATCCGCACGGCCGAGGAGCTGCTCGACTGGCTGGACGGCGTCCTCGACGCGCTCGGCCTCGGCCGTACCGACCTCTGCGGGCACTCCTACGGCGGCTGGATCGCGCTCGAGTACGCCCTGCGGGCGCCGGAGCGGGTCCGCCGGCTGGTACTCCTCGATCCCACCAACTGCTTCGCCGGTTTCCGCCCCGGGTACCTGCTGCGCGCCCTGCCGATGCTGCTGCGGCCCTCCGCCCGGCGGGCCCGGTCCTTCCTCGCCTGGGAGACCGGCGGCGCCGAACTCGACCGGCGATGGCTTGAGTTGTACGGCCTCGGCGCCGAACTGCCCCGCGCCCGGGTGGTGGTGGGGCGGCGGCCGTCGGCGGAGCGGCTGCGGGCCTCGACCGTGCCGGCCCTGGTTCTGCTGGCCGGGGGCAGCCGGGCGCACGACAGCAGGCGGGTCGAGGCGGCGGCACGGCGCCTCCTGCCGGACGTCGCAACGGCGGTGCTCGGCGGCCTCACCCACCACGGCATCCCCTCCATCGGGGCGCCGGAACTGAACCGCCGGATCGCGGACTTCCTCGACCGGCCGTGAGACCGGGCCGTTCGGCACCGGCGTACGGGCCCGACCGGTGGCCCGGGGTCGGGCCGAACGGCCGTGGCCCGCCCCCGTCGCCCACCTCCCCGTGGCCCGCCCCCGTCGCCCACCTCCCCGTGGCCCGCCCCCGTCGCCCACCTCCCCGTGGCCCGCCCCCGTCGCCCACCTCCCCGTGGCCCGCCTCCGTCGCCGGCTCCCGTCGCCGGCTCCCGGAGTCCGTCACCAGGAGCCGAACGGTTGAAGCCGGCCGCACGGCCGTTGACTTGGAGAGCACTCCAAGTGGTGGAATCCGTCCCACGACAGCGGCCACGCCGACGGCTGCCGGACAGCCGCCCGACGGCTGCCCGCGCGTCGCCGTCCGGCCGTGGCCGCAGGACTCAAGGGGGTACGGATGACCGACTCACCCGTCACACTGATCACCGGCGGCGGCAGCGGCATCGGGGCGGCCACCGCCCGGCAGCTGCTGGACCTCGGCCACCGGGTGACCGTCACCGGGCGCGACGAGGGCCGGCTGGAGCGCTTCGCCGCGGAGCTGGGCCGCCCGGCCGAACTGTTGACGCTCGCGGGGGACGCCGCCGACCACACCGCCGTGGAGGCGTGGGTGGAGGCCACCGTAGCGGCGTTCGGGCGGGTGGACGCCGTGGTGGCCAACGCCGGCGTCGCCACCCACGACACCCTCGCCGACGGCGACCCGGCGGGCTGGCGCGAGATGGTGCTCACCAACGTGCTCGGGCCGGCCCTGCTGATCCGAGCCGCGCTGTCCGAGCTCCGGGCGAGCCGGGGACGGATCGTCCTGGTCGGCAGCGTCGCCGGCTTCGTGCACACCCCCGGCAACATCTACGGGGCCACCAAGTGGGCGGTGACCGGCCTGGCCGAGAACACCCGGCGGATGGTCACCGCCGACGGAGTGGGCGTCACGCTGATCGCCCCGGGCCGGGTGGAGACCCCGTTCTGGGACGGGATGGGCGGGCTGCCCGAGGGGCTGCTGCTGACGGCCGACCAGATCGCCGGCTCGATCGTCTGGGCGATCGGGCAGCCGCCCGGCGTCGACGTCAACAACGTGATCATCCGGCCGATCGGCCAGCCGGTCTGAGCGGCCCCGGCGGCCCGTCGCCGGGAACGCCGGCGGGCCGCCCCCGGGTGCGGGGCGGCCCGCCGGATCCGGCGCTACCGGCCGGTCGGACCGGAGCCCCGCGCCCGATCCGCCCGTCCGGTCGGACCGGACTCACGTGCGCCGCAGCGTCATTGGCGCCCGGCGCCCGCCTCGATCGGCCGGACCCTGAGCAATGCCCGGGCCGGCAGCCCGGTGGCCGCCAGGGCGAGGGCCACCGCACCGGCCGCCAGCGGCAGGGCGGTGCCCGCCGGGACGTAGGGGGCGGCGCCGGTGATGCCGCGGGCGATCGGGACGAGTGTGATCCAGGCGATCGCCCCGCCGACCAGCAGCCCGGCGGCCGCCACCAGCAGCGCCTCCCAGCGCATCATGTCCCGGATCTGGCGGCGGGTGGTGCCGGCCAGCCGCAGCAGCCCCACCTCGCGGCGCCGGTCGAGGACGGTCATCACCAGGGTGTTGGCGGCGGCGACGGCCGCGAAGCCGCCGAGCACGCCCGCCATCACCGTGTTGGCCCAGGAGCTGAGCTCCATCTCCCGGTCGGCCTGGGCGGTGTAGCCGGCCGCGTCGGTCACCGTCACCGCCGAGGGGTCGAGCGCCGCCAGCCCGGCCGTGACCGCCGCGCGGTCGGCGCCGGGTGCGTCCGCGACCAGCACCTGACTGTCGAAGGCGTTGCTCACGTGCGCCGCGACCGCTGCCCGCGGCAGCAGCAACTGCCCCAGCCCCAGGCCGCGTCCGTAGGTGGCGACGACGGTCGGGGTGACCTCGGCGCCGTCACCCAGCCGGAGCGGGACGCGCTCGCCGACCCGCACACCGAGCGTGCCGGCCAGCGTGCCGTCCATCGCGACGGTGTCCGGGGACTTCGCCAGGTCGGCCAACGAGCCCTGCTCGACGCCGAGATCGAGCACCCGTGGCAGCTGCGCCGGATCGCCGGAGACGCCGAGCGCGGTCGCGGTGGCGAGCGAGTCGCCGGTCTCGTAGAGGGCGCTGGTGCGCAGCAGGCCGATCGCGGTTCCGGCGCCCGGGACTTCGGCGGCCCGGGCGGCGGCCCCGGGCGGCAGGCCCGCGCCGGTGGAGCCGAGCACGTGATCGGCGACGATCCCGGCCCGGACGTGTTCGGCGGAGACGTGCGCGACGGTGCTCTGCATGAACAGCAGGGTGCCGCAGAAGGCGGTGACCATGGCGATCGGGGTGATCGCGGAGGCCAGCCGGCGGGCGTTGGCCCGGGTGTTGTCGGCGGCCAGCGAGCCGGCCGCGCCCGCGCCGCCGGACCGCAGCGGCAGGCCGAGCGCCGTTGCGGCGATCCTGGCGACCGTCGGGCCGAGCAGTGCGACCGAGGTGAGCAGGCACATCACCACGCCGAGCGCCAGGTTGGCGGCGTTCGTCCCGGCCTGACCGGCTGCCAGCGCCGCCAGGGTGATGCCGCCGGCCAGGGTGAGCAGGCCGAGGCCGGTCCGGACGATCCCGGGCCGGGCCCGCTCCACCGCCGCTTCGCCGAGCGCCTGGCTCGGGCGGAGCTTCGACGGCCGGCGGGCGGCGACGTACCCGGCGGTGAGCGCGGACAGCAGGCTGACGAGCACGGCCGCGGCCATCGGCAGCGGGCCGACGTCCAGCCGGATCCCGCGCGGTACCGCGCCGCGTTCCACCAGTTGCCCGAACCACCAGTGGGCCAGGGCGAGTCCGGGCAGGATGCCGAGGCCGGCGGCGACGGGGGCGAGCAACATCGCCTCGGCGGCGATGGTCCGGCGGATCTGCCGGGGGGTGGCGCCGATCGCGCGGAGCAGCGCGAACTCGCGGGCCCGCTGGCCGGTGGCCAGTGCGACGGTGCCCATCACCACGAAGACGGCGGTCAGCGCGGCGGTGCCGCCGAAGGAGCCGCCCAGTCCGCTCAGCAGCTCCCGGGCCTGGACCAGTCCGGGCTGCTCGACCGTGCCTCGGTCGTCGCCGGTGAGCACCTGGGCACGGTCGCCGACGGCCTGGCGGACCTGCCCCGCCAGGGCCTGGGTGTCGACCCCCGGGCGCGGCCGGACGGCGATGGCGTCGGCCCTGCCCGGGTGGCCGGACAGCTCCCCGGCGGTGGCGTCGGCGAACCAGGCGGTGGCGGCACCGGCCGCTTCGGCGGTCAGCCCGGAGATCCGGTAGCCGCCGTTGCCACCGGGCGCGGCGAGGGTGAGGCGGTCCCCGGGGGCCAGCCGGGCGGCCCGGGCGGTGGCCGCGTCCAGGGCGATCTCGCCGGCGCCGGGCGCCCGGCCCGCGGCGAGGACGGGCGCGTCCCCGCCGGTGATGGCGGTGGCCGCGTAACCCCGCCCGGTGAGCGGCGGCAGCGCGGCGTCCCTGTCGGGGTGCCCGGTGCGAACCTCCTGCAGGGGGAAGGCGATGTCCGGCACGGCGGCTGCCACGCCGGGCCGGGCGGCGATCTCCGCCGCGAGCGCGGTGTCGACCCGGGCCCGTTCCGGCAGCGCGGTGCGGACGGTCTCGCGGTCCTCGCCGCGGCCGACGGTGACACCGGCCTGCGGGTCGGCGGCGACCAGCACCGGCGTACCGGCGTGGCGCACGGGCGCGAGGCGGGCGGTGAGGCCGGTCTGCAGCAGCGTGCCGCAGGCGGTGATGATCGCGGCGCCGAGCAGCAGCGCGACCAGGCTGCCGACGAAGGACGCCGGGCGGAACCGTACCGAGGCGCGGGCGAGGCCGTTCGTCATGCCGCCGCCTCCGTGCGGTGGCCGGCGGACCGTGCGGTGAGGGTGATCATCCGTTCCGCGACGCTCTGCGGGTCCGGGCGGACGATCTCGTCGGCGAGGGCGCCGTCGGCGAGGAAGAGCACCCGGTCGGCGTGCGAGGCGGCGAGCGGGTCGTGGGTGACCATCACGACGGTCGCGCCCATGCTGTCCACGGCCTGCCGCAGCAGGGCGAGCACCTCGGCGGCGGTGCGGGTGTCCAGGGCGCCGGTCGGCTCGTCGGCGAAGAGCACCTCGGGGCCGGTGATCAGCGCCCGGGCGATCGCCACCCGCTGCTGCTGGCCGCCGGAGAGCTGGCCGGGCCGCCGGCCGGCGTGCTCGGCGAGGCCGACCTGGGCGAGCAACTGCCTTGCCCGGCCGCGGTCCTGACGCTCGCCGGCGAGGCGCTGCGGGAGCAGCACGTTCTGCTGGACGGTGAGCGAGGGCAGCAGGTTGAAGGACTGGAAGACGAAGCCGATCCGGCTGCGGCGCAGCCGCGTCAGCCGGTTCTCGCTGAGCCGGGTGATCTCCTCGCCGCCGAGCAGCACCTCGCCGGAGGTGGGCCGGTCCAGCCCGGCCGCGCACTGCAGGAAGGTGCTCTTGCCGGAACCGGAGGGCCCCATCACGGCGGTGAAGCTGCCGCGGGCCAGGGCCAGGTCGATGCCGCGCAGAGCGTGCACGGCGCGGTCGCCGCGGCCGTAGCTGCGCCGCACCGACCGCAGTTCCACCGCGGGGTGCGGGGCGTGCCGCGCCTCGGTGCTCGGGCGCTCGTGCCGGGGTGCCATGGTGTGCCTCTCTCCGCTGGTCGTTGACAAGATCAACGGTAGGAAGCGCGGCCGTCCCGGGCCATGGAGGTCACCGGCGTCCGGGGGGTGGGGATTACCCCCGGTCCGCCGCTCGGGGAGGCTCCCCCGGGCGCTGCGCCGGCACGGCGGTGCCCCCTCGCCCGCGCACGGGGGAGGGGGCAGCGCCGTACGGACGGGGCCGTACGGACCGTCAGGTCCGCTGCGCCGGGGCCGCGTCGAGCACGGCGGCGGCCGCCGCACAGGCGAAGGCGTGGTCCTGCGCCGGTGCGCCGCCGCCGACGCCGAGGGCGCCGATCAGGCGGCCGTCGCGGTGCAGCGGGATGCCGCCGGCGATGAAGAGCAGCGGCCGGTCGAGGGCGGTGGGCAGGGTGTGGAAGAGCCCGCCGGGCTGGACGGCGTCGACCAGGTCGGCGGTCGGGGTGTTCAGCTGGAGGGCGGTCCAGGCCTTGCGGGTGCTGGTCTCGCCGGAGATCAGGACGGCCCGGTCGTCGCGGCGGAAGGCCAGCAGGTGACCGCCGGCGTCGAGGACGGTGATGCTGACGGTGACACCGGCCGACTCGGCGGCGGTGCGGGCGGCCGCGACGAGTGCCTCGGCGTCCTGGGTGGTCAGCGGGGTGACGGTGGTTGCGGTGCTCATGGTGCTGATGTTCCTTGCGTGAATGGACGGGTGCCGTACGGACGGGGTGTCGTACGCCTGAGATGGGTGGCTGCGGGGTGGTTGGCTGTGGGTGGTTGGCTGGCTGTGGGTGGTTGGCTTTGGGTGGGTGGCCGTGCGGCTCAGCGGTGCAGCGCGGGCGCGGCCTCGGCGCCGCCGCGGTGCTCGGCCGCGGGGTGGCCGACCGTGGGATCGTCGGCCGTGGGGTGGTCGGACACGGGGTGCGCGGCGGTGCCGCGGCGCTCCAGGGCGCCGGAGAGCAGGGCCAGCAGCAGGGCGGAGGCCGCCAGTGCGGCGCCGACCCAGTTGGGGGCGGTCCAGCCGAAGCCGGCCGAGATCACCATGCCGCCGATCAGGGCGGCGAGTGCGTTGCCGAGGTTGAAGGCACCGATGTTGACGGCGGAGGCCAGGGTGGGGGCACCGGAGGCCTGGTCGAGCACCCGCTTCTGCAGCGGGGGGACGGCCGCGAAGCCGAGCGCGCCGATCAGCGTGACGGTGGCGGCGGCCGCGAACCTGTTGTGGGCGGTGACGGTGAACAGGGCCAGCACCAGGGCGAGCGAGCCCAGCGTGACGTACAGCAGCGGCATCAGGGCGCGGTCGGCGAGCTTGCCGCCGAGCAGGTTGCCGCCGACCATGCCGAGACCGAAGAGGACCAGCAGCCAGGTGACGGAGGAGTCGGCGAAGCCGGCCACCTCGGTCATCATCGGGGAGATGTAGGTGATGGCGGCGAAGACCCCGCCGAAGCCGAGGACGGTCATCCCCATCGCGAGCAGGACCTGGACGTTGCGGAACGCGGCCAGCTCGTGGCGCAGCCGGACGCCCTGCGGCTTGGGGATCTCGGGCACCAGACGGGCGATGCCGGCCAGGCCGACCACGCCGAGCGCGGCCACCACGAAGAAGGTGGTCCGCCAGCCGGCCGCCTGGCCGATCCAGGTGCCGAGCGGGACGCCGACCACGTTGGCGACGGTGAGGCCGGTGAACATCAGGGCGATGGCGCCGGCCTTCTTGGACGGGGCGACCAGGTCGGCCGCGACGACTGCGCCGATGCCGAAGAACGCGCCGTGGGCGAGCGAGGCGACCAGCCGTCCGGCGATCATCACTCCGAAGACGGGGGCCACGGCGGAGAGCAGGTTGCCGGCGATGAACAGGCCCATCAGCAGCATCAGCATCCGCTTGCGGGACACCCGGGTTCCGAGGGCGGTCATCAGCGGGGCGCCGACCAGCACGCCGAGGGCGTAGCCGGTGACCAGCCAGCCGGCGGTGGGGATGGAGACGCCGAAGTCTCCGGCGACCTCGGGCAGCAGGCCCATGATCACGAATTCGGTGGTCCCGATACCGAAGGCCCCGATGGCCAGGGCCAGTAGTGCGAGAGGCATGGGGTGCACCTTCCAGATGTTTGCTTCCGTGCCTTACGAGCGCCAACAATAATTGCAGGCGCGGGATAATTGCAAACGCGGGCTATTGTGCGAGTGTCCTATCCTGGGGAGCGCACAGCTCGGACCTCGTCGGGCGCACGGCCGCGCGGACATCCGCGGGACCAGTCGCACCGGCCGGGGGAGGAGTCGCACGGAGGAGGAAGCCGGACATGACCGCCACGGACCCCGCACTCACCGCCCTAGCCCAGGGCTGGTGCGCGCTGTCGCTGCTGCACGGCCGGATCGAGGCCCGGGTCGAGAAGGCACTGCAGGCCGAACACGGCCTCAGTGCCAGGGAGTTCTCGCTGCTCGACGTGCTCGGGCGGCAGCACGACGGCCCCGGCGGCCACCTGCAGATGAAGCAGGTCGCGGACGCCGTCGTGCTCAGCCAGAGCGCCACCACCCGGCTGGTGACCCGTCTGGAGGACCGCGGGCTGCTCTCCCGCTACCTCTGCCCCACCGACCGGCGCGGCATCTACACGGAGGTCAGCGACAGCGGCCGGGCCCTGCTCGCCGAGGCCCGCCCCACCAACGACACCGCGCTGCGCGAGGCCCTGGCGGAGGCCGCCGAGGTGCCCGAACTGTCCGCCCTGGTGGAGGCCGTCCGCTCGGGCGGTGTCCCGGCCGGCGTGCGCGGCTGACCCGCCCGGATCCCTCCGCCGGCCGGGCGTCCTCCGGGGCGCGCCCGGTCCGGCCCCGGCCTGCCCCGGCCGGGACCTCGGCCCCGGAAAACCCCAGTCCCTCCCGTACCGAGGAGTCTCCCGCATGTCCCGCTGGCAGATCGGCGACATCACCGTCCACCGCGTGGACGAGATCACCCTGCCCGCCGAGACCGGTCCCTGGCTGCTCCCCGGCGCCACCCCGGACGTGGTCGCCGGGAGCGACTGGCTGGCACCGGCGTTCGCCGGCCCGGACCACGTGATCCGCCTCGCCTTGCACAGCTTCGCGTTGGAGGTCGCGGGGATGCGGGTGCTCGTGGACACCGGTGTCGGCAACGGCAAGACCAGGGCCAATCCCGCCTGGCACCGGCTCGACACGCCGTACCTGGAGCGGCTCGCCGCCGTCGGATTCACCCCCGCCGGGGTGGACCGGGTGATCCTCACCCATCTGCACGCCGACCACGTGGGATGGAACACCACCGCCGCGCCGGACGGCAGTTGGCGGCCGACCTTCCCCCGGGCCCGCTACCTCACCGCCCGCGCGGAGGACGAGTACTGGGCGGCGGCCGACATCGAGCCGGCCCGCCGTCAGATGCTGGACGACTCGGTCGAGCCGGTCCGCGCGCACGGCCTGCTCGACCTGGTCGACGTGCCGCCGGGCGGCACCGAGATCCTCCCCGGCCTCACCCTGGTGCCCACCCCCGGGCACACCCCGGGGCAGATCGCGGTGGTGCTCAACAGTCGGGGCCGGAGCGCCGTCATCACCGGGGACTGCGTGCACCACCCCGTCCAGCTGGCGCACCCGGATCTGTGCAGCTGCGTCGACATCGACCCGGCCGCCGCCGTCCGGACCAGGACCGGCCTGCTGGAGGATCTCGCCGGCACCGACACGCTGCTGCTCGGCAGCCACTTCCCCGAGCCCACCGGCGGCCTGGTCCGCCGGGACGGGGACGCCTTCCGCCTGGTTGCGCTCGACTGACCGCCGCCGACGGTCACCGGCGGCGCCTACCTGCGTCCGGCCTCTCCGTCCTGCCTCCGGCCGTGTCCGGCCGTGTCCGGCCTACGTCGGCGTGGCTGCGGCGTGCGGGCCGGCAGGGCGAACGGGCGGGGTCGGCAGGGCGAACGGGCGGGGCCGGCGCAGGGGCCGGTGACCCAGTACCGCGTCGGAGCGGCCCGCTGCGCGGCGGGTCGGCGTACTCCTGACGAGGTGGGGCGGCCGCCGGCCGGGCGGTCGGGGCACCCGGCGGTGCGGCGTCGGCGGGCGGTGGAGGGGCGGGGCCCGGGCGGGCTCAGCCGGGCTGCCCGCCGAGGACCACCGAGCGGGTCAGGTTGAGCGGGCGGTCGGGGTTGCGGCCGGCCGCCTCGGCGGCGGCGACGGCGAGCCGGTGCACCCGGACCAGGTCGGCCATCGGGTCCAGCGCGGCGTCCTGCGCGCCGGAGCCGTCGACCAGCAGGCCGCCGACCCGGGCGATGTCGTCGGCGAGGCCGTCCGGCAGGGCGCCGAGCATCCAGACCGCGCGGCCGGGGCCGGTGATCGCGATCGGGCCGTGCCGGTACTCCATCGCCGGGTAGGACTCGGTCCAGGAGCCGGCGGCCTCCCGCATCTTCAGCGCGGCCTCCTGCGCCAGCCCGTACGTCCACCCGGCGCCGAGGAAGGAGATCTGGCCGGCCGTCACGGTGCCGGCGGGGAGCTCCTCGGCCAGGGCGCGTTCGGCGTCCTCGGCGGCCCGCGCGACGCTGACGACGCCGGCCGGCAGCGCGTCCTCGCTCTCCAGGTGGGCCCGGAGCAGGGCGAGCGCGGTGGTGGCGAAGCGGGTCTGGACGACCGACTCCTCGTCGGCGAACTCGAGTACGACGGTGGCGCCCGCCAGCTTCATCACCGGGGTGGCCGGGTCGGCGGTGAGGGCGGTGGACGGGATCGCGGGGTCGAGCCGGGCGAGCAGGTCGAGCACCTCGGTGGTGGTGCCGGAGCGGGTGAGGGCGACCACCCGGTCGTAGCTGCGCCCGTGCGGGAACTCCGAGGCGGCGAAGGCATCGGTCAGCCCGTGCCCGCCCTGCTCGCGCAGTGCCGCGTACGCCTGGGCCATGAACCAGGAGGTGCCGCAGCCGACGACCGCCACCCGCTCGCCCCGGTTCGGCAGGGCGGCCGCGGCGGCCGGGACGAGGGCCGCGGCGCGGCGCCAGCAGTCCGGCTGGGTGTCGATCTCGATCGCCGTGCGGGAGACGGGGGAGGGCGTCGGGCTCGACATGGGGCGCTCCTGGAAGGCTCGGAACAGCGTGTGATTCGTAGTGATCATTTGATAGCAGTTTCGAGCATGTATACGCAAGATCGGATGGCGATGTGCGGGCGTGGTCGCCCGAGGGTCCTTCGACTGTGAGGCAGAACACTGGTCGCGCGTTTGGTTGCCTGAGGCAACTAAGGTCTATGGTTGCCTCAGGCAACCAAAAGGAGGGTCACGTGAACGACGAGCAGGTGCTCGCCTCCGTCCTGGACAGCCTGGCCGCGGTCATGGAGCTGCGGCGGCATCAGCCGGTCCAGCTCAGGGCGAGGACGGCCATGCTCGCGGCGCTCACCCGGCACGGTGAGCTGCGCGTGGTGGAGCTCGCCGAACACCTCCAGGTCGACCTGTCGGCGGTCAGCCGCCAGCTGGCCCACCTGGAGCAGGACGGCCTCGCCAACCGCCGTCCCAACCCCGCCGACGGCCGGTCCTGCCTGGTCAGCCCCACCGAGGCCGGTCTCGACCTGCTGGCCCGGACCCGGGTGGAGAGCACCCACCGGCTGGCGCGCTCCACCGAGGCCTGGGACCGCGCGGACCTCCGGACCCTCGCCGCACTCCTGAACCGGCTCCACCAGGACCTGGCGCACGGGTTCCTGCCCGCCGCAGCCACAGCGGCAGCACCCGCCGCAACCACAGCATCCTCACCGCCCGCCGTACCCGTACCGCCCGCCGCACCCGCCCGACCGTGACGGGACCAAGGAGTCATGACGTGTCGCACCAGCAATCCAACGGGTCACCCGCGGGCCCGACCGGGACCGCGAAGCCGGCGGAGCCCATGACGCACCGGCAGATCATGGAGGCCCTCTCCGGGCTCCTGCTCGGCCTGTTCGTGGCGATCCTGTCCAGCACCGTGGTGTCCAACGCCCTGCCACGGATCGTCTCCGACCTGCACGGCAGCCAGTCCGCGTACACCTGGGTGGTCACCTCGACCCTGCTGGCCACCACCGTCTCCACCCCGATCTGGGGCAAGCTCGCCGACCTCACCAGCAAGAAGCTGCTGATCCAGATCTCGCTGCTGGTGTACATCGCCGGCTCCGCCCTGGCCGGGCTCTCGCAGAACACCGGGATGCTCATCGCCTGCCGGGTGGTGCAGGGCCTCGGGGCCGGCGGACTCACCGCGCTGGCCCAGGTCATCCTGGCGACCATGATCCCGCCGCGCGAGCGGGGCAAGTACAACGGCTACCTCGGCGCGGTGATGGCGGTCGGCACCATCGGCGGCCCGCTGCTCGGCGGTGTCGTGGTGGACACCTCCTGGCTCGGCTGGCGCTGGTGCTTCTACGTCGGCGTCCCGTTCGCGGTGCTGGCCCTGATCGTGCTGCAGCGCACTCTCAAGCTGCCGGTGGTCCGGCGCACGGTGAGGGTGGACTACCCGGGCGCCGTGCTGGTCAGCGCGGCGGTCAGCCTGCTGCTGGTCTGGGTCTCGCTGGCCGGCGACAGCTTCGCCTGGGGGTCCTGGCAGACCGCCGTGATGGTGGCCGGCGCCCTGCTGCTGGCGGCGCTCTTCGTGGTGGTCGAGCTGCGCACCGCCGAGCCGATCATCCCGATGCACCTGTTCCGCAACCGCACCGTGAGCCTGTCGGTGGTCGCCAGTCTCGCCGTCGGCACCGCGATGTTCGGCGCGACGGTGTTCCTCAGCCAGTACTTCCAGATCAGCCGCGGCAAGTCGCCGACGATGTCGGGTCTGATGTCGCTGCCGATGATCCTCGGCCTGACCCTCTCCTCGACGATCGTCGGCCGGCTGATCACCTCCTCCGGCCGCTGGAAGCGCTACCTGGTCACCGGCGGTGTCCTGCTGACCATCGGCTTCGCGCTGATGTCGACCGTCCGGGTGGACACCTCCCTGGTGCTGCTCTCCGGCTACATGTTCCTGGTCGGCTGCGGCCTCGGGATGACCATGCAGAACCTCGTCCTGGCCGTCCAGAACACCGTGCCGATGCACGAACTGGGCGCGGCCAGCTCGGTGGTGGCCTTCTTCCGGACGCTCGGCGGCACCATCGGCGTCTCCGCGCTCGGTGCCGTGCTCGCGGCCCGCGTGAAGACCTACACCGCCGAGGGCCTGACCGGGATCGGCGTCACCTCGGCCGGCGGCGACGGCTCGCTGCCCGACGTCCGCACCCTGCCCGCACCGATCGCGCACGTGATCGAGGGTGCCTACGGGCACGCCACCGGCGGTGTTTTCCTGATCGCGGCGCCGATCGCGCTGGTGGCCCTGATCGCGATCCTCTTCGTCAAGGAGACCCCGCTGCGCGGCGGCGCGGCCCCCAAGGCCGGGTCCGCCCCCGGCTCCGCGACCGAGCAGCCCGCCGCCGGCTCCGTCGGCGAGCCCGCCGCCGTGGCCGGCTGAGGAGGGCCGCGGCGACTCCACAAGCTCGGCGGCCCCGCGGCTCAAGGGACGGGGCCGGGCCGCCGGCCGGGCGCACCCAGGGCATCGGTGCGCACGGCGAAGCCGGGCCGGACCGCGTGAAGCGGTCCGGCCCGGCCTGTTTCCCCCGGCCTGTTTCCCCCGGGCGTTTTCCCCGGCGCCGGGGCCGGCGGTCAGCGCAGGCCGAAGGCCCGGATGATCTCCTGGCTCACCGAGCCGCCCTTGCCGTCCGAGGCGGTGGCCCGCAGCGAGACGAACCCGCCCGGCGTCCTCGGCAGCTTGACGTCGGCCGTCCAGACGCCCGCGCCGTCGCGCTTGAGCTTGGCGGCGCTCCAGGTCGCACCGTCGTCGAAGGAGACCGACAGGGTGGCCGAGGAGGCCCTGGTCACGCCGTCCAGCCACTCCTGGGTGGCGGCCGCGAGCCCGATCCGGGTGGAGCCGCCGGCCTTGACGTCGCCGGCGGTGTCCGTGGCGACGTCGTAGTCGAGCTGCAGCAGCTTGATGTCCTGCTGGAACGGCCCGTCCTGCGGGATCCGGCCGGAGCGGAAGCCCCACTCGGTGTGCGTCCGGGTCGACGTCTTCCAGGCCCCGGCGTCCCGGCGGGAATCCAGGACCAGCCGGTACGGCTGCTCCTCGGCGGGCTGCTCCCAGCCGTAACCCGCGCGCCCGGCACCGGACTTCACCAGGGTGTCGCCCCGGTAGAGGGCGTAGGAGGTGGTGTCGTACTCGTCGTCGGGCATCGAGCCGGAGTGGCCGGCGCCGTTGTCCGTCCACATGCTGACGTTGAACTGGATGTCGTCGTAGATGCTGCGGGTGGGCCCCCAGTAGCCGGTGCCCAGGCGCGGGCGCTGGATGCCGCCGAACCAGTCGGTGCGATAGGTCCGCCCGGGGCGGTAGGTGTCCCTGCCGCCCCGCATCTCGGCCAACTCCGTCTCGTAGCCGGGGCTGTAGACCGCGTGGTCCTCGTACCAGAAGCCGCTGCCGCGCTGCTCGGAGACCCACTCGGTGCGGGTGCTGGGGTAGGTCTCCTTCTCGGCGAAGCCGATGCCCGGGCCCCAGGCCGGGATGTCGTAGCGGTAGCCGCCGCCGGGTACCGTGCGGAACCCGTTGTAGGTGGCCTCGACCTTGGCCAGGTCGCGCTTCGGGTCCGGGGTGTAGGCGAGCGGGCGGTCCGGGACGGCGCCGTCGTGCTGGTCGAGCAGGTCGTACAGGTAGCGGGTGTCCTTGCGCCGGGTCACGTCCAGGTCGAACCGGCCGTGCTGGGCGGAGGCGATCAGCCCCGCGCCGGCGTCGCGCATCACGGAGACCACGGTGAGCGGGGTGGCGGTGCCCTGCTCGTCGGCGTAGTACTCCATCAGCCGGCCGGGGCCGTCGTTGACGACGACCAGCAGCTCGGCGCCCGCCGCCAGGGCGTTGGCGGCCCGCCGGGCGGGCGGGACGGCGTCGGCGCGCCGGACGACGACCGCCTTGCCGCGCACGTCCAGGCCCGCGTAGTCGGCCGCCGCACCCTGCCCGGCGTACACCGCGCGCAGTTCGGCCGAGCCGTCGGTGACGGTGGCACCGGCCTGCGCGGTGGCCTCCGGCCCCTGGCCGCCCTGGCCGCCCTGGCCGCCGTGGCCGTCCGACTGCTCCTGCCCCGCCTCGCCTCCCTGCTCTCCTTGTCCTCCCTGCTGTGCCTGCTGCTCCGGCTCGGGCTGCTGCGGCTGCCGGCCCTTGCCGGCGGTGCGCAGGTCGACGGCGGGTTCGCCGAGGCGCCAGCGGGTCAGGTAGCTGAAGCTGCCGTCGGTGACCTTCTCGGTCGGGCTCGCGTACAGGGTGTCGTAGGCGGGCGGCATCACGTAGGCGTCGCGCAGTACGTTGCCGTTGTCGAAGGTGCGGGCGAAGTCCCAGCGCAGCTGGCGCTGTTGGGTTCGTTGCGGGACCGCCGTGCTGACCTTGCGGGCCTTGCTCGCGTCCAGCCGGACGGTGGCCGGCCCCGTGAGCACCGTCTCGGGGTCGATCAGGACGGCCATGCCCAGCGAGTCGGGCTGATCGCCGCTGACGTCCAGCGCGGCCCAGGTGGCGTAGGTGCCGGGCGGCAGGCGCAGGGTGCGCTCCCCGTCCACCGCGATCGGCGACATGTTCGGGTCGTCCTTCTCGGCGAGCACCACCACGCCGGCCGCGGGCTTGCCGTCCCGTCCGGTC
The DNA here is from genome assembly GCF_030813695.1 of Kitasatospora herbaricolor. NCBI lineage: Bacteria > Bacillati > Actinomycetota > Actinomycetes > Kitasatosporales > Streptomycetaceae > Kitasatospora > Kitasatospora herbaricolor. Next base: position 7,886,706 of record NZ_JAUSVA010000002.1, read on the forward strand.
AACTTCACGGTGTAGTCGTAGAGTTCGCGCTCCTTCTGGAGGGCGAAGCCGGTGTGCGCGACCACCGCGCCGGAGGCCGGGTCGGTGGCGAGCACCTGCCCGGAGAAGGTGGTGGCGCTCGGGACGCCCGCCGGGTCCAGGGTGAGCGTCACGTCCGCCGTGCCGCCGGCCGGCACGGTGACCGTCCGCGCCGAGAGGGAGTAGGCGGCGTCGGCGGTGTCCGTGGCCAGGTTCAGGGTGACCGCGGCCGGGCCCGTGTTGCGGTAGCCGACCGTACGGGTGACCGGCGCGGCGCCGGCGGTCGGCCAGCGGTAGACCGCGGCCTCCACCGAACCGGTCGCCTCCACAGTCGAGTTGACGGCGGCGAGCACGTCGAGCCGGCCGGTGCCCTGCTCGTACGGAGTGAAGCCCGGCAGCACCCTGGAGGAACTCATCAGGGCTTCCTTGAGCTGCTGCCCGGACCATTCGGGGTGACGCTGCTTGAGGATCGCGGCGGCGCCCGCCACGTGCGGCGTGGCCATCGAGGTGCCCGACATGGTCTGGTACATGCCGCTGCCCGTGGCCAGCGCCTGCGAGCGGGCGGCGGTGATGTCCACCCCGGGCGCGGAGAGGTCCGGCTTGAGCCCGTACGAGCCGCTCAGCGGGCCCATGCTGGAGAAGTCGGCCCGGCCGTCCTGCTTGTCGACGGCCGCGACGGTCAGCGCGGCGGCCGCCGAACCGGGGGCGCCGATCGTCCCGGCGCCGTACGCGTTGCCGGCCGCGATCACGTACAGCGGCCCGCCGTCCGCCGACAGCGCGTCCACGGCCTGCGCCATCGGGTCGGTGCCGTCGTCGGGGACCGACGAGCCGAGGCTCATGCTGACCACGTCGGCGCCCTGCGCCTTGGCCCACTCCATGCCCGCGATGATCCAGGAGTCCTGCCCGGAGCCCTCGTCCGAGAGCACCTTGCCGATCAGCAGGCTCGCGCCGGGCGCCACGCCCTTGTAGGCGCCCGCCGAGGCCGCGCCGCTGCCCGCGACGGTGGAGGCGACATGGGTGCCGTGGCCGTTCCCGTCGGTCACCGCCTGCCCCGGTACGAAGCTCCGCTCGCCGGCGATCCGGTCCTTGACGTCCGGGTGGGTGCTGTCGACCCCGGTGTCCAGCACGGCCACCTTGCGGCCCGAGCCGTCGAAGCCGGCGGCCCACGCCTGCGGCGCGTTGACCTGCGGCACCGACTCCTTGAGGCTGGCCTCGACCCGGCCGTCCAGCCAGAGCTTCTCGATGCCCTTGGCCTCGTTCAGCGACCGCGCGGCGGGCTTCGGAGCCAGGTCGTTCCAGAACGCCCGGGCCTGCGTGCTGCGCGCCTTGAGCGCCGCGCCGCCGATGCTCGGCAACTGCCGCACCACGGTGCTGCCGGCCGGCGCGGGCGGCAGCGAACGGGCGGCCAGGGCCGGCCTGCCGTACGTGGCGATCAGCGGCAGCCCGCCGGAGCGCGCGTCGTCGTAGCCCATCCGCACCAGCGCGGTGATGTCGAAGAGCCGCTGGTCCAGCTTGCCGGCGGCGAGCAACGGCTGCGCCTCGTCCGGCAGGACGTGGATGTCGCCGCCGGACTGCTGGACGTGCACCCCGCCCCTGGCACCGTCGGGGCGGTCCACGGTCACGGTGTCCTGGCTGCCGGGGCCGTCGGTGTAGTGCACGACGTCACCGGTGACCAGGGTGAGGTCGTAGGTGCTGGACAGCGCCGCGGCGGTGGGCGCGGTGGCACCCGGCGCGGCGTACGCGGAGGTCGGGGGCAGCAGGATCCCGGTGCCGAGCAGCAGCGCGGTGGCGCCGGCCAGCAGGGGGACCCGTCCTCGTATCTGGGTCATGCACATGATTTACAGGCTGACGAGTGCTCAGGGCATCGCCTGCGGGAGGCGGGAACCCGCCTGGGCGGTTAACCGCCCGGCCGGGCCCGCGATCAGGAGCCGGAGGCGGTCATGAGCCGGCCCCGGCCCCCGCGCGCGGGCGGGGACCGGGGCCACGGTGTGCCGGTGCGGGCGCGGCTCAGCCCTGCGGGGCCACCGAGCCGAGGTAGGCGGCGGCCTTCTCCGGCTCGTAGAACCAGTGCTCGAAGTCGGCCGCGTTGTCGAAGCCGTTGGCGAAGCGGTCCGCCACCGGCGGCAGCTGGCCGGCCGCGCCGATCAGGTTCAGCACGTGCTCCGGCGGCGGGGCGAGCATCGCGTTGGTCCACTTGGTGACGTGCTGCGCGGCGTCCCAGTAGCGGTCGAACGCGGCCTGCATGAACTCCCGGTCGAACGGCTTCTCGCCGTGCTCCAGGACGGCCTCCAGGTAGACCGCCGCGCACTTGGCCGCGTTGTTCGAACCCTGGCCGGTGATCGGGTCGTTGGCGACCACCACGTCGGCCACGCCGAGCACCAGGCCGCCGCCCGGCAGCTCGCCGACCGGGTTCCGGACCACCGGGGCGTACCGGCCGGCCAGCGTGCCGCCCGCGTCGGTGAGTTCGACGCCGGCCCGGGTGCGGTCGTACTCCCACGGGGTGAAGGTCTTCATCAGGTCCAGGGTGAGCCGCAGGTGCTCGGCCGGGTCCTTGACGTCGCCGAAGACGTCGATCGGCCCGCCGGGGATGCCCTCCCAGAACAGGATGTCGCCGGGGCCCGAGGTGGTCAGGGTCGGCATGATGAACAGTTCGCCGACGCCGGGCACCAGGTTGCAGCGCACCGCCTTGAAGTCGTGCTCCGGGCGCGGACCGAGGCCGTGCACGTAGCTGACGGCCAGGGCGCGCTGCGGCGTCTCGTACGGGGATCGGGAGGCGTCCCGCCCGAACATCGAGACCAGTTCGCCCTTGCCGGCCGCGACCAGCACCAGGTCGTACGTCCGGGCGAAGTAGTCCAGGTCGGAGACGGCGACGCCGTGCACCACGACCTGACCGCCGCGCTCGGCGAAGGTCTCCAGCCAGCCGGACATCTTGACCCGCTGGTCGACGGACTGGGCGTAGCCGTCCAGCCGGCCCACCCAGTCGATCACCCGGGCCGACTCGGGGCCGGTCACCGAGACGCCGAGGCCCTCGATCCGCGGGGCCTCCTGCTCCCAGAAGTTGAGGCCGAGGTCCCGCTCGTGCTGGAGCGCGGTGTCGAACATGCACTGGGTGGACATCACCCGGCCGTCGCGGACCTCGTCCGCCGTGCGGTTGGTCATCACGGTGACGTCGTAGCCGTTGGACTGGAGCCCCAGCGCGAGCTGGAGCCCGGCCTGGCCGGCTCCGACGATCAGTATTCTGCGCATCGCTGTCTGCTTTCTCGATTGCGAACGGTGGTCGTGCCCGCTCCCGGACCGGGCCGGCCGAGGCCGGGGCCCGGCCGGCCCGGGGTGTGCCTGAGGGGTGCCCGAAGGGTGCTCCGGGTGACGCGGTGGCGGAGTGCCGCCCGGCCGGTCAGAGACGCCCGGCCTGCGCCGACTCCTGTGCCAGCGCGTGCACCACCAGGGCGGTCAGCACCTCGACCGAGGACGCCCGCTCCCGCGCGTCGCAGAGCAGCAGCGGGATGTGGTCCGGCAGGGCGAGGGAGTCCCGGACGGCCTCGGTCGAGTAGACCGGGGCACCGTCGAACTGGTTGACCGCCACGACGAACGGCAGCCCGGTGCCCTCGAAGTAGTCGAGCGCGGGGAAGCAGTCGGCCGGCCGGCGGGTGTCGGCCAGGATCACCGCGCCGACGGCGCCGCGCACCAGGTCGTCCCACATGAACCAGAAGCGGCCCTGCCCCGGGGTGCCGAAGAGGTAGAGCACCAGGTCGGACTCCAGGCTGATCCGCCCGAAGTCCATCGCCACCGTGGTGGTGGACTTGCCCGGGACGGCGCCGGTGTCGTCGAGGCCGACGCTGGCCTCGGTCATCACCGCCTCGGTGGTCAGCGGGGGTATCTCGGACACCGAGCCGACGAACGTGGTCTTGCCCACGCCGAAGCCGCCCGCCACCACGATCTTGGTGGAGGTGGCCGTTCCCGCGATCAGCGGGACACCCGGGGGCAGGTCCGCCCGGTCGGGCGCACCCGGTGCGCCCGGTACTGCCGGGGCAGTCGGTACGACTGAGGGCCGCTCCCTTGCGGCCTCAGAGCTTGCGAAGTCCACCCAGCACCTTCTCCAGCAGATCACGCTTCGACGTGCCGTGCGCCTCGCCCGCCCCGCCCGGGGCCCCCGCCGAGTCCGTGCCGTGCACCCTGATCCGGCCCTGGTCGGCGAGATCGCTGACCAGCACCTTGACGACCCCCAACGGGATCCGCAGCAGGGCCGAGATCTCCGCGACCGAGCGCATCTGACCCCGGCACAGCTCGCAGATCGCCGCCAGCTCGGGCAGCGCCCGGTCCGCCGGGTCGGTCGGCCGGTTGAGCGCCGACACCAGCGTTTCGACCAGCAGCACGCCGGTGAACCGCGTCCTGCCCCGGGTGATGGTGTACGGCCGCACCCGGGACGAACGCCCCTGGCCCGGCCGGGTCGTCGTGGTCCGTTGTGCGCGCAGAGCGTGGCCCTGCTCTGCTCCGTACGTACCGCCGTTGTCGCTGCCGGCCATGCTTCCCACCTCCCTAGACCTCATCGGACGGCCATCGCCCGGTGGAGTTCGCTGCGCACCTGCGGCGTCAGCGCATGACCGGCGCGCTCCACGAGCAGCGCCATCTGGTAGGCGACGACGCCCAGATCGCATTCGAGGGAGGCGTACACACCGAGGCAGGAGCCGTCGCTGATCGCCATCACCACGAGATGTCCCTGGTCCATCGTCACCATGGTCTGTTTCACGGCGCCGCGGGCCAGCGAGCCGGCCGCGCCCGCGGCCAGGCTGGTCAGCGCCGAGACGATCGCCGCCAGTTCCTCGGAGCGCGAGCCGTCCCGCGAGTCGGCGAGCAGCAGGCCGTCCGAGGAGACCACCACGGCGTCGACCACACCCGCGACCGAGCCGAGGAAGTCGTTGAGCAGCCACCGCACGCTGCTGGCGGCCTGGCTGACCGCGACATGGCCGGGCGTGCCGTCGCCCGCCTGTACCAGGTGTCCGGAATCGTTCATCGGTTCTCCCCCTCGACGGCCGTGTCCTGCGGCTGCTCCGCCGCCGGCGCGGCCGGCGGCTCGGGGAGCGGCGTGACGGACGGCCGGGCTGTGGTGGGCGGGGCTGTGGTGGGTCCGTTCCCGGTGGTGCGGTCTTCGGTCGGTCGGTCTTCGGTCGGTCGGTCTTCGGCGGGGCCGTCTTCGATGGGTCGCTTCCCGGTGGTGCGGGCCCCCGAGTGGTCCCCGGTGCGGTCCTCGGTTTGGTCCTCGGTTTGGTCCCCCGTGCGGTCCCCGGTGGGCGAGGCGGTGGACGCCTGCGCCGGCTGCGCGCCGGCCAGGGCCGAGTCCCGGGCCGCCCGGCGCAGGCCGCCCTGGAAGACGCCGAGCCGGCGACGGAGCTCCTCGGGGGAGGTGCCCGACCGGGTGGGGGCGTGCTGCTCGGCGACGGGCTGCTCGGCGACGGGCTGTTCGGCCGCGCGCCGGCCGCTGCCGGGCCGGCCCGGGACGTCCTGCCCCGGGACGTCCTGCCCCGCGCCTCCCGGGCGGCCGTCGGCCGCCGCGGGGGCGGTCCGGGCCGGGGTGCTCTCCTCCACCGCCAGGCGGCGCAGGCCGGAGGTGGGCGTCTCCCCGGTGCCGGGCAGGCCGTTGCCCCGGGGGATCCGGCGGGGCAGGCCGAGCGGGGTGACCGGGGCGTCGTCCTGTTCCGTCCCGCGCCCGGGGGCCCGCGTGCCGTCCTGGGGCCGCCCGGATATCGGCTCGTCGGCCCGGCCGTGCTGGGCCGCCCCTTCCTCGGGCACCGCGGCGGAGGCCGGCCGGTCGGACCCGTCCGGGGCCCGCTCCGCCGGCTGCTCCCCGGCGGCCGGCGGAACCGCCGGCAGGTCCTGCGGGCCGGGCCCGGCGGCCGGGCCGGGCTCGGCGGTCCGGGCGGGCGGTGCGGCCTGCGCCGCGGGTTTGCGGCGCGGCAGCACGGGCGGCTCCCCGTCCGGGGTCGTGGCCTCGGGGCGGGGCGCCGGGACGATCGGGCGGGCCTGAGCGGCCGCGAGCGCCTCCGCCTGGGCGCGGGCACTCTCGGCGGCCGAGGTGACGGTGCGTTCGGCGCGGCGCTGGTCGTCCAGGTCCGTGTTGGTGACGGCGTCCTGCTGGAGGGCCTCCCGAGGGAGCATCACCATGGCGGTGATGCCGCCGCCCTGGACGTTCTCCCGCAGCTGGACCCGGATGCCGTGCCGGCGGGCCAGCCGGGCGACCACGAACAGTCCCATGCTCCGACCGGTCAGGGCGCCGGCCAGCAGCGCGTCACGGCGGTCGCTGCCGGGCTCGGAGGGCTCGGACAGCTGCTCGTTCAGGGTGCGCAGCCGCTCGCCGGGCAGGCCGATGCCGCGGTCCACCACGGAGATCATCAGCTCGCCGTTGTCGAGCAGCCAGCCGCCGACCTCGACCTGGTCCTGCGGGGGCGAGAAGGCGGTTGCGTTCTCCAGCAGTTCGGCGACCAGGTGGCTGGTGTCGTCGGCGACCGCCCCGCTGAGCCGGATCGGGGCCAGGAAGCCGAGCTTGACCCGCTCGTAGCGCTCGATCTCGGAGACCGCGGCCCGGACGACGTCCAGCAGGGTGACGGTCTTGCGGCTGCGGTGGCTGTTCTCCAGGCCGGCCAGCAGCAGCATGTTCTCGCTGTTGCGGCGCATCCGGGTGGCGAGGTGGTCGAGCCGGAACAGGCTCTCCAGCTGCGCCGGGTCGGCCTCGCGGCCCTCCAGCGCCTCGATCAGCACGAGCTGGCGTTCGACCAGGGTCAGGGTGCGCATCGCGAGGTTGACGAAGGTGGAGTCGACGCTGCCCTCCAGCTCGTCGACCTCCTTGGCCAGCGCGTCCCGCTCCAGCAGGAGCGCGTCACGGGCCGTCGTCAGGGCGTCCCGTTCGGCCGAGAGTTCGGTGACCAGGGTGTCGGTGCCGGCCTGCCGCTCGGCGGTCTCCTCCGCCTGCCGGGTCAGCTCGTCCAGGGTGCGGAGCAGTTGCTCGCGCTCGTGGAGCAACTGCTGCCGCTCGCCGGCGTAGGCGTGCAGCCGGCGGTCCTGGGTCTCCCGCTCTGCGGCCAGGCCGTGCCGCTCCTCCATCAGGGCCTGGAGGTTCCGCTCGGCCTGGTCCCGGGCGCGCAGCAGCGGACGCGCCGTGGCGCGACGCGCGACGTACGCGCTGCCGCCGGCGAGGACCACAGCCGCGCCGGCGCCCCAGAGCGCGGGCACGGCGGAGCCGTCCGCCGCCGCTCCGCAGCCGGAGAGCGAGAGGACCGCCAGGCAACAGGCGAGGGGGCGCGGGAAGCGGCCGGGCGTCGGTGCGTCGGCCTGCGCCGACCCGGTACGCGCGCTGCCTTCGTCGGCGGGGCCGCTCGACGCCCCGCCGGGGCGCCGGCGCTCCGTCATCCTTTTACGCAACGGTGCTCACAATCTCGTCAGGCCTCAAGCGCCAACGCACTTTTCAGGCCTTCGTGGATCTCGCAGGAGGACGGTAACCCCCGATCCCGCCGCAGACACCCGCGAGAGTCAACCGTAGAAATAGGTGGACAAACAAGATCAACTCTGCATTTCCCCCGTCGGCATCTCTGATGTGGCGTCATCCCGGCGAGAGTCGTCGCAGGTCAGGACGGTACCGACAGTTGCACGGTTGAAACTGTGGGTCACGGGATGTGATGGAGATCTCATGCGATCCCGCCGAGTCGTCGGTGGGCGAACTTCTCTTCCTGGCCGACCCGGTGACGGTGCGGTGGCAGCGCGCCGGTGGCCCGGCGGGTTCCGGTGGGTTCCGGTGGGTTCCGATGGGTTCCGATGGAGGTTGGCAGGCTTGGCGGGGCTTGGCGGGGCTCGGCGGGGCTCGGCCCGAGGGGGCGGGCGGGAGGGAGTGGGGGCGGCGTGGCGCGGTCCAGCGCCGGCGCGCCCTGCCGGCCCTCTCGTGCGGCCGGACGAGGGGCCTCGACGGGTGCGGCGTCCCTGGTGGTGAGTGTCAGGGGCGGCCGGGCCTGCTTGCTGGCGTTCCCCTTGTGGGCCCCTGGTGGGCCTCGCGCGGCCAGCCGGCCATCCGGCTCGCGCCGGCCTGGCCGCCGGTCGGTGGGCTTGCTCCGGGCGTCGCTGGATCGACTGGTCGGTCCAGCTGAATCGTCTCGAGTATTCGGTAGACCGGTCGGTGCGGGGGTCTCTGCTCTGCGCTCTGTGGTCTGTGGTTGGTGGTCGGTAGACCGGTCGGTCCAGTGGTCGGTGGTCTTTCGGTAGACCGGTCGGTCCATTCCTCGGGGCGGTCTTTCGGTAGACCGGTCGGTCCAGTCCTCGGCGGCTCCGAGTATCAGTAGACCGGTCGGTCCAGTCCGCTGCATGTCCGGGTATCGGTAGACCGGTCGGTCCAGTGAGCGTGTCTCGGAAGCCGGTGCGCCGGCGGTTCGGTTCAGCGGGGCTGTCGATCCTGGTCGACCGGTCTGGCTGGTCCAGCAAGCCCGTCCCGGACGCCAGTGGACCGACCGGTCGGTCTACTCCCCAGAATCGTCGGCCGAGCCGGGCAGCACCCCGTGGCAGGCGGGCAGCCCGGTGTTCGCCCGGTGTCGGTCGCCGTCCGGCCGTTGCGCGACCCGAGGGTGCCGTCCCGCTGCGGGAGTCGACCAGGGAGTCGACCAGGGAGGCGGGGAGTTCGGAGGCGGGGAGTTCGGAGGCAGGCGGCCCGGCTCAGGAGGCGGTCGGCCCGGTCGCCGGGGCGAGGGCACTCCGGAACGCGTGGCCGCCGAAGCCCGCCGTGCCTGCCAGTTGCTCGTCCCACCAGGCGGCCGTCCGGACGGGGTCCATGGTCGTCCAGTCGGGTGCCTGCTCGACCTGGGCCCGGCCGAGGCGGCGGCCGAGCGTGACCAGGGCGTGCCCCGCCTCCCCGCGGTCACGCTCGTAGGCGGCGAGCAGTTCCTCCCAGGAGGTGGACCGCCGCCAGGCGTCCTCGAAGGCGACGGCGTCCTGAACGGCCTTGGCGGCGCCGCTGGTGTTGTGCGGGCGCACCACGGTGGCCGCGTCGCCGGCCAGCAGCAGGCGGCCCGAGGTACGGCGCGGGGTGTCGAGGTCGTAGATCGGCTGCAGGAAGGTCCGCTCCGGCGGGGTCAGGGCGATCAGGGCGGCCCAGTAGGGCGGGAGGTGCCGCTCGGCGAGCAGCGCGACATGCGCGGTCAGTTCCTCGGTGGCGGCGCCCGGCGGGATGCTGGTCGGGTCCTCCAGCCGCAGGCCGGCGGCGGGCGGCGGGGCGTAGAAGACCCAGTTGACCATCGGCCGGCCGGGTTCCTGGCCGGGGATCCGGTAGAGCACGCACTGGCCGCCGGGGAAGCAGACGGTGGCGGCGTGCTCCGCGGGCCAGGCCCGGTCGGCCGGGCCGGCCAGGTGGTCCAGGGCCGCCAGCCGTCCGGCGGGGAAACTGCCGCGCCAGCAGACGTACCCGGCGTACCCGGGCCGCGCCTCGGGGCAGACGGCCGCGCGCACCACCGAGCGGTACCCGTCCGCGCCGACCACCAGGTCGAAGTGTTCCTCGCCGCCGGAGGCCAGCCGGACGACGGCGCCCGCGGTTCCGTCCGCCGCCGGGGAGGCGTTGCGGACGCCCGCCACCGGGTCGCCCAGGCGGTGCTCGACGGTGGCCGGGGTCCGTTCGCGCAGGCCGCGCCAGAGCAGGCCCCAGTGGTAGGAGCGGAACGGGAAGGGCTGGTCCCAGACCAGCCGCCCGAGGGCGGAGCCGTCGGCGACCAGCCAGTGCCGCCGGGTGAGCCGGTGCCAGGCGATGCCCTCGTCCAGGTGGCCGGCCGCCGCGAGTTCGGCGTACCGGTCGTCGTGCACGCAGAGGCCGACCCCGCGGTCCGTCAGTTCGCCGTAGGAGCGCTCCAGGACGACCACCCGCCGGGCGCCGCCGCGCGCCGCGGCCGCCGCGAACGCGCAGCCCGCGATGCTTCCGCCGACCACCGCGACCGTTCCACCGAGCATGACCGGACTCCCCGCCACCCGCGCCGCCGCGTCCCGTGCCCCCGGGCCCGCTCCGACCACCGTACGACGTGTACGGCCGACCCGTGGCCGATCGGGCGGGTCGGTGCCGGCCGGGCGCGCCGGAACGCCGGAACGCCGGAACGCCGGGGAGGGCGCGGCCCGCAGGCCACGCCCTCCCCGTCCGTCGCGGACCTGTGTCAGCAGCTCAGGTTGCTGCCGGCGGTGGTGCCGAGGATCTGGACGAAGCTCTGGTACGAGTTGATCCGGCTCTGGACCTGGGCGGGGTTGCCGCCGTTGCACTCCAGGCTGCCGTTGATGCTGCGGATGGTCTCACCGAAGCCGTAGCCGTTGACCATGGCGTTGTGCGCGGTCATGGTGCCCGGGCCGTTCTGGGTGTTCCAGTACCAGAGGCCGGTCTTCCAGGCGACCGAGGCGTCGGTCTGCACGAGGTTCGGGTTGTGCAGCAGGTCGATGCCCAGGGCGTCGCCGGCGGCCTTGTAGTTGAAGTTCCAGCTCAGCTGGATCGGGCCGCGACCGTAGTACGCGGACTGACCGGCCGGGCAGCCGTACGACTGCGAAGTGTCGCAGTAGTGCGGGTAGTTCGCGGTGTTCTGCTCGACCACGTAGACCAGGCCGCCGGTCTCGTGGCTGACGTTCGCGAGGAAGGCGGCGGCCTCCTGCTTGCGGACGGTGTCGCTGCCGGTGCCGGCGAAGCCCGGGTAGGCGCTCAGCGCGGCGGTCAGGCCGGCGTAGGTGTAGAAGGGGTTGCGGCTCGGGAACATCTGGTTGAACTGAGCCTCGCTGACCGGGAATCCGCCCGGGTTGGCGGTCTGCGTCGGGCTCGGGGACGTCCCGCCGCCCGTGCAGGTGTACGGCGACCAGTACCAGGTGCTGATCACCGGGTCGTAGCCCGGGTTGTCGTGCGTGGCCTGGTAGTACTGGCCGTTGGTGTACTTGACGATCGCGCCGGTGAGGTAGGTCTGGCCGGCGACCCAGGCGGGGTACGTGCAGCCGGTGCCGGACGTCGGGGTCGGGGTGGTCCCGCCACCGCCGCCGGAGCAGCTGCCCTGGTCGGCCCAGACGCCGGAGGAGCCGCCCGGGGTCTCGTTCTGGGTCCACCACTTCGCGGACCAGTTGTGCGAGTTGTACGAGACCTGGCCGCTGGCGGCGGTGTAGACCGTGGCCGAGTTCCAGGGCGTCGCACAGCCTGCCGCCGAGGCGGAGGCGGGGAGGAGCACGGCGAGCGCTATCGCTGTCGCGACGGCGGCCAGGATGGCCATCACGCGCTTGTGGATCGACATTTCATCACCCCTCGGTGCGGTGGGGGCCGCACGAGTTGGAGGACAGGACGGTCCCGCGGGGGGCCGGCCGTGGGGAGGCCGGGCCCCGACCGGGGTGCGGGCCGGGGCGGAACTGATGGGGACTCAACAGTAGTGGTCTATACCTGTCAATAGGTATGGACCAAACCTCCCGCAAACCTCCACGAGGCCCGGCCGCCCTGCCCGCTCCCGGGTGCCGGGCGCGGCCGCCGCGCCGCCGCCCTCGTTCCGGCGGTCGCCGCAGCCGGGCGACGGCCCGTTCGTGCACCCGGCCGGCCACCGGCATCTGCGAGGATGGCGGGGTGAACGACTACCCCGGCCCCGGTGCGCCGATCAGGTCGGGCATCCCGGACCACGGCCGGGTGCCCAAGTACTACGCGGTCAAAGGCGAGTTGGACGCGCTGCTCGACGACCTCGGCGAAGGCGGGGTGCTGCCGACCGAGCGCGACCTGGCGACCCGCTTCGCGGTCTCCCGGGACACCCTGCGGCAGGCGCTGCGGGAACTGCTGATCCAGGGCCGGGTGCGCCGTCGGGGCCGGAGCACCGTGGTGGCCGGCCCGAAGCTGGAGCAGCCGCTGTCGCTGGCCAGCTACACCGAAGGCGTCCGGCGGCAGGGCCGGGTCCCGGGCCGGAACCTGATCGGGCTGGAGACCTTCGCGGCCGACCCGGCGCTGGCCGGACAGTTGGGCCTGGCGCCCGGCGATCCGGTCTGGCACCTGGAGCGCGTGCTGCTCGCGGACGGCGAGCGGGTCGGCCTGGAGAGCACCTATCTCGCGGTCGCCCGGGTGCCCGCGCTGGACCGCGAGTTCGACCCGGGAGCCTCGCTCTACGCCTACCTGGGGGAGAAGCTCGGCATCGGCTTCGGCGGCGCGGACGAGCGGATCGAGACCGTCCTCGCCACCCCGCGCGAGGCCCTGCTGATCGGCACCCCGCCCGCGCTCCCGATGCTGCTGCTGCACCGGCTCACCCGCGACAAGGAGGGCCTGCCGGTGGAGCGGGTCCGCTCGCTCTACCGCGGCGACCGCTTCAGCTTCACCACCCGACTGGGCGCCTCGGACTGAGCCGCCGCGGCTCCGCCGCCCTTCGGGCTCCGCCGCCAGGGCCCCGGGTGCCGCTGCCCCGGCCTTGGCCGCGGCTGGCGGGCCGCCCCGTCTTGGTCGCCGTGGTCGCCCCGGTCGCGCCGGTCGCGCCGGCCGGGGCTCAGCCGAGGGCGGCCCGCAGCCGCGCGGCCACCTCGGCGGCCGTGGCCTCGTCCGGGTAGCGCGAGCGCGGCCAGAAGAACCCGCGCAGCCCGTCCTTCGGGTTCCTGGGCACCACATGGACGTGCAGGTGCGGCACCGACTGGCTGATCCGGTTGTTGGCCGCCACGAAGCTGCCGGCCGCCGCCATCCCCCGCTCCACCGCGGCGGTGACCAGCTGTACCCGCGCGAAGAACGGTCCGACGTCGGCCGCGGGCAGGTCGGTGACGGTCCGCAGGTGCTGCCGGGGCACCACCAGCACGTGCCCGGGGAAGAGCGGGCGCTGGTCGAGGAAGGCCACCGCCACCTCGTCGTCCAGCACCCGGTGGGCGGGCAGGCCGCCGGCCACGATCGCGCAGAAGACGCAGTCCATCCGACCAGTGAAACCCGCCGGCGGGCCCGGCCCCGGCAGGCCGCGCCGCCGGCGCCCGTCCGGCCCCCGGGGCGGGAGCCGGCGCCCGGCCCGGTGGACGGGGGCACCGGTCCCGATGCGGGCCTGCCGGGCGGACAATGGGTGACATACCCGACGGGTCCGCGAGCCGGCCGGGCCGTGCCACGCCAGGGTGCGGCCACGGTGGCGCGGGCCGTGGGAGGAGGTAGCCGTGATCGTCCGGATCTGGGCCGCGCAGGTCCTGGCGGGGCACGTCGACCAGTTCTGCGCACTGCTGGTCTCCGAGGTGCTCCCGGGGCTGGCCGAGGCCGACGGGTGCCTGGGCGGGGAGGTGCTGCGGTCGATGACCGACGACGGCCACCGGGTGCTGGTGGTGACCCGGTGGCGGGACGAGGCGGCCCTGCGCGGTTACGCCGGCCCGATGTGGCGGATCCGGCCGGTGTGGGCCGAAGGGGAGCTGCGCTACCTGGTGCACCCGCCCGAGGTCACCCACTACCGGCCGCTGGCCACCGGCTGACCCGGCCGGCCCGTCCGCCGCCGCTCCCGCCTCTCGGCGGCCCGGCCGCCGTGCGGGCCACCGCCGTCGCCCGCTCCCGGAACCCGGCCCCCCGGCAGCAGTACCCCTGGCCTGCTTTCCCCTTCCTCCTTGCCCCCCTTCCCCCTTCCCCCTTCCCCCGGCCGCGCGACGGGCCCGCGCTGGCTACGCTCGAAGCGGGGACGGGAGGACCGCCGATGCCTGGGCTCCCCTTCGTCGGACGGGCCGACCTGCTGGCCGAGATCGGCGACGCGCTCGCCGACGCCCGGTCCGGGCACGGCGGCCTGGTCGCGCTGACCGGCGCCGCGGGCGCGGGCAAGACCCGGGTCGCGGAGGAGGCCGTGCGAGCCGCCGAGGACTTCCGGGTGCTCTGGGCCTGGTGCCCGCCCGGCGAGGCCGGCAGCGCGCTGCGCCCATGGTCGCAGCTGGCCCGCGAGCTGGCGGCGGGCACGGCCGCCTGCGGCCGGCTGGTCCGCGGCTCACCCGGACTGCGGGCGCTGATCGCCGGGCAAGGTCCGGCCGGGCCGCCGGCCGAAGGCGCACCCTCCGTCCGTGCCGCGGGTGGCGAGGGCGCGACCCCTGCGGCACCCCTCCTGGCCGCAGGTGCCGCTCCGGAGCCCGGCCTCGACCTCGCCCCGGACCTCGCCCCCGCCTCCGGCCTCGCCCCCGCCTCCGGCCTCGCCCCCGCCTCCGGCCTCGCCCCCGCCTCCGGCCTCGCCCCCGCCTCCGGCCTCGTGCCCGACCCCGGCCCGGCGGCCGCCCGGCTGCGGTTGGCCGGCGACGTGGCCGCACTGGTCCGGGCGGGTGCGGCCGCCGGGCCGCTGCTGCTGGTCGTCGACGATCTGCACGAGGCCGACGCCTCCTCCGTCACGCTGCTCCTGGAGCTGGCGGCGGCCGTCCGCACGGACCCGGTCCTGCTGCTGGCCACCGCCCGGGACGAGGATTCGGCCTGGCAGGGGCGGACGGCGGCGCTCGCGGCGCTGCTGCGCACCGCCCGATGCCTGCCGGTCGGACCGCTCGGCGAGCCGGAGGTCCGGGCGCTGGCCCGGGCCGCGACCGGCGGCAGGCCGGACCGGGCGTCGGTGCGCGAGCTGCTCGACCGGACCGGCGGCGACGCCTTCTTCGTCACCGAGCTGCTCAGGCGCCCCGGCGACGGCCCGGTGCCGGTGTCCGTCCGGGCCGCAGTGCAGGCGCGGGTCGCGGCGCTCGCGCCGGAGTGCGCACGAGTCCTGGGCGCGGCCTCCGCGCTCGGCGCCGCCTTCGACCTCGACGTGCTCGCCGAGGTCGCCGCGGTGCCGCTGGCGGAGCTGCGCCCGGTGCTCGGGCAGGCGGTGGACGCCGGACTGCTCACCCTGGCCGAGCCCGGCCGCGGCGCCTTCCGGCACCAGCTGACCCAGGAGGCCGTCCATGACGCGCTGCCCGTGGGGGAGCGGGCCCGGTGGCACCACCGGGCGGCGGAGGTGCTGGCCGGGCTCGCCGGGCGGGGGCGGGACGTGGGCCCGGCCGAGGTCGCCCACCAGCTTCTGCTGGCCGGCCCGGAGCACGCCCGGAGCGCCGCCGACTTCGCCCGCCGGGCCGGGGCGCGCGCGTACGGACTGCTGGCGTACGAGGACGCGGTGCGCTGGTACCAGGCCGCCGTCGCCGCCCTGGCCTCGGCCGGGGCGGCCGAGGCCCCGACCGCCGCCCCCGACCCCGACCCGTCCGTCGCCAGTCCATCCGCCCCTGATCCGTCCGCCCCCGTCCCGGAGCTCGCCGCCGTTCCGACCGCCGCCCCCGCTCCGGAGGCCGCCGAGCTGCTGGCCGAGCTGCTGGTCGACCTGGGGACGGCCCGGATCGGGGCGGGGGAGCGGGCGAAGGCCCGGGAGGACTTCCTGCGGGCCGCCGCGCTGGCCCGCCGCCGCGCCCGGCCGGACCTGCTGGCCAGGGCGGCCCTCGGGCTCGGCGCCGGCCCCGCCGGGTTCGAGGTGGGGCTGTTGGACCGCACCCAGCTCGACCTGCTGGCCGAGGCCAGGGCCGCCCTGCCCCCGGCGCGCGCCGACCTGCTCGCCGCGGTCGCCGCCCGGCTCTCGGTGGCGGCCACCCTGGTCGAGCCGGAGCAGGACCGGACCGCCCTCGCCGAGGAGGCGGTCCGTACGGCCCGGGCCGGCCGTGACGACCAGGCGCTCGCCTACGCGCTGGCCGCGCTCTGCGACGCCCGGGCCGGTCCGGCGTACTGCGCCGAACGCCTCGACCGGGCCACGGAGATCGTCCGGCTGGCCCGGCGGCTGCCCGACCCGTCCGCCGAACTGCTGGGCCGCCGGCTGCGGGTGGTCGCCCTGCTGGAGCTCGGCCGGGTGGCCGAGGCGGAGCAGGAGGTGCTGGCCTTCGACGTCACCGCGACCGCACTGGGGCAGCCGCTGCACGCCTGGTACGTCCCGCTCTGGCAAGGCATGCGCGCGCTGCTGGAGGGCCGGTTCGAGGACTGCCGGGGCGCCCTCGACCGGGTGGCCGTGCTCGGTCGGCGGGCCGGCAGCGAGAACGCGGAGCTGCTCGCCGCCACCCAGCGCTGGTGCCTGCTCGCCGAGACCGGTGACCGCGCGGGCATCCGGTCGCTGGCCGAACGGCTCTCGCTGCTGGACGTCTCCCTCGGCCTCTGGCCCCGGGTGACCAAGGCGCTGATCGCCGCCCAGCTGGGCGAGCCGGCGGAGGCCCGGCGGAGGCTGGCGGCCGTCGCGCCCCTGCTCGCGACCTCCCCCAGGGACAGCGAATGGCTGCCGATGCTGGCCCAGGCGGCGGAGGTCTTCGGCCTGACCGGCCCCGCCGCGGAGCTGGCGGGCCCGGCCCGGCAGCTCTACGACTGGCTGGCGCCGTACGCCGACCTGTTCGTGGTCGAGGGAATCGGTGCCGCCGTGCGCGGCCCGGTCCACCGCCACCTGGGGCTGCTGGCGGCCGCCCTCGGCGGGAGCGCCCCGGCCGAGCGGCACTTCACCGCCGCGCTGGCCGCCGCCCGGGCGGTCGGCGCGACCGGGCTGGCCGGGCGGATCGCCCAGGAGGCGGGTGCCCGCCCGCAGCCGGCCGGCGGCAACGTCTTCCGGCGCGCGGGGGAGGGCTGGGAGCTGTGCTTCGCCGGCCGTCAGGTCACGCTGGCCGACAGCAAGGGCCTGCACGACCTGGCCGTCCTGCTGGCCCGCCCCGGCCGGCCGGTGCCGGCCCTCGACCTCGTCACCGCGGGCGCCGGCCCGGCGGGCGCCCGCGCCGGGGACCGCGCCACGATCCCCGGCGCCAACCCCGACGGGCTCCATCCGCCGGGTGACACCGGGGAGTTGATCGACTCCACGGCGCGGCAGGCCTACCGGACCCGGCTCCGGGAGCTGGAGCAGGAGGAGACCGAGGCGGACCGGGACGGGGACGCCGACCGCTCGGCCCGGATCGCCGTCGAGCGCCAGGCCCTGGTCGGCCAGCTCTCCGCCGCGTACGGACTCGGCGGCCGGCCGCGCCGGACGGGCTCCGCCGCCGAGCGGGCCAGGACCACCGTGACGGCCCGGATCCGCGCCGCGCTCGACCGGATCACCCGCGCCCACCCGCCGCTGGGCCGGCACCTGGCCAACGCCGTCCGCACCGGCACGCTCTGCGTGTACGACCCCGAGTCACCGGTGGGCTGGCAGCTTTGACGGCACGGCCGGGGCGGGCTCCGGGCGGCCCCGGTGGTGCCTCACATCGTGCGCCCGGACCTCACGCCCCACCGGTGGAGGGGACCGGAACGGAACGAGGAGGCCCACCATGCCCCGCATCTCGAAGGCCGAGGCGGCGCTCGCCGTGGACGAGCCGATGATCGAAGGCCGCTACGCCGAACTGGACGGCTACACCGTCGGGTTCGAGACGCACAAGGCCGACCTGGACCCGGCGCCGCTGTTCGCCGGCCTGCCGCAGGACCGCTGCCAGAGCCCGCACTTCGGCCTGGTGGTGACCGGGAAGGTGGTCTACCGCTACCCGGACCACGACGAGGTCTTCCGGGCCGGCGACGCCTACCACGCCACCCCGGGCCACCTGCCGCTGCTCTTCGCCGGTACCGAGCTGATCGAGTTCAGCCCGACCGAGGCGCTGGAGCGGACCATGGCGGTGGTCGGGCGCAACCTGGACGCCGCGAAGGCGAGCGGCGCGCACGTCGGGAGCTGACCGATGACCCGGACCATGGAACCGACCGCGCCGACCGCGCCGGTCGCGCCGACCGCGCCGACCGAAACGATCGCACTGACCGCCGCGGGTCCGTTCGCCGGCCCCCGGCACCAGGAGGCCCTGCCGGACCTGCTGGTCACCTTCCTGGAGACCGGCAGCCCGCCGGCGGGCCTCTTCCGGCCCGACGTCTTCTGCGACCTCACGGTGCCGCAGTGGCGGCTGCAGGCCGCGGGCGTGCCGGGCCTGGTCGCCCTGCGCAAGGCCGGACACCCGGCCCCCGGCCTCGTCCCGCGCCGCCGGGTCGACCCGACCCCGACGGGGTTCGTGATCGAGCTGGAGGAGCGCTGGGAGCAGGACGGGCAGTCCTGGTACTGCCGGGAGTTGATGCGGGCGGACGTCGAGGACGGCATGATCGCCCGGATCTCCGTCTACTGCACCGGCGACTGGGACGCCGAGCAGCAGCGCCGGCACGGACGGGAGGTGGTGCTGCTCCGGCCCTGACCCCGCGCGGGCCCGTCCCCGGGCCCGTTCCCCGGCCGTCTCCCGGCTGCTCCCGCGGCCCGGCCCCCGGCCGTCCCCTCGGCTGTCGACCGCGCGGCCCATCACTGGCAGGATGGCGCGGAACGGGCCCGGATCCCCGCCGCCCACCCGCCCGCCCGGCAGCCGCCGCGTGCCCGGGGAGATCGCCGAGCCCCCGGCCGCCCCGGCCGGGCCCGGCGCCCCGGACGCGAACGGCGCCTGCCGCCGACGGCGACGCCCGCGCCGTCCCCCCGGAGGTCGACACCCGATGAGCAATCCCGCAGGCATCCCCGCCCCCACGCCCGTCGACGACCGGGTCAGCGGCCTCGGCGAGGGTCCGGTCTGGGACGTCCGCACCAACTCCCTGCGCTGGGTGGACATCCCGGCCGGGGTGGTGCACCACTCCGACGGCAGCTCGCGCCAACTGCCGCCGCCGGCCTCGGCGATCCTGCCGACCGTGGACGGCTGGGCGGCAGTGCTGCGCGACCGTGTGGTCGAGCTGGACGGTCAGGCGGTGGCGGCCGTGCCGCTCGGCGCCGCCGAGCGCTGCAACGACGCCAAGGCCGACCCGGCCGGCCGGGTCTGGGTCGGCACGATGTCCGGCGACGAGCGGCCGGGCGGGGCGGCCCTGCTGCGTCTGGACGGCGCGGTCGCCACCGAGGTGATCTCCGGGGCGACCATCGCCAACGGGCTGGGCTGGAGCCCGGACGCCCGCCGGATGTACTGGATCGACACCCCGACCCGGCGGATCGACGTCCTGGACTACGACCTCGCCGACGGCAGCGTCCGGGGCCGGCGCCCCTTCGTCGCGGTGGACCCGGACGCGGGCTGGCCGGACGGCCTCGCGGTGGACGCCGAGGGTGCGTTGTGGGTGGCCCTGTGGGGCGGCTCGGCCCTGCACCGCTACACCCCGGACGGGCGGCTGGACACCGTCCTGCCGATCGGCGCGGCCTGCCCGACCAGTTGCGCCTTCGGCGGCGAGGACCTCCGTACCCTGTACATCACCACCGCCCACCGCCCGGACGAGCAGGGGCGGTTCGCGCCCGACGCGGGCAAGCTGCACGCCGTCCGGGTACCCGTGCCCGGACCGCCGCCCACCCCGGCCGTG
Organism: Kitasatospora herbaricolor; assembly: GCF_030813695.1. Classification (NCBI taxonomy): domain Bacteria; kingdom Bacillati; phylum Actinomycetota; class Actinomycetes; order Kitasatosporales; family Streptomycetaceae; genus Kitasatospora; species Kitasatospora herbaricolor. The sequence goes on from NZ_JAUSVA010000002.1 coordinate 7,905,958, forward strand.
CTGCCCTGGGGCGCCGGCCTCCCGGCGGGGGCGACCGGCGGGGCGTAGGGCCCGTCCGGGAGCGGGCCGGGCGCCCGGCGCGCGTACCGGCGCATTCCCGCGGGGGGAGTGAAACAGCCCACAGTGAACGCCTCTCCCTGAGGGCGCGCGGATCATGGCACAATGACGGCAGTAGTAGCAGTGACGTTCAGCGCACTCCGGGGTCGGTGAAAATCCGAACCGGCGGTTACAGTCCGCGACCCGTCCGCAGCCAGCGAGCGGTTGACCAGGTGAGATTCCTGGACCGACGGTTAAAGTCCGGATGGGAGGCGTGCGCGACGGATCGAGCAGTGCCGTGGTCCCCCGGTGGACCGCGGGTGGTGTGCACAGGCAGAGCTCTCCCCGGCGAAGGCGCCGACGGAGCGGCTCCCGCAGGCGTACGCCCGTCCCTGTGCCGTTCCGTGTCATCTCCCCATGCCGCCCCGGAGTCCGCGCCCTATGCGCGAGGAGAACCCGGGTGTTCACCGGCATCATCGAAGAGCTCGGCGAGGTCGTCTCCATCGAGGAGATCGGCGACTCGTCGCGGATCCGCCTGCGTGGCCCGGTGGTCTGTCAGGGTGCGCACCACGGCGACTCCATCGCGGTCAACGGCGTCTGCCTGACCGTTGTCGACACCCCCGATCAACTGGCCGCCGAGAGCGGTGAGTTCACGGCCGACGTGATGGCCGAGACGCTGCACCGCTCCAGCCTCGGCGCGCTGCGCACCGGCTCCCCGGTCAACCTGGAGCGGGCCATGGCGCTCGGCGCCCGGCTCGGCGGTCACCTGGTGCAGGGTCATGTCGACGCCACCGGAGCCCTGTTGAGCCGCGAGCCCGGCGACCTCGACGCGGACGGCACCGTCCGCTGGGAGGTGCTGCGGTTCTCGCTGCCGCAGAGCATCTCGCGCTACCTGGTCGACAAGGGGTCCATCACGGTGGACGGCGTCAGCCTCACCGTGGTCGAGGCCGCCCGCGACAGCTTCACCGTCAGCCTGATCCCGGCCACCCTCGCGCTCACCACGCTCGGCGCCAAGGCGGTCGGCGACCCGGTGAACCTGGAGGTCGACGTCCTCGCCAAGTACGTCGAGCGGCTGCTCGACTCCCGTGCCCTGCCCGACACCATCGCGAAGGAAGCCCCGTGAACTGGCTGAGCGGCATAGCGTTCACCCTCTTCGGTGAGCCGGTGAAGTGGGCCGACATGATCGGCAACCTGTTCGGCCTGGTCGCGCTCGGCTTCGGCTGGCGCCGCTCGGTGTGGAGCTGGCCGCTGCAACTGCTCTCCGGCGCCGTGCTGATCGCCGCCTACTGGTCCGGCCACGTGCCCGGGCTGATCGGCAAACAGCTGATCGTCGTCGCCGCGGCGGTGTGGGGCTGGACCCGGTGGCGCCGGGGCCGGCAGGAGACCGGTGACATCACGGTCCGCTTCGCGAGCTGGACCGAGCGGGGGGCGCTGGTCGGCGCCACCGCGCTCGGCACCGCGGCCGTCACCTGGGCCTTCCTGCACATCACCGAGACGGTCTACCACCCCTGGGCGATGGCCTACATCTTCGTCGGCACCCTCGCCGCGATGTACGCGCAGGCCAGGGGCTGGGTGGAGTTCTGGCTCGCCTGGATCGCCGTCGACGTGGTCGGCGTCCCGCTGGCCTTCAACAGCGGCTTCGCCTTCACCGGTCTGACCTTCAGCATCTACTTCGTGCTGGTCCTGCTGGGCCTGCGCGCCTGGTGGCTGCGCACCCGTGACACCCGTCCCGCCACCGACACCGTCCTGCAGGGAGCATCCGCATGAGCACCCAGCCCGCCACCGACGACCTCGCCCTCGACCCCGTCGAGCGTGCGATCGCGGACATCGCCCTCGGCCGCCCGGTGATCGTGGTGGACGACGAGGACCGGGAGAACGAGGGCGACATCGTCTTCGCCGCCTCCGCCGCCACCCCCGAGCTGCTGGCCTTCACCATCCGCTACAGCTCCGGCGTGATCTGCGTCCCGATGACCGGCGAGGAGCTCGACCGCCTCAAGTTGCCGCCGATGACCCAGGTCAACGAGGACCGCAAGGGCACCGCCTACGCCGTCTCGGTCGACGCCCGCGACGGCGTGGACACCGGCATCTCGGCGGCGGACCGGGCCCGCACCGTCCGGCTGCTGGCCTCCGTCGGCACCGAGCCGGGCGACCTGACCCGCCCCGGGCACGTCTTCCCACTGCGCGCGGTCGAGGGCGGCGTCCTGGTGCGCCCCGGCCACACCGAGGCCTCCGTCGACCTGGCCCGGCTCGCCGGGCTGGCCCCGGCCGGCGCGATCGCCGAGGTGGTCAACGACGACGGCACCATGGCCCGGCTGCCCGAGCTGGTCGCCTTCGCCCGCGAGCACGGCCTCGCGATCATCTCCATCGAGGACCTGATCGCCTACCGCCGCCGCACCGAACTGCACGTCGACCGCGCCGCGGTCACCGCGCTGCCGACGGCCTACGGCGACTTCACCGCCGTCGGCTACCGCGGCACCCTGGACGGCATCGAGCACATCGCCCTGGTCGCGGGCGGCCTGGACGCCGACGGCAAGGTGCCCGACGGCGAGGGCCTGCTGGTCCGGGTCCACTCCGAGTGCCTCACCGGCGACGTGTTCGGCTCGCTGCGCTGCGACTGCGGCCCGCAGCTGCAGGCCTCGCTGGAGAAGGTCGCGGCGGCCGGCCGCGGCGTCGTGCTCTACCTGCGCGGCCACGAGGGCCGGGGCATCGGCCTGGCCCACAAGCTGCGCGCGTACGAGCTGCAGGAGCAGGGCCGGGACACCGTGGACGCCAATCTGGACCTCGGCCTGCCCGCCGACGGCCGGGACTACAGCATCGGCGCCCAGATGCTCACCGACCTGGGCGTGCGCTCGCTGACCCTGCTGACCAACAACCCGGACAAGATCGCCGCGCTCACCGAGCACGGCCTCAAGGTGAAGGGCCGCGAGCCCGTCCCCACCGTGCCCGGCGAGCACAACCTGGCCTACCTGCGCACCAAGCGCGACCGGATGGGTCACCAGCTGCCCTGGCTCGGCCAGGACTCCTGACAGCACCCCGCACCACCACCCACCACCACCGGACAGGAAGTACGAACGTGAGCGGCCACGGAGCCCCCGAGCTGACCCTGAAGAACTGCGCCGACCTGCGGGTCGCGGTGATCGCCGCCCAGTGGCACGAGCAGGTGATGGACGGACTGCTGGACGGCGCCCACCGGGCCCTGAAGGAGCTCGGCATCGAGGAGCCGACCGTCCTGCGGGTGCCCGGCACCTTCGAGCTGCCGGTCGCCGCCAAGCAGCTCGCCGAGCGCGGGTACGACGCCGTGGTCGCCCTCGGTGTGGTCATCCGGGGCGGCACCCCGCACTTCGACTACGTCTGCGAGGCCGCCACCCTCGGGCTGACCCAGGTCAGCGTGAACACCGGAGTGCCGGTCGGTTTCGGCGTGCTGACCTGCGACAACGAGGAGCAGGCGCTGGACCGCGCGGGCCTGCCCGGCTCCGCCGAGGACAAGGGCCACGAGGCCGTCACGGCCGCCGTGGCCACCGCCGCGGTGCTGCGCTCGGTCTCCGAGCCCTGGCGGTAGGTCCGGCCACCGTCCCGTGACGGCCACCGTCCCGTGACGGCGCCCTTCGCGTGACGGCCGGCACCCCGGCCCGGCGCCTCCGCCCTCCCTCCGGCACAGCGGCCGGGGGGAGGGCGTCGTCCAAGGCGGTGTCCACGGTCCGGGACCGTTTACCGTCCGTATGCCCGCAAGCCGTAAGGTGAGTCCATCATGGCTTCGAAGACATTCGAGGAGCTCTTCACCGAGCTCCAGCAGAAGGCCGCCACCGGCGACCCCTCGTCCTCCCGTACCGCGCAGCTCGTCCAGCAGGGCGTCCATGCGATCGGCAAGAAGGTCGTCGAGGAGGCCGCCGAGGTCTGGATGGCCGCCGAGTACCAGTCCGACCAGGAGACCGCGGAGGAGATCTCGCAGCTCCTCTACCACCTTCAGGTGATGATGGTCGCCAAGGGGCTGACGCTCGACGACGTGTACGCCCATCTCTAGACCGGGCCCGCGAACTCCGGGTACGGGCCGCCGCTGTGCGGCCCGTACCGCTGTACCGACCGAGTGACCAGCACCAAACCGCACCAGCCTCACCACCCGTGAGCCCTGCACCACCTGCACCACCCCTCACCCGCTACCTCAGCGAAGGATTCACCACTCATGCTGCGCATCGCCGTCCCCAACAAGGGTTCGCTCTCGGGTCCCGCGGCGGAGATGCTCCATGAGGCGGGCTACCGCCAGCGCAAGGACCCGAAGGAACTCGTCCTGGTCGACCCGAACAACGAGGTCGAGTTCTTCTTCCTGCGCCCGCGCGACATCGCCGTCTACGTCGGCTCCGGCCGCCTGGACGTCGGCATCACCGGCCGCGACCTGCTGCTCGACTCGGCCTCCAACGCGGAGGAGGTGCTCGCGCTCGGCTTCGGCGGCTCGACCTTCCGCTTCGCCCGCCCCGAGGGCCTGGACGTCGAGAACGTGAAGGGCCTGGAGGGCCTGCGGATCGCCACCTCCTACACCGGGCTGGTGCAGCAGCACCTGGCCGACCACGGGGTGAAGGCCACCGTCACCAAGCTCGACGGCGCCGTGGAGACCGCCGTCCAGCTGGGCGTCGCCGACGTGATCGCGGACGTCGTGGAGACCGGCACCAGCCTGCGCAACGCCGGCCTGGAGGTCTTCGGCGACCCGATCCTGGTCTCGGACGCCGTGGTGATCCGCCCCAAGGGCGCCGGTGAGGACAGCCGCGTCGAGCAGTTCCTGCGCCGCCTGCAGGGTGTCCTGGTGGCCCGCCGCTACGTGCTGATGGACTACGACATCCGGGCCGAGTCCGTCAGCGCCGCCGTGGCGCTCACCCCGGGCCTGGAGTCGCCGACCGTCTCGCCGCTGCACACCGAGGGCTGGGTGGCCGTCCGCTCGATGGTGCTCCGCAAGGAGGCCCAGCGGATCATGGACGACCTCTGGAGCATCGGCGCCCGGGCCATCCTGGTGACCAACATCCACGCCTGCCGGCTCTGAGAGCGACCCGCTCGACCGATCGAACCACGGGCGGGGACGCGAGCGTCCCCGCCCGTGCTCTCTGGAGACACCGTGCTCCGTCTGGAGACCCCGTGAGCGCCCCCGTCCAGCTCCCCGTCACCTGGTTCCCGCGCCGCACCCGCGCGGTGCTGCTGCCGGTCAGCGCCCTGCTGGTGGTCATGTTCAGCGTGATCGCGGTCGCGCTGCCGGCCAACTGGCAGCTCAACGACCGGGTGGCGATGGTCGTCAGCGGGCTGGTCTTCGCCGGCGCCGGCCTGATGCTGGCCCGCCCCAAGGTGTCCGCCGACGCCGAGGGCGTCACGGTGGTCAACTTCGTCCGCAAGCGCCGGCTCGCCTGGGCCGAGATCGTCCGGGTGAACTTCCGCCAGGGCGACCCCTGGGCCAGCCTCGACCTGGCCGACGGCACCTCGCTGGCCGCCGTCGGCATCCAGGCGGGCGTCGGCCACCAGCAGGCGGTCGGCGCCGCCCGCGCCCTGCGTGACCTGGTCGAGAGCCACGGCCGGGCGCACGCCGAGGCCTGAGCGCCGGGCGCACCGCCCCACCGGCCACCCGGCCGACGACCCGGCCGACGACCCGGCCGGTTCGGCGGATCGCGGGCACGCCGCCGGATCGAACAAGATCCTTATACTCGTACGGGTATCGTCTACGCTGGTAAAAGCAGGGCAAAGCCCTGCCCTGTCCGCCCGCGACCAGAGGAGTGACACCTCCCCTCGATGGACGATCCGTCCGGTAGTACCGACGCCGCCCCACTTCCGACCGCCGGAAGGCAGGCGGCACTGTGATCACCGCCTGGCTGCTGCTGTTCGCGGCCCTGCTGCTCATCCTCGCCAACGGCCTTTTCGTGGCCGCCGAATTCGCCTTCGTGACGGTCGAGCGCGGTGCGGTCGACCGCGCCGCCGAGGCCGGGGACCCGAAGGCCCGCCGGATCAGCCACGGGCTGCGGCACCTCTCCTTCCAGCTCTCCGGCGCCCAGCTCGGCATCACCGTCACCTCGCTGGTGGTCGGCATGCTCGCCGAGCCGGCCCTGTCCGTCCTGCTCAGCCCCCCGCTGACCGCCGTCGGCGTACCGGAGTCGGCCGCCCGCGGCGTCGCCGTGATCGTCGGCATGGTGCTGGCCACCGTGCTGCAGATGGTGATCGGCGAACTCGTCCCGAAGAACTGGGCGATCTCCCACCCGATGCAGGTGGCCCGCGCGGTCGCCGCCCCGCACATGGCCTTCTCCGCCGTCTGCCGCCCGCTGATCAGCCTGCTGAACGGCGCCGCCGACCGGACGGTCCGGGCGCTGGGCGTCGAACCGCAGGAGGAGCTGGGCCACGCCCGCACCCCCGCCGAACTGGTCTCGCTGGCCCGCCACTCGGCCAGGGCCGGTGTCCTGGACGAGGAGTCGGCGACGCTCTTCGTGCGGACCCTCGGCCTCGGCGACCTCACCGCCCAGAGCGTGATGACCCCGCGCGTCGACGTCGCCGCCCTCCAGCGCGACGCCAGCGCCGCGGACGTCCTCAACCTCACCCGGGCCACCGGCCTGTCCCGGTTCCCGGTCTACGCCGACAGCCTGGACGAGGTCACCGGCACCGTGACGCTCAAGGACGCGCTCGCCGTCCCGCACGAGCACCGCGGCGGCGTCCGGGTGGCCGACCTCGCGACGGCGCCGCTGCTGGTGCCCGAGACGCTGCCCGCGGAGGCGCTGCTCGACCAGCTGCGCCGCCAGCAGCCGATGGCCATCGTGGTGGACGAGTACGGCGGCACCGCCGGCGTGGTCACCATCGAGGACATCGTCGAGGAGATCGTCGGCGAGGTCCAGGACGAGCACGACCCGGAGGACACCCCCGAGCTGGTCCCCCTGCCGCCCGTCGACGGACTGCCCGCCTGGGCGGCCGACGGCAAGGCCCGGATCGACCAGCTGGAGGGCATCGGGCTGCACGCCCCCGAGGGCCCGTACGAGACCCTGGCCGGCCTGGTCGCCGACCTGCTGGGCAAGCTGCCCGACCCCGGTGAGACGGCCGAGCTGCCCGGCTGGCGGCTGACCGTGGAGAACGTCGACCGGCACCGGACGACCAAGGTCCGGGTCGAGCGCACCACCGAGCACCGCCACGACGAGGACGAGACCCGATGACCGCGCTCCAACTGGCCGCCGCACTCCTGCTGCTGCTGGGCAACGCCTTCTTCGTCGGCGCCGAGTTCGCCGTCATCTCGGTGCGGCGCAGCCAGATCGAACCGCTCGCCGAGGCGGGCAACAAGCGGGCCCGCACCGTGCTGCACGCGCTGTCCAACGTCTCCGCGATGCTGGCCGCAGCGCAGCTGGGCATCACCGTCTGCTCGCTGGGCCTCGGCGCGCTCGCCGAGCCCACCATCGCGCACCTGGTCGAGGGGCCGTTCCACGCGATGGGCGTCCCCCAGAGCCTGATGCACCCGCTCTCGTACGGGCTGGCGCTGGCCGTGGTGGTCTTCCTGCACATGGTGATGGGCGAGATGGTGCCGAAGAACCTGGCGCTGGCCGGCCCCGAGAAGGCCGCGCTGGTGCTCGGCCCGCCGCTGGACCGGCTGGCCCGGGTGCTGGCCCCCGTGATCAGCTTCCTGAACGCCTTCGCCAACGGCATCCTGAAGCTCTTCAAGGTGGAGGCCAAGGACGAGGTCGCGTCGGTCTTCACCACCGAGCAGCTGATGTACCTGCTGCTCGACTCCCGGGACGCCGGCCTGCTCGACGTCGACCGCCAGGAGCGCCTGGAGGACGCGCTGGAGCTGGGCCACCGCCCGGTCACCGACGTGGTGCTGCCGCCCGAACAACTGGTCACCGTCGGCACCAAGGTGACCGCCGCCGAGATCGAGCAGCTGGCCGTCCGCACCGGCTTCTCGCGCTTCCCCGTGGTCGACGGCGACGTCGCCGGCAACGGGTTCCTCGGCTACCTGCACCTCAAGGACATCCTGGACGTCGAGGACCCGTCCGCGCCCGTGCCGGCCCGGCTCTGGCGGCCGATCACCGTGGTGCGCGGCAGCCTGCCGCTGGACGACGCGCTCGGTGCGATGCGCCGGGCCGCCTCGCACCTGGCCGCCGTGGTCGACGCCGAGGGCCGCACCCTCGGCCTGATCGCCCTGGAGGACGTGGTCGAGGAGCTGGTCGGCGAGGTGCACGACCCGGACCACCGCCCCGCCGCGGCGTAGCGGCGGGCGGGCGGCCACCGGGCCGCGGGCCGGGCGGGCCGGGGGACACACGCGTGATCGTTCCCCGGCCGGCCCGGCCCCGTTCTCGCCGTGCGCCCGCGCCGGCTCGTCCGGCGGCAGGCCGGATCGGGCGGCCGAGCCCGGCCCCGTGCCGCCGTCAGGCCTCCGCCGCGCCGCCGCGGCCGTCGATCAGCTCGCCGTACGCCTGGACCAGGTCGGGCAGGCGCAGGGTGGCCAGGTCCTCCCGGCTCGGCTGCCCGCCGGTGAGGGAGAGCCGCAGGTCGCGGTAGGCGCAGGACTTCTCGTACAGGGTGCGGATGAAGCGGCCGTTGCCGAGGTCGTCGATCCAGCCCTCCCGGACCACGTGCCCGCAGATGCTGGAGAGCTCTTCGGTGGCGTCCTCGTCCCAGCCGTCGCCGTCCCGGCCGGCCAGCGCGGCGCCGATCGCGGTGAGTTCGGCGGGCCGGTAGCTGGGGAAGTCCACCCGGGTGGTGAAGCGGGAGTTGAGGCCGGGGTTGGTGGACAGCAGCCGGTTCATCCCCTCCGGGTAGCCGGCCAGGATCACCACCAGCCGGTCCCGGTTGTCCTCGGCCCGCTTCAGCAGCACCTGCAGGGCCTCGTCGCCGTAGGCGTCGCCCTTGCTGTAGCCGGAGTTGGAGAGGCTGTAGGCCTCGTCTATGAAGAGCACGCCGTCCAGCGCGGAGTCGATCAGCTCGTTCGCCTTGACGGCGGTCTGGCCGAGGAACTCGCCCACCAGGTCGGCCCGCTGGGCCTCCACCAGGTGGTTGCCGGAGAGCAGACCGAGCGAGTGGAACACCCGGCCCAGGATCCGGGCCACCGTGGTCTTGCCGGTGCCGGAGGGTCCGGAGAAGACGAAGTGACGTTTCGGCGGCTGGACCGGCAGGCCCTCACCGGCCCGCAACCGGGACATCCGCAACTGCGCCGACAGCGCCCGGACCTGGCGCTTCACCGGGTCCAGTCCGACCATCCGCTCCAGCGCGTCCAGTGCGGCGTCCAGTTCCTGCCGGCTGCCGGAGCGGCCGGGGGAGGCGCGGTGGGCCGGCACCGCCTGCGAGCCGACGGCGCGTCCGGGGAGGAACAGGGTGGCCGCCGGACCGCTCTCGCCCGGTGCGGCGGACCCGGAGCCGGTACGGGCCCCGGTGCCCTGCGGCGCGGGCCCCTCCAGGCCGCCCGGACCCTCGAACCCGCCCGGGCCCGGGAACCCGCCCGGCCCGTCGAACCCGCCCGGCCCCTGGAACGACCCCGGTCCCTCGAACACCGTCGCCCCGGAACGCGGTTCGGGCCCGGCGCCGCCCTCCGCCCCCGGTCTCGGGCCGCCCGGCACCGGTCCTACGGCCGGGCCGGCCGTCGCCTGCGGGCCGGCGCCCTGTCCCGCATCCGGGGCCTCCTCGACGCCCTCCGGCGGGCCGAAGCCCTCGTCCACCGTGAAGCCGGCCGGCAGTCCGCCCGCGAAGTCGCCGCGGAATCCGGCCGGGATGTCCGCCGGCGGCTCGCCCGGGTAGTCCGCGGTGAAGCCGGCCCCGGGTTCCACCGGGCGGCCGGCCCCGGGCCCCGCGGCGTACCCGACCGGGAGGTCCTCCTGGGTCTCGTAGTCCCCGCCGTACCCCGCCGCGGCCCCGAAGCCGTCGGCCGCCCCCAGCTCCTCCGCCGGGTCGTAGGCCTCGTCGGTGCCGAAGCCGGCCACCGGGCCGGTCTCGCGCCCCGCACCCGCTCCGCCGCCCGCTGCCGGTCCGCTGCCGACGACGCCCTCCAGCAGCGCGTCCACCAGCCCGTCCTCGGCGGAGATCGCCGTCAGCCGGGCGGCGGTGTCCATGAAGGCCGGGTCGGCCCGGTGCACCGCGCGGTACAGCGGCAGGGCGGCGGCGCTGCGTCCGGCGCCCTCGTAGGCCCGGGCCAGCCAGTAGCGCAGCTCCTTGCGCTGCGGCTGTTCGGAGCGGCAGCGGGCCAGCGAGGCCGCCAGCGGGCCCTGGGCCTGCGCGCACATGTCCAGCCGCACCCGCGCCATCCCGCCGAACAGGCCGGCCTCGATGCCGAGCAGCGGGTCGTCCAGCAGCCGGTCGGTGTCCCGGATCAGCTGCTCCCAGTCCTTCAACAGGTAGGAGCGGCAGGCGTGCAGGAAGCGCACCGAGGGGTCCTCGCCGGGCGGCGGGCACTGGGCCAGGGCGGTGTCGAGTTCGGTGAGGTGGCGCCCGTCGAGCCAGTGCGAGGCGTGGGCGAGGGCCAGGTCGCGGGCGTCCTCCAGCACCGGCTGGACCCACCAGCCCAGCCAGTACCAGGAACTGAGCGGTCGTCGGTGCCGGCTGCGCTGCTCGCCGAAGCGCTTGCGGTGCCGGTGCATCGCCAGCAGGGCGCCCGAGGTGTCGCAGCGCAGGGCGTGCAGGCCGAGCCAGGCGTCGGCCATGCCCGGGTCGAGGCGCACCGCCGCCCGGAACTCCTCCTCCGCGCGCGCGTACGCGCCGGCCGTGTAGGCGTCCATCGCCCGCAGCCAGGCGCGGTCGGCGAGCCTGCCGGGGCCCCCACCCGCGTTGTTGCTGTCGGAACTCTCCACCGTCGTCACTCACGCCCCCCGCGGTGTGCATCGGAGCTCGGCCGGCTGCATGGTTCGCCGGTGGAGAGAGCCCCCGGGGCGCATATGCGCCTGCCAGGAATCGTACCGGCGCGGAGCTGATCCGGAAGGGTGCCGCGCCAGGTCAAATCCAAACGGCGCGCGGCTCGTTGGGGTACGGGGAAAGGAGAACGGCATCTCCGGCTCACGGGGGAACAAGCCGGAGATGCCGTGTCTGTGGTTGCGCGATCAACAATCTCGCAACGAGAGAAAACCTAGTTCCCTGCGACGGCCCAGGTCAAGGGAGGTTTGGCAGCTCACCGAGGGTGCCGGAGGCGATCCGTCCGGTTACTCCGTCCACCCTGCTGTCGGCGTACGGACGGCTCGGGTCGGCGGCGAAGTGCTCCTGCTCCGCCCGCGCCCAGCCGACCCAGAATCCGGCCAGTTCCGGGCCGTCCCGGAGCTCCCCGCGCCGCCGCGCGGCCGCCGCGTCCAGCTCCATCCAGACCAGCCCGGCCAGCCACGGCCGCACCGCCCGCCGGCCGGCGCCCACGCCCTCCACCAGCACCACCGGCGCCGCCGGTACCGTCCGGGTGCCCTCGAACCGGCGCAGCGTCCAGTCGTACACCCGGTGCCGGGCCTCCCGGCCGGCGGCCAGCGGTTCCAGGACCTCGCGCCGCAGCCGCTCCGTCCACCCGAACGGCTCGGCGTGCGTCGCCAGGTCGTCCAGATGGACCACCGGCGCACCGCCGAGCGCAGCGGCCAGCCGGCCGGCGAAGGTGGTCTTGCCGGACCCGGCGTGGCCGTCCACCCCGATCAGCCGCACCGGCCCGCAGGACGGCGGCGCGGCGGCGAGCCGCGCCGCGAGCTCGCTCAGCCCCGGGTCACCCTCCCGACCAGCACCTTCAGTCACGGCCATCACTGTACGGGCGCCCTCGCGGCCGTGCGGACGGTGATCCGCCGCCGGCCGTGACGGCCGGGCCCGGATCGGGCATACTCACATCGCCAGACATGTGAACGACCGTTCACCGCGACCCGGTGACGGTCGGGCCGACCTGCCACACCCGTGCCGTGCCCGCCACCTCTGGGCCCGGCGCCCGATCGAGGAGGCGACCAACCGCCATGAGCCCCGCACCCGCGAAACCTGTGGACCGCCAGCTCCCCAGCGACGAGGCCCGAGAGCTCCTGAGCCTCACCCGGGACCTGGTCCAGCGCGAGCTCGCCCCGCGCGCAGCCGGGGACGAGGCGGCCGACCGCTTCCCCCGCGAGGTCTTCCGCACGCTCGGTGAGGCGGGCCTGCTCTCCCTCCCGTACGGCGAGGAGCACGGCGGTGGCGACCAGCCCTACGAGGTCTACCTGCAGGTCCTGGAGGAGCTCGCGGCTGGCTGGCTGGCCGTGGGCCTCGGCGTCAGCGTCCACACCCTCTCCTGCCACGCCCTGGCCACCTTCGGCACCGACGAGCAGCGCGCCGCCTGGCTGCCCGCGATGCTCGGCGGCGAGCAGCTGGGCGCCTACTGCCTCTCCGAGCCGCAGTCCGGCTCCGACGCCGCCGCCCTGCGCACCCGCGCGGAGCTCGACGGCGAGCAGTACGTGGTCAGCGGCACCAAGGCGTGGATCACCCACGGCGGCCAGGCCGACTTCTACAGCGCCCTGGTGCGCACCGGTGAGGACGGCCCGCGCGGCATAAGCTGCCTGCTCGTCCCGGCCGGCAGCGCGGGCCTGTCCGCGGCGCCGCCCGAGCACAAGATGGGCATGCGCTCCTCGCCCACCGCCCAGGTGCACTTCGACGGTGTGCGGGTCGGCCGCGAGCGCCTGATCGGCACCGAGGGCCAGGGCTTCCAGATCGCGCTCTCCGCGCTGGACTCCGGACGCCTCGGCATCGCCGCCTGTGCGATCGGCGTCGGCCAGGCCGCCCTCGACCTCGCCGTCGACTACGCCGGCAGCCGCCGCCAGTTCGGCCGGCGGATCGCCGACTTCCAGGGTCTGTCGTTCATGCTGGCCGACATGGCCACCCAGCTGGAGGCCGGCCGCTCGCTCTACCTCGCCGCCGCACGGCGCCGCGACGCCGGGCTCTCCTTCTCCAAGGAGGCGGCGATGGCCAAGCTGTTCTGCACCGACGCCGCGATGCGGGTCACCACCGACGCCGTCCAGGTGCTCGGCGGGTACGGGTACACCCAGGACTTCCCGGCCGAGCGGTACATGCGCGAGGCCAAGGTGCTGCAGATCGTCGAAGGCACCAACCAGATCCAGCGCCTGGTGATCGGCCGCCACCTCACCGGCGGCTGAAGCCGCGGGAACTGACGATTCGTCGGGCGACGCGAACCGTCGGCCGGCGGACCGTCCGGTCCGGCCGCCGTCCCGTCTCGACGGTGGGGCGCCGGACGGTACGTGTCCCGTGGGTGCGGTGGTGCGGAGTGCCGCCGGGTCAGCGGCGGGCGAGCTGCGCCGCCGGGCGGCGACCGGCCTGCGCGGGGCGGACCGCCGCCGGGCGGGAGGCGGTGCGCTGGGCCGGCACCGCGTCCGGGGCGGCCGGCGCCACCGGCGGCGCGCCGGCGACCTTCACCGGGCTGTGCGCCACGGCGTGCGAGAACGGCTGGGTGCGCCAGTCCAGGGCGGCGGGCAGGGCCAGCAACCCCTCCAGGCCGGCCGCGACGCTGTCCTCCGGGGCGTCGATCTCGGCCAGGTCGTCCGCGGGCGCGCCCGAACCGGCGCACAGCGCGGGGGAGAAGGGGTGCCAGGCGGTCGGCAGGACCGCGTGCTGCGGGAGCCGCTCCTCGTCGCCCAGCAGGGCGATCGGGCGGTCGCACTCGGGGCAGTGCACCCGGATGATCTCCCAGGTGTCGGCCTCGCCGGGGTCCGTCCCCGGGGTCGGGCCGTACGAGACCGCGAAGGTGTCGCGGTCGTTCGTATCGTGGGTGTCGTCCGCGCTCAGCGAGCGCTCGTCAACGGCAGACATGGTGATCCCCCTCGGATCGGGCCGGCCTGGTCGGCCAGGGCCACAACCAGCACTTCCCGGTGACGGGGGCTCATAATCCTGCGGTGGGTGGCACGGTGATGCAGGGAGTGTGTCGTTCGCCACATTCGTCCGGCACATGACACGCCCCATATGCGGCGGCCCTCCGCCGGCGGTCCGGGGGGCGGGGGTCACCACGCGGGGGTGCGCCGGGCGCGGGCGCTGGTGAGCCGGTGGCCGGTGGGCCCTGCGGGAGCGGTCTCGGCCGGCCGTCCGGGGGCGGTGCCGGGCCGGATCCGCCGGCCGTGTCGGCAGGAGGGTCCGCGGGGCAGTAGGTTTGCGCCTTGTGGAGGATCTCGACCAGCGCATCGTTCAGCTGCTCCTTGAGGACGGCCGGATGAGCTACACGGACCTGGGCAAGGCCACCGGCCTGTCCACCTCGGCGGTGCACCAACGCGTGCGTCGCCTGGAGCAGCGCGGGGTGATCCGCGGGTACACCGCGATCATCGACCCCGACGCCGTCGACCTCGCGCTGACCGCGTTCATCTCGGTCAAGCCCTTCGACCCGAGCGCCCCGGACGACACGCCGGACCGCCTGGCCGGGCTGCCCGAGATCGAGGCCTGCCACAGCGTCGCGGGGGACGAGAACTACATCCTCAAGGTGCGCGTCGGGGCCCCCGGCGACCTGGAGGACCTGCTCGCCCGGATCCGCAGCGCGGCGGGCGTCTCCACCCGGACGACCGTCGTCCTCTCCACCCCGTACGAAGCGCGCCCCCCGAAGCTCTGAGACGCGCCCCCCGGGGCGTCCGGCCGGACCGTGCGGGTGCAGACTTGGGCCCATGACCGAACGCACCTCCCGGACCGTGCTGCTGCGCGGCGGATCCGTCTACAGCCCCGCCGACCCCTTCGCCACCGCGATGCTCGTCGAGGGCGAGCACATCGCCTGGGTCGGCAGCGACGGTGCCGCCGAGGCCTACGCGGACGTCGCGGACGAGATCGTCGAGCTGGACGGTGCGCTGGTCACCCCCGCCTTCGTGGACGCCCACGTGCACGCCACCTCGGCCGGCCTGGCGCTCACCGGTCTGGACCTGACCGGCTGCCCATCGCTCGGCGAGGCCCTGGAGCGGATCGCCGGCTTCGCCCGGACCGCCGGCCCGGCGGGCGGCCCGGCCGGCGTGCTGATCGGCCACGGCTGGGACGAGACCGGCTGGGCCGAGGGCCGCCCGCCCACCCTGGCCGAGCTGGACGCGGCCGCCGGCGGCGCCGCGCTCTACCTCTCCCGCACCGACGTCCACTCGGGCCTCGCCTCGACGGCGCTGCGCGCGCTCACCCCCGGCCTGGACGCCCTGCCGGGGCACAGCGCCGACGGTCCGCTGACCCGGGACGCCCACCACGCGGTGCGCCGGGCCGCCCTCGCCCACCTGACCCCGGAGCAGCGCCGGGACGCCCAGCGGGCCACCCTGACCCGGGCCGCCGCGCTCGGCATCGGCTCGCTGCACGAGTGCGCCGGCCCCGACATCTCCTCCGAGCAGGACCTCACGGACCTGCTGGCGCTGGCCGGGCAGGGCGACACCCCCGAGGTCTTCGGCTACTGGGGCGAGCTGGGCGGCGTCGAGGCCGCCCGCCGGCTGGGCGCCGTCGGCGCCGGCGGCGACCTCTTCGTGGACGGCGCGCTCGGCTCGCACACCGCCTGCCTGCACACGCCGTACGAGGACGCGCCGCACACCGGCACCGCCTACCTGACCGCCGAGCAGGTGGCCGACCACGTCGCCGCCTGCACCGAGGCCGGCCTGCAGGCGGGCTTCCACGCGATCGGCGACGCCGCGCTGACCGCCGTCCTGGACGGTGTCCGGGCCGCCGCCGACCGGGTCGGCCCGGCCCGGGTGAAGGCCCTGCGCCACCGCGTCGAGCACGCCGAGGCACTGGACGACAAGGCCGTCGCCGCCTTCGTCGAACTCGGCCTGGTCGCCTCCGTCCAGCCCGCCTTCGACGCCACCTGGGGCGGGCCCGAGGGCATGTACGCCCAGCGGCTCGGC